>NZ_JBEOZE010000005.1:0-382091 GCF_040297465.1 Streptomyces sp. NPDC001787
GGGCCGTGTGGGGGGCGCGGGGCCGGGGGGGCGCCTCTTGCGGTGCGCGGGGGGGGGGGGCCCCCGCCCGGCTCACGGCCGACGCACCGGCCGCCGCCCCCGCCCCCAGGGCCGCGAGCCGTGCGGGCCCGCGCGTCATATACGTCCGGCAATTACCACCCGTCCCCACCGCTCCCCGGCGGACGGCCCTCGGACGGGGCGCCGGCCCGCATTGCCCTTTCCTCGGGGCTGTCCGGTAATCCCTGGCCGAAGCGGCCGGTTAATCCCATCAACGCCCTTTCATTTACGCGCCGTTGAGGACGGACAGCCGATCCGGCAAGCGCCCCGCAAGGACGCGTAAGGCCGCGATCCCTCTCGGCCGCCTCTCCACCGCTCTCCGATATCCGATCACATGAACACACTGCATCGATTCACCGGAAGATATCGGGTAAAGCAACCGAAACGGGCTGCGGATTATTGCATTCCGGGTAACGGTGCGCGACAGCCCGCCGATGTATGACCGGCCGCCCGCATAAGGGGATTCACAGGATTCCCCGCAGGATTGGCCCCCCTGACACGAAATCCGTGCGAGGCAGGTACGGTAACGATCTCGCCGGTTGTTCCCGGCGGCGGCGACGACCTCGTCGTACCTGATCAGAGCCCATGCAGACCTCGCCGGTCGACCGGTGGCGGCCGGCTGCCGCCGGAGAACCCCGGCGGCCCGCCCACCCGTCCGACACTCCCGTGCCAGAATTATGTCAAGAATCGCGACACGCATTGATCCGGGGAATCCGCATTGACTTTGTGCCCCGGGTAGTGATCATTGGAAACATGTCTACTGCTGCCCATTGTCCGCTTTCGACCAACGCCGCCCGGTCATCCGTGTGTTACCGGCCGACCGGCCATGAGGGCGGAACAACGGGATCGGCTCCCGGGCGACAGCCCGCCGACTCCCGGGCACAGCAGTGCACGAAGATCCCGGAGCCCGACCGTCCGCGTGTTCTTTTCAGCCACGTCATACAGGAACGGTTCATGGCGACCGCATGCCGTCGGGCATACGACCGGGATGGGAACATGCAGTGACGCACACGCTGTCCTTCAAACTGCTGGGGCCGCTGGAGATTTCGGCCAACGGCGAGACGATCCGGGTCAGCAGCGCACGTCAACGGGCCGTCCTGGCCACACTGCTGCTCTCGCCGGACCGCACCGTCTCGGTCGCGGCGCTGACGGAGGCGGTGTGGCAGGGCACCCCGCCGACCACCGCGCGTAACCAAATAGCCATTTGCATTACTACGCTTCGTAAAATCTTCCGGGAAAAGGCATCGGTCAAAGATCTCATCGAGACGCGGCACCCGGGCTACATTCTCCATTCGAGGAACAGCTATATCGATCTTCAGGACCTGAGCGAATCGGTCGCGCGGGCCCGTCTGACCTCGGCGCACGACGAACGCGTGGATGAGGCGACCGCGCTCTTCGAGCACTCGCTCGCCCTGTGGCGCGGCCCCGTCCTGGAAGGCCTGACGGGCGACCGGATCGACGACACGGTCACACAGTTGTCCGAATTCAGGCTGGACATCAACGAGGAGTACGCCGCGCTGCAACTGCGGCTCGGCGGGCACCACTCGGTCATCACCCGGCTCACCGCCCTCGTCAAGGAGCACCCCCTGCGCGAGCAGGCCAGGGCGCATCTCATGCACGCGCACCATCTGGCCGGGCGGCGGGCGGAGGCCCTCCAGGTGTACCGGGAGGGGCGCCGGGCCCTCGTCGACGAGCTGGGCATCGAGCCGGGGCCCGCGCTCCAGGAAGTGCACCAGCGGATCCTCCAGGACGCGAACGAACTGGAGGGGTTCACCTCCCAGCCCGCCCCGGCCGCCCGTCGCCCACCCGCCGCGTCCCACACGGCGCCGGCCTCCGCGCAGACCGCCGCGCGGACCTCCGCACCGGCCTCCGTTCCGTCCGCGCCCCTCGCCACCGCCCCGCCGCTCCGCCCGGCCCCGGGCCGGCAGTCCGCCGTGCCCGCCGCCGCCCCGCACCCCGCCGCCCCGGACCCCGTACCCGCTCCCGCCGGGCACACCCATGGGGTGGCCGTCGCCGTGCCCGCGCAACTCCCGCTCCCCGTCACCGCGTTCACCGGCCGGCTGCCGGAGATCGACGTGCTGGACGCGCTGCTGCCCGACGCGGGCGACCGCGGGCCCCTCTCGGTCGCGGTCATCTCCGGGGTGAGCGGCATCGGCAAGAGCGCGCTGGCCGCGCACTGGGCGAACCGGGTCGCCGAACGGTTCCCGGACGGCCAGCTCTTCATCGACGTACACGGCTATCACGAGTTCGACCAGCCGCTGTCGCCGATGTCCGTGCTCGACCAGTCGCTGCGCGGTCTCGGTGTGCCCAGCGCCCAGATCCCGGCCCATCTCCAGGAGCGGTCCGCGCTCTACCGCTCGCTCCTGAACAACCGCAAGCTGCTGATCATCCTGGACGACGTCCGCTCGTTCACCCAGATCCAGCCGCTGCTTCCCGGGCGCGGCCAGTGCTTCGTACTGATCACGAGCCGTGACCCGCTGGACGAACTGACCAGCGACTACGCGGCGGTACGGATCCACCTCAAGCTGATGACGCCGGACGAGGCCGACAGCATGCTCGCCACCGTCATCGGGGCCGAGCGGGTCGCCACCGATCCGGCCTCCGCGGCCCGGCTGGTCGATCTGTGCGGGCGGCTGCCGCTGGCCCTGCGCATCGCGGCGGGCCGGCTGGCCACCCGGCCCCACTGGTCGCTGCGCCAGCTGACCTCCCGGCTGGAGGACCGCTACCGCAGGCTGGACGTCCTGAGCCCGAACGACGGTGGTGTGCGGGCCGGATTCTGGCTCAGCTACCGGGAGTTGTCCCCGGACGCCGCGCGGCTCTACCGGCGGCTCGGGCTGCTGCCCGTGACCACGTTCGCCGCCTGGACGGCCGCGGCCGTCCTCGACGTGGACATCGACGAGGCCGAGGACCTGCTCGAACAACTCGTGGACGCCCAGCTGCTGGAGGTCTCCACCATCGTCCCGGGCGCGCCCGTCCGGTTCCGGTTCCAGGAGCTGCTGCGGCTGTTCGCCTGGGAGCGGGCGCACGCCGAGGACTCCGAGAGCGACCGGGAGGACACGGTCGAGCGGGCCTACGGCACCATGCTCACCCTGGCCGACGCCGCGCACAGACAGCTGTACGGCAAGGGCCATCTCGCCCCGCACCGGGCCCGGCTCGAAGTGACGCTCCCCGAGGGGACGGTCGCGGACCTGCTGGCCGACCCCCTGGAGTGGTTCGAGTCGGAGCGCACCTCCCTCGTCAGCATGGTCGCCCACGCCGCGCAGAGCGGGGCCTCCGCGCACGCCTGGGGGCTGACCGCGCGCACCATGCCGCTCTTCGAGATGCGCAACTACCTGGAGGACTGGCAGCAGACCGCGCAGACCGCCTTGGACGGCGCCCGCAGCGCGGGCGACGACCCGGGGGCCACGATCATGCTGCGCTCGCTCGGCACGCTGGCGATCTACCAGCGGCGCTACGCCGAGGCCGACTCCCTGCTCTCCTCGGCGATGGAGCTGCTGGAGCGGAGCGACGACCTCCATGAGCGGGCCATCGTGCTGCGCAACCTGGCGCTGTGCTCCCGTTTCAAGGGGGACCTCGACAACGCCGCCGGGCACTGCCGCGCGGCGCTCGACTACTTCGGCCGCACCGACGACCCGACCAGCCGCTCCCACGCGCTCGGGCTGCTCGCCCAGATCGAGCTGGAGCGCGGCGAGACGGATCTCGGCATCACGCTGTTGCGCGAGGCCATCCGGACGAGCGACGAGGCCGGTTCCGTACGCGGCAAGGCGCAGAACATCTACCGGCTGGCGGAGGCCTACCTCCGGGCGGGCGAACTGCCGCGTGTCGAGCGTGCCTGCCGTGAAGTCATCGCACTGACACGTGCACAGGGCGACCGGCTGGGCGAGGCGTACGCCCTGCGGGCCCTCGGCGAGGCGCAGTGGCGGCAGAATCGTTCCACCGAGGCGGAGGCCATTCTGCGCGAGGCGCTCACCGCCGCCGAGGACGTCGGGGACCGGTTCCTCCAGGCCCGGATCGAGACCGACCGGGCCTGTGCGGAGGCCGTCCGGGGCGAGCCCGCGGCGATCGCCCGGCTCCAGCACGCCCGGGACATCTTCCGCTTCCTGGCCGCCACCGCGTGGGAGGAACGCACCGCGCAGATCACGGACATGGTCGCCACCACCCGGCTCGGGGTCCGGGTCGACGCGGACGCCCTGGCCCAGCTGCTCGGCACCCGGTAGACGGGGCCGGCGGGCGGGCGGATTCCGGCCGCCCGCCGGTTTCCCGGCGTGAAATCGGATCGAAAAGGCGCCTTCCTACGATGCGCCAATGACATCCACGGGCCCTGCGGGCAACGGCCTGCAGCTCCATCCCTTCCGCGGTCTGCGCTACGTCCCCGAGCGGGTCGGCAGCCTCGCGGCCGTGACCTCGCCGCCGTACACGGCCGGGGCGGGCCCGGACGGGCCGCACCATCCGGACTCCGCCCATCCGCACAGCATCGTGCGGCTGATCCTGCCGCAGGGGGCCACCCCCGCCGCCCGCGCCGAGCGCGCCGCCGCCACCCTGCGCGGCTGGCTGTCGGGGGGCGTGCTCGCCCCGGACTCCGAGCCCGCGCTGTACGTGAGCGAGCAGCGCGGCGAGGACTTCGTGCAGCGCGGGCTGATCGGGGCACTGCGGCTCTCCGAGCCGGACGAGGGCATCGTCCTGCCGCACGAGGCGGTGATGCCGCACATCGTCGAGGACCGGGCCGGTCTGATGCGGGCGACGGCCGCGCATCTGGAGCCGCTGCTGCTCGCCTACCGGGGGGACGGCGGCCCGTACGGGGCCGGGGCCGTCGTCGAACGGACCGCGGCACGCCCCCCGCTGCTGACGACCGCCACCCCGGACGGGACCCGGCACCGGCTGTGGGCGGTCACGGACCCGGCCGAGCTGGCGGAGATCGACGCCGATCTCTCCGGCCGGCAGGCGCTGATCGCGGACGGGCACCACCGCTGGGCGACGTATCTGCGGCTGCGTGCCGAACGGCCCCGCCCGGACGCCTGGGACTTCGGGCTCGTCCTGCTGGTGGACACCGCCCGCCACCCCTTCCAGGTCCGTGCGATCCACCGGGTCCTGCGCCGGCTGCCGGTGGCCGAGGCGCTGGCGGCGGTCGAGGGCTCCTTCCGGGTCCGGCCGGTCGCGGCCCCCCTGCCCGCCGCCCTGGAGGTGCTGGCCGAGGCCGCCCGCTACGGCAACGCCTTCCTGCTCACCGGCGGCACGGACTTCCACCTCGTCGACCGGCCCGACCCGGACCTGCTCGCCCGTACGCTCCCCGAGGACCGGCCCCCCGCCTGGCGGGCGCTGGACGCCGCGGTCCTGCACGCCACCCTGCTCGACCATCTGTGGAGGATCCCGGACGGCCCGGCGGACATCGCCTACGTCCACGACGCCCGCGAGGCGGCCGAGCGTGCGCACCGGCTGGGCGGCACGGCGGTCCTGCTCCACCCGGTGCGCGAGGAGGTCGTCCGGCTGCTCGCCGGTGAGGGGGTCACGATGCCGCGCAAGTCGACATCGTTCGGACCGAAGCCGCCCACCGGTCTGGTGCTGCGGAGCCTCGAACAGCACTGATCGGCACGCACGCACGCGAAGGGCGGGCCCGGGTCGTCCGGGCCCGCCCTTCGCGTGGGTCAGCTCCCTCAGGCAGCCGCGCGGGCCTCCCGGGCCCCGGCGAGCAGCAGGCCGACCTGGTCGTTCACGTCCAGGTGGCGGCTCTCCAGCTCGCCGTTCAGGAAGGTGGCGCGGATCGCGGCACGCTGGATCTTGCCGCTCGTGGTGCGCAGGATGCCGCCGCGCCGGACCAGGACGACGGCCCCCGGCCGCACGCTGAACCCGCGCGCGATGTGGGCCTTGATCCGGCCGGCCAGCTCGGCGAGGCCGTCCTGGCCGATGCCGCCGCGGACCTCGTGGGCCACGACCAGCTGCTCCTCCACGCCGCCGTCGGGCTGCTGGACGGGGACGACGAAGGCCGCGCCGAACAGGCCGACCAGCTCGTCCTCCTCCACCCGGAGGAAGTGCTCGACGTCCTGCGGGTAGATGTTCCGGCCGCGCAGGATGATCAGTTCCTTGATGCGTCCGGTGACATAGATCTCGCCCTCGTGGACCGTCCCCAGGTCACCGCTCCTGACATATCCGCCGTCCCCGTCCGCGGTCTCCACCCGGAAGGTCTCGCGGGTGACGTCCTCGCGGCCCCAGTAGCCCTGGGCGACGCTCGGGCCACGCAGCCAGATCTCCCCGATCCGGCCCGGGGGCAGCACCTCGCGGGTGGCCGGGTCGACCACCCGTACGTCGTAGGCGGCGGCGGCACCGCAGCTGACGACGTCGCGGCCCGCCTCGGCGAGGCTCACCGGGTGGAACTCGTGGCGCTCCAGCCGCTCCTCGTCGATGTGGCTGACGGCCAGCTCGCGCGGGCCGGTGCCGGAGATGAACACCGTCGCCTCGGCCATGCCGTAGCACGGGGCCATGGTGTCGCTGCGGAAGCCCGCCGGGGCGAAGCGCTTGGCGAAGGCGGTCAGGGTGGAGGCCTGCACCGGTTCCGAGCCATTGGCGGCGAACCGCCAGCGCGACAGGTCCAGTTGGGACAGCTGCTCGTCGGTGACCTGGCGTACGCACAGCTCGTAGGCGAAGTTCGGCGCCGCCGACCAGGTGATGTCGTACGTGTCGATCATCCGGAGCCACCAGTGCGGCCGCTTCAGGAACGTGGTCGGGCTCATCAGCACGCAGGAGCCGCCCAGCAGCAGCGGAGGCAGCAGGATCGCGAGCAGCCCCATGTCGTGGTACTGCGGGATCCAGGAACCGAAACGGGTGGTGCGGTCCAGCCCGAACGCCTCGCTGAGGATCTGCGAATTGTGCAGCAGGTTCCCCTGGTTGACCATCACGCCCTTGGGGGTGGAGGTCGACCCGGAGGTGTACTGGAGCAGCGCAAGACTGTCGTGGTCCGCCTCCGGCATGCGCCAGGCGGACGCGTGGGCGTCGGTGAACGCGGGACCGTCCGTGACGGCGCAGTCGATGCCGGCGGCCGTGTCCGAGCCGGCCCAGTCCAGCACCGAGGGAGCCGCCGCCCCGCTGGTGAGGATGGCCGAGACGGCGGCGTTCTCGACGATGGAGTCCACCCGGCGCCGCTGGTGGCTGTACTGGCCAGGCAGCGAGGACGGGATGGCGACCATTCCGGCGTACAGGCAGCCGACGAACGCGGCGGCGAACTCCAGGCTCTCGGGGTACAGCAGCAGCACCCGGTCGCCCGGCGCGTACCGCGCCTGGAGCCAGCCGGCCACCTTGCGGGCCTCATGGTCCAGTCGCGCGTAGGACCAGGTCTCGGCGCCGTCCGGGGAGGACGGATCGCGGACGAAGATCACCGCGGGCTCGTCGGGCGTGGCCAGCGCGTTCTCGCGGATGCGTGCCGTGGCGCTCGGAGACCGCATGAGCTGGTGGTGCTGGGACATGGAACCCCCTGGATACGGAATGGGTCGGGAAGGGCGGTACGGGCGAAGGGGCGACGGGGACGCGGTCACCAGTCATCGGCCGCCCCCAGGGCCAGCAGCGCGTCCAGTTCGCCGGTGTCGACCAGGACGGGCTCCGACACGGGCCGGGCGATGTCCTCGACGGCGGCGGTGAGCAGATGGACGTAGTGGTCCAGGAGCTTTCCGACGGTGCCCTCGTCGAACAGATCCGTCGCGTACCGGAACACCGCCGTGAGGGAGGAGGCGCTCTGCCGCATCTCCACCGAGATGTCGAACTGGCCCTCCAGCTGCGGCACATCGACCAGGGAGACGCTCAGCCCGCCGTACTCCGTGCGCGTGCCCCGCGCCGCCGCCTCGGTGACCTGCTGGAGCAGTGGTTCCAGCCGGCTCGGCGCCACCATGGTGAAGGCCATGCGCACCGGCGGGTTCCGGCTGCCGTACCGGTCCTCCCCGGCGAGCAGGGCGTACGGGTAGCCGATGTGCTTCATCGCCGACATGACCTGGCGCTGCGCCTGGCGGGCCGCGTCCTCGAAGGTCGTGGTGGCCGTGAACCGGGCGGGCAGCACCAGGGTGTTGACCAGGTACCCGACGACCTGGCGCATGCCGGGGCCGCTGCGGGTGGTGGTCGGGCAGCCGATGAGGAAGTCGCTGCGGCCGGTGTAGCGGTGGACGAGGGTCTGGAAGACGCTCAGCAGCAGGGCGAATCCGGTGACGCCGGACCGTCTGGCGCTCTCGCGCAGCCGGGGCACCAGGGCGTCGGGGATGCGCAGTTCGCAGGTGGCCCCGTTGAACACACCGGGCCGGTCCTCGCCGCGCGGCCGGTCGGGCAGCAGCTCGGCGGCGGCGGCGCACGCGGTGAACTCCCGCCAGAACTCCTGGAGTCTCTCGCGGCGCGGCCCGGCCAGCAGCTCCTGTTCCTGGGTGACGTAGTCGTCGTACCCGCGCTTCAGCGGGGCCGGCGGCTCGGCGCCGTCCGCCGCGTAGGCGTCCAGCAGTTCCTGGAGCAGCAGCCACTGGGAGGTGGCGTCGGTGACGATGTGGTGGGTGGAGACCACCAGCACCGCGTCCTGCGGCGCCAGGCGCAGCAGCAGGGCCCGGCAGGTGCCCTCGCCCGTGAGGTCGAACGGGGTGTCCCCGAACTCCCGGACCGCCTTGACGATCCCGGTGTCGTCCAGGGCGGCCGGCGCGTCCCGCACCCGGAGGGTGACCGACTCCGCCGCCCCGACGAGCCGCCGGGGGCCCGCCGGGGTGTCCGCGAAGGTGGACCGCAGCACATCGTGCCGTTCCACCACGGAGCGCAGCGCCCGGCGGACCCGGTCCTCGTCGAGCGGCCCCCGGATCCGCAGGGCGGCCTGCACGTTGTACGCGGGGCTCTCGGGGGCCATCCAGTACAGGAACCAGAGCGCTTCCTGCCCGACCGACAGGGCTCGTGCCCCGCGTCCGGTCTCCGCCATCAGCGGGCGCCGAGCTGGGAGTGGATGTGGGCCGTGAGCGCGTCGATGGTGGGGTGGTCCCAGGCCAGGGTGGCCTCGACGAGGATGCCGTACTCGTCCTCGACGTCGCCGCACAGCGTGAGCGCGTAGACGGAGTCGAGGCCGATCTCGACGAGCAGGTCGTCGCGGGCGATGTCCTGCGGGGCGATGTCGAGGAAGTACGCGACCCGCTCGGTGAGCCAGGTGCGGACGGTCTCCACGGTCGCCGCGGCGCTGATGTCGTCGCTGACGCCGGTGGTGACGTCGGTGGTGAGGTCGGTCATGAGAAGGCTCCTTGAGATGTGCAGGGTGTGGAAGTTGGTCGGCAGAGGCTTTTGGTCCGGGTACGGATACGGGTTCGGGTACGCCCGGACGTCAGGCGCCTGCCAGCCGCGGACGGCCGAGGTCGAAGCCCTCATGGCTTTCCTCCCTGGAGATCAGTTCCTCGAAGAGCCGTCGCTCCGTCGAGTCGGACAGGGCGCCCACGTCGTGGCCGAGCCGGGCCGCGATCCGGTGCAGGGCACCGGTCAGCCAGTCGGTCCCGCGCAGGAACGCGTCGTCGCCGTGCTGGTTGTGCTGCCAGACGCCGAGGCAGGAAGCGGCCATGGCGAGCTGGGAGTAGCGGTCGGCCAGGGCGAATCCGGCCCGGCCGGCGACCACCGAGTGTTCGCTCGGCGGCAGGGCGAGGCAGCGCTCGCGCAGATCGGCGAGGTCCGCCGCCAGCAGGTCCACCAGGAGGACCGCCGCTTCGGGCAGCAGTGCCCGGGTGCCCGGGTGGGTGAGCATCGCGGTCAGATGGTCGGCTCCCCGGGAGGTCAGCTCCAGGGCCCCGTAGTCGATGTCGCCCAGCGGGGCGTCGAGCTCGAACAGTTCCTTGGGCGGGCGCGGGGCGCGCAGCCAGCTGGTCGCCGCCAGGCGGGGCAGCTGGGGCAGCATCGTGGCCTGGCAGACCGAGGCGTTGGCGTGCGCGAAGGTGATGGCGGGCAGGTCGCGGGCGAACTTCTGGAAGACGCCGTACGCGCCGTCGCGCAGATAGGAGTTGGCGCCGAGGACCGTGCCGAGCGCGTGCGAGGACCGGTGCAGCACCTTGGGCACGAGGTACTTGTTGGCCGCCGTCAGGACGCTGGTCTGGCCGGGCAGGACGTGCAGGGCGCGGCAGGCCACGGTGGACAGGCAGTCGCCGGCCAGCAGGTCGAGGAAGGCACCGGTCAGGGTGGCCCTGGCGTGCGGCAGATCGGCGACGCGGCGCCCGTACAGCCTGCGGTCGAGCGCGAAGCGGGTCACGGTGCGCAGCAGGGTGTCCGAGGTGCCGACCATCATGCCGGGCAGCACGGCGCGGGTGGTCTGGAACGCGCGCAGCACGGTCTCCATCGCCCCGCCGACCGGGCCGACCGGGGCGTCGGCGGGCACCGGGTAGTCGGTGAACTCGGCGCCGCCGATCAGGCATCCGCGCAGTCCCACGGTGGGGTAGCGGACATCGCGGTCGACGCGGTCGGCGGGACCGTGGGCGAGGTCCACGAAGAGGTGGGAGTGGCTGCGGTTGCCGGGGCCTTCGCCGGTGCGGGCGAGCAGCACGACGGCGTCGGCCCGGCCGAGGTTGTTGACGATCTGCTTGCGGCCGTTGATGAGGATGCGGTCGCCGCGGGTGGTGGCGGCGAGGTCGGTGCGGGTGAAGTCATTGCCGTGGGCCAGCTCGTTGTACCCGGCGGCGGTCTTGCCCCCGGCGAGCAGGATGTCGGCCATCCGGCGCTGCTGGGCCTCGCTGCCGGAGGTCCACATCGCGGAGCCCGAGATGTAGTTGGTGAAGCCGTAGCCGAGGGCCAGGGTGGGGTCGCGGCGGGAGACCGTACGCATCATGAGCATCAGGCGCTCGATGCCGACGAGGCGCCCGCCGAGGCGGCGGGGGACGAATTCGGCGTTGAACCCGAAGGCGTCCAGGGCCTTCTCGCCCTCGGGAAGGATCTCGGCGCGCTCGTCCGCTTCGAGTACGGCCCCGAATCCCAGCGGGTTGGCGGGGTCGTGGGCGTCCCCGAGGACCTTTTCGAGGTCGGCCGTGGTGCACGGGGTGGCGGGTATCGGGTTCATGACGTCTCCAGAAGGGGCTGTGCCGGGTGCGCGGGGGCGGTGGGCGCGGCCGGCCGGAAGGGCAGCAGCGAGAACATCTCCCCCGTCCGGTACTGGTCCAGGAGCGGCGGCATCAGCCGGTCGAGCACCGCCGTGGGGTCGGCCGCGCCCTCGCCCGCTCCGGGCAGCACGCCCGGGGCCAGGCGGCTCGCCAGCCGGCTCAGACAGGCCTCCAGCCACAGGCCGTCCCGCCAGAGCGCGCCGGTGGCCGCGGTGTCCCGGGCCACCGTGTCCCGGTTGCGCAGCCACACCTGGACGCAGGCCGCCGCGGCGGCGCACAGGGTGTAGCGGTGGGCCAGTGAGAAGGCCCCGGCCGGTACGTCGCGCGGGGTGGGGCGGTGGGCCGCCATCTGCCGGTGGGTCTCGTCGGTGGTCCTCAGGAGATCCTCGGCCAGCGCCAGGAGCGCCGGGGTGACCTCGCCGCCGACGGCCAGTTCCCGCAGTTCGGCGACGCCCGCGGGCAGGGAGGCGGCGATGCTGTTGCCGGTACGTGAGGTCAGGTCGAGCCGGGCCGGGTCGAAGTCGGGGACCGGGGTGGTCAGGGTCGCCGCGGTGGCCAGGCCCTCGGGGTCCGTGCGCTCGGCGCGGTAGCCCCGGGCGAGGGAGCCGAACTGGTTGATCAGGGCGTTCAGGTTGACCAGGGTGTTGCCGTCGAAGATGCCGACGATGCGGTGGTCGCGCTCCAGCTTCGCGAAGGCGCCGTGCGCGAACTCCTCGCTCAGGAAGGACCGGGCGCCCAGGAACTGGCCCATGGAGGAGATGAGTTCGTCCACGGTGCTCGGCACCAGGTACTTCACCGCACTCGATGTCACGCTCATCTCCTCGGTGAGCGCGTGGACCCCGCGCCCGGCGACGAGGGTGACCGCTTCCATGGCGAGCAGATCGGCGTAGGCCTCGGTGAGACTCCGGTGCGCCTGCGGGAGGTCGATGAGCCGCTTCCCGTACAGCTGGTGCTCCAGGCCGAACTCCGCCGCGATGCGCAGGGCCCGGTCGGCCGCGCCGAGGGACAGCGCGGCGCAGATGGTGCGGGTGATCTGGAGGCTGCGCAGGACGATCTCGATGCCCTGTCCCTCGGCGCCGATCAGTGCCCCGGCGGGGACCTCGGCGCCGTGGAAGGCGATACCGCTGATGTCCGCGCCCCGGATGCCGTGGGTCCTCGCGGCGGGCAGGGTGCTGTACGTGCCGGGGGCGAGCTCCGCCTTGTCGGCCAGCAGCAGGCTGTAGCCGCGGGTGCCGCCCCCGTCCGCGGTACGGGCGAGGACACAGACCAGCTGGGAGCGGGTGGCGTTGTTGATCAGCCACTTCTCCCCGTCGAGCCGGTAGCCGTCCGCCGTGGGCCGGGCGCTGAGACCGCCGGACAGCAGATCACTGCCGTGGTCGCGCTCGGTGAGGCCCCAGGAGACCACCGCGCCGTCCGACACCCGCCGTCCGAGCGCCCGCGCCTGGTCCGCGGTGCCTCCCACCCAGGTGCTGACCGAGCCCAGATAGGTCTTGGTGTGGGCGATCGCCACGGTCAGGTCGCGGCGGGCCACCACCCGGACGAGCTGGAGCAGGTCCTCGTAGCTCCGCAGCCGCCCGCCGTGCGCGGCCGGGACGTAGTACGCGGGCAGCCCCTGCTCGTCGAGCCGGCGCACCGCGTCCTCGGGGAAGCCCTCCACCGCGTCGAGTTCACGGAGCCGGCCCGCGAAGAAGGGGAGATCCCGGCGGTGCGGGTCGCCGAGGTCCCGGTCGAATCGGCCGGCCAGTTCGTACGGCGCATAGGGCGCCGGCCGGTCCGGTACAAGCTGAGGTTTCGTCACAACTCCACCTGAGTCAGAGAACGCGTGAATTCCGGAACGAGCCCAGTCTTGGGCACGTGGCGGAGCGCTGTCCCGGCCCCGGGCTGACAGGACCTTGCGGTGGCACTTCCCTGCCAGTGCAGAACCCGTAACCCCGTTTGAGCGGCGGCTACTGTCTCCCTTGCACGCCTACAGGTGAGAGGGAATCCATGCCGAAAAGATCGAATTCGGGGATTCTGGGTACGATCGGCAAGACACCCCTCGTGAAGCTGGAACGGATGTTTCCCGAGGGACAGTCAGAGGTCTTCGCCAAGATCGAGCGTTTCAACCCAGGTGGCAGTATAAAAGACCGAAGCGGCCTCAATATGATCGCCGAGGCGCTGCGCAGCGGCGAACTGACGCCGGGGCGTTCGGTCGTCGTGGAGTCGAGTTCGGGAAATCTGGCGGTCGGACTCGCCCAGATATGCAGGTACTACGGCCTGCGCTTCATCTGCGTGGTCGACGCCAAGACCACCGAACAGAATCTGGCCATCCTCAAGGCCTACCGGGCCGAGGTCGAGGTGGTCGACGAAAGGGACGCCGCTACCGGGGAGTTCCTGCCCGTCAGACTGCGCCGGGTACGCGAACTGCTGGACACCGTCCCGCACGCGTACTCGCCCAATCAGTATGCGAACCTGTTCAATCCGAAGGCCCACCAGAGCACGATGCACGAGATAGTCGAGGCCCTCGACGGGCGGCTCGACTACCTCTTCTGCTCGGTCAGCACCTTCGGCACCCTGCGCGGCTGCGCCGACTACATCCACCGGGCCGGGCTGCCGACCACGGTCGTCGCGGTGGACGCCGACGGCAGCGCGATCTTCGGCCGGACCCCGACCAGGCGGCTGATCCCGGGGCACGGCGCCTCCGTACGTCCGGCGCTGATGGACCCGGGAGCGGCCGACGAGGTGGTGCACGTCTCGGACCTCGACTGCGTCGTCCACTGCCGCCGGCTGGTGGCGCGGGAGGCGATCCTGGCCGGCGGATCGTCCGGGGCCGTGCTGGCCGCGATGGACCGGATGCTGCCGCGCATCCCGCCCGGCTCCGTTTCCGCGCTGATCTTCCCCGACGGGGGGGACCGCTATCTCAAGACCATCTATTCCGACGACTGGGTGCGGGAGAACTTCGGTGAAGTCTCGCATCTGTGGAAGGGTTGATCTGCCCCATGCTGGTAATCCGTCAATCCGATGTGGAAAAGCTCCTCAGCGGAAAGGAGCGGGAACACATCGAGACGGTCCGGGCGACCTATGAACTGCATGAGCAGGGCGCCACGGCAGTCCCGCACTCCATTTTCCTCCGCTTCCCCGACCAGCCCGCCAACCGGATCATCGGCCTCCCTTCGTACCGGGGCGGCGAGAATCCCGCGGCCGGAATGAAGTGGATTTCATCGTTCCCCGGGAACATCCATTCCGGCATCGCCCGCGCCAGTGCGGCGATGCTCCTCAACTCCCTGCGCACCGGTCACCCGGAGGCCCTTCTCGAAGGCTCTCTGATATCGGCCGCGCGCACGGCGGCCAGTGCCGCGCTCGCCGCCGAGATGCTGACCCGTGACCGGCGTCCGGGCGGGGTCTCGCTCATCGGCTGCGGTGTCATCAACCGGGAGATCCTGCGCTATCTCAAGGCCGCCATCGGCAGCCTTGAGGAAGTGACGGTCCACGACAGTTCCACGGCCCGCGCCGAGGAATTCGCCCGCGCCTGTGCGGAAATTCTCCCCGACGCCCGCATTTCTCTCGCCTCCAGCATCGACGAGGCACTGGCCGCCCATTCGCTGATCTCCTTCGCCACCTCGGCGGGCGAGCCCCACACCGATCTGACGGCCGCGGCGCCCGGCACGGTGGTCCTGCACATCTCGCTGCGCGACATCGACCCCGAGACGCTCGTCCAGGCGCACAACATCGTGGACGACGCGGACCATGTGTGCCGCGAGCGCACCTCGCTGCACCTCGCCGAGCGGATGACCGGGGGCCGCGCCTTCATCGACGCGTCCATCGGCCAGCTCATCGCGGGGACACGGACCTTCACCCCGTCGCCGAAGAAGGTCACCATCTATTCGCCGTTCGGGCTCGGGGTCCTCGACCTCGCCCTGGCCGTCGATGTGTACGAGAGCGCCCGCGCGCTCGGCCTGGGTGTGGAGATCACGGACTTCCTGTCCTGAACCCCGCCCGTACGGCCCGCGGTTGTCCGCACCAGCACCCACCCCACCACCTCACCGAGGAGAACCATGTCCAGCGAGCTGACCGACACCACCGTCTACCGCGTCGTCCTCAACACCGAGGAGCAGTACTCGATCTGGCGCGCCGGGCGCGAACTGCCCGCCGGCTGGAGCGCGGAGGGCACCGAGGGCACCCGCGAGGAGTGCCTCGCCCGCATCAACGACGTGTGGACCGACATGCGCCCGGCGAGCCTTCGCCGCCGTATGGAGAGCGGTAGCGCGGCCGCCTGATCAGCCGGCCCCCCGGGGCTGTCCCTCAAGCCCCGAGCGGGCCCCTCACCACCACCGAGTTCTGAGTCGCATTTGGCGCCAGGTCATTCGAAGGAGCACCTGTTGAACGCCGCACAGTTGCCGGGGACTTCCCTGAGCGGAACTGTCTCGCCCACCCTGCCCGTGCTCGTCGCACAGCAGGCTGCCCGTACGCCCGACGCGGCCGCCGTCCTCGACGGGGCCCGCACGCTGACCTACCGGGAGCTGGATCTCGCCGCCGACCGCACGGCGCGCTTTCTGCGCTCGGCGGGCGCGGGCCCCGGTTCGCTGGTCGGCGTGTGCCTGGGCCGGGGCATCGACCTGGTCGTCACCCTCCTGGGGGTGTGGCGGACAGGGGCCGGATATGTGCCCCTGGACCCCGGCCACCCCCAGGAGCGGCTGAGGTCCCTCCTCGTGCGGTGCGGCACCGAACTGGTGGTCACCGAGCCGGAACTGACCGGCCCGCTGTCCGCCGCGGGCGCCCGCGCGCTCACCCCGCAGGACATCCGCGACGGGGCCGGGAGCCCCGCGACGGCCGCCACCGGCACGGACGCCGATCCGCTCGGCGTGGCGTACACGATCTTCACCTCGGGGTCGACCGGGGAGCCCAAGGGCGTGCAGATCACCCATGCGGGCATCGCCAACCGGGTCACCTGGGCCGCCCGGACGCACCGGCTGTCCGCCGCCGACCGCGTCCTGTTCAAGACCTCCGTCGGCTTCGACGCGGCGGGCTGGGAGATCTTCGCCCCGCTGATCAGCGGCGGAAGCGTCGTGATCGCCCCGGACGGCACCGAGCGCGACGCCTCGGCGCTGCTGGCGGCGGTCGCCGACGGCGGCGTCACCGTCCTCCAGGTGGTGCCCTCCGTCCTGCGGCTCCTGGTCGAGGAGGACGGCTGGGCCGGCTGCTACGCGCTGCGCCTGCTCTTCTCGGCCGGTGAGCCGCTGCACGCCGAACTCGTCGAGCGGGTCCGCGGCCGGGCCGGACGCCGGCTCGCCGTCTGGAACACCTACGGGCCCACCGAGTGCTCCATCGACATCACCGCCCACCGCGTGGACCCGGAGCTGACCTCCGGCCCGGTGCCGATCGGCCGCGCCCTGAGCAATACCCGGGTCCTGGTCATGGGCCCCGACGGCACCCCGGTCCCCAAGGGCGTCACCGGAGAGCTGTACGCGGACGGCGTCGGCCTCGCCCAGGGCTACCTGGGCCGCCCCGACCTCACCGCGGAGCGGTTCGTCCCCAACCCGTACGGTGCACCCGGCTCGCGGCTCTACCGCACCGGGGACCTGGTCCGCTGGAACGCCGAGGGCTACCTGGAGTACCAGGGCCGCGCGGACGCCCAGCTCAAGGTGAACGGCGTACGCATCGAGCCCGGCGAGATCGAGGCCGCCCTCACCTCCCACCCGGACATCAGCGGCGCGGCCGTCGTGGCCTTCACCGCCGACGACGGCGGGAAGCGGCTCGGCGCGGCGCTCACCACCCGCACCCCGCTCGGCCCCTCCGAGCTGCGCGGGTTCCTGCGCGAGCGGCTGCCCGACAGCCATGTCCCCGCGCTCTTCCGCACCGTCGATGTCCTCCCGCTCACCCCCAACGGCAAGGTGGACCGCGCCGCGCTGGCCACCGCCATGGACGAGCAGGGCGCCGCGGCCGGGCAGGGCGGCTACATCGCCCCGCGCGACGCCGCCGAGGAGCGGGTCGCCGAGGTCTGGGCCGCGCTGCTGGGCCGGGAGAAGGTCGGCGCGCACGACGACTTCTTCGCGCTCGGCGGTACGTCGCTCCAGCTCACCCGGCTCGCGGCCAGGCTCCGCGCCTCCGGTGTCGCCATCTCGATGCGCGGCCTGTTCAGCGCCACCACCGTCGAGGCCCAGGCCAGACTGATCGGTGCCCCGTCCGACACCGCGGGACCGATTCCGTCCGTGTCGCGCTCCGGGGCCCTGCCGCTCTCCTCCGGGCAGCGCCGGCTCTGGTTCCTGGACCGGCTGAACCCCGGGAGCCGCGAGTGGGTCGCCCCGCTGATCCTGCGGCTGCCCGCCGACACCTCGGTGGACACGCTCCAGTCCGCGCTGACCGCGCTCGGCGCCCGCCACGAGGCGCTGCGCACCCGCTACCCGGACGAGGGCGGCGAGCCCCGCCAGGTGATCGGTGCGGCCGGGCCGGTGGAGCTCCGGGTCGTCGACACCACCCGGGACGGACTCGCGGCACGCTTCGAGGAGCAGTTCGCACGCGGTTTCGACCTGGCCACGGGCCCGCTGTGGCGGGTCCTGCTGGCCCGGGTGCCGGGCGAGGAGCACGTCCTGCTCGTCACCATGCACCACATCGCCTGCGACGGCTGGTCCACCGTCGTCCTGGAGCGCGAGCTGCGCGAGCTGTGCGACGCCCGGCTCTCGGGCCGGGAGGCCGTGCTGCCCGCGCCGGGTGTCCAGTACGCCGACTACGCGTCCTGGCAGAGCGCCCGGCAGACCGAGGAGTTCACCGCCGGGGAGCTGGCGCACTGGCGCACCGCGCTGGCGGGCATCGCCCCGCTGGAGCTGCCCACCGACCGGCCCCGGCCGGCCGAGCGCGACCCGCGCGGCGCGGTCGTCCCGGTCCGGGTGGAGCCGGAGCTGGCGGCCCGGGTGGAGGAGCTGGGCCGCAGGCACGGCGCCACCCCGTTCATGACGCTGCTCACGGCGTTCGCCTCGGTGCTGGCCCGGCAGAGCGGCCAGTGGGACGTGCCGGTCGGCACCCCGGTCGCGGGCCGGACCCGGTCCGAGCTGGCGAACACGGTCGGCTTCTTCCTCAACTCCCTCGTCGTGCGCTGCGAGCTGGCGGGCGACCTGTCCTTCGGCGAGGCGCTGGGCCGGGTCCGGACCGCGTCCGTGGCCGCGTTCGCCCACCAGGAGCTGCCCTTCGACCGGCTGGTCGAGGAGATGCAGCCCGAGCGCGACCTGTCCCGCACGCCGCTCTACCAGGTGGCCTTCGACATGCACAGCGAGGGCGTCACCAGCGTCGCCACCGACGCGGCGGACCTGCGGGCCTTCGCCGAGGCGTGGACGGTCGCCAAGACGGATCTCTCGGTCTTCATCGGGCGCTCGGCGGACGGCTCGCTGGAAGGGGTCTTCGAGTACGCCACCTCGCTCTTCGACGCGGCGACCGTCGTCCGTATCAAGGAGCAGTTCATCCGCTTCCTCACCGAGGTCACGGCCGACCCGGCCGCGAAGCTCTCCGCGGTGCCCCTGCTGACCGCCCCGGAGCGCGAGCGGCTGCTCGCCGAGGGGACCGGCGAGCGGGCCGACTTCGGATCCGCCACGGTGCTGCGGCGCTTCGAGGAGCAGGCCCGGCGCACCCCGGACGCGCCCGCCGTCGCGTTCGACGGCGGGACGGTGACGTACAGCCAGCTCGACGTCCGTGCCAACCAGATGGCGCACCATCTGCTCGCCTCGGGCGCCGGTCCGGAGTCGGTCGTCGGGGTCCTGCTGGACCGGGGACCGAACCTGCTCGCGGGGCTGCTCGGGGTGTGGAAGGCCGGTGCGGCCTATGTGCCGGCCGACCCCTCGTACCCGGCGGAGCGGATCGCCGCCATGCTGGACTCGGCGGGCGCCGCACTCGCGGTCACCGAGGAGGCGTACGCGGACCGCTTCGGCGCCGTCACCACCGTGCTGGTGGACCGCGACCGCCCCGCCCTGGACGAGCGTCCCCGGACCGCGCCGGAGCGCCGGGACGACGCCGACTCACTGGCGTACACCATCTTCACCTCGGGTTCGACCGGGCGCCCCAAGGGTGTCGGCGTCACCCACCGGGGACTCGCCAACCACGTCGGCTGGGCGGCCCGCGAGCTGGCCCCGCAGGGCGGGCGGGGGGCGCCGCTGTTCTCCTCGGTCGCCTTCGACCTGGTCGTCCCCAACCTGTGGGCACCGCTGGTCACCGGACAGCGCGTCCACACCGTTCCGCAGGACACCGACATCGCCGACCTCGGCGGTGTGCTCGCGGAGGCGGGACCGTACAGCTTCATCAAGCTGACCCCGGGACACCTCGACATCCTGGCCGAGCAGTTGACCGCCGAGCAGGCGAGCGCCCTGGCGCCCGTGCTGGTGGTCGCCGGTGAGGCGTTCACCCGCGCGACCCTGGACCGCTGGCGCGCCCTGGCACCGGCGACCCGGCTCATCAACGAGTACGGGCCCACCGAAGCCTCCGTGGGCACCTGCGTCCACCCGGTCCCGGAGAACGAGACCTCCGAGGTGCTGCCCATCGGCCACCCGCTGCCGAACATGACCATGTACGTCCTGGACGAGCACCTCGAACCCGTTCCGGTCGGGGTCCCCGGTGAACTGTACGTCGGTGGCACGGGCGTGGCCCGCGGCTATGCCGGCCGCCCCGACCTCACCGCCGAACGCTTCGTCCCCGACCCCTTCGGACCGGCCGGTGCCCGGCTCTACCGCACCGGCGACCTCACCCGTACGCGGGCCGACGGCGCCGTGGAGTTCCTGGGCCGACTCGACGATCAGGTAAAGATCCGTGGCTACCGCATCGAACCCGGCGAGATCCAGACCGTCGTGGCAGAGCACCCCTCGGTCCGTGACGCGGTCGTGGTGGCGCGTGAAACGCCGGCTGGTGAGCACCAGCTCCTCGCGTACTACGTCCCGGCCGACAGCTCCGAGGACCCCGCGGTGACCGCGGGGGACCTGGCCGCGCACTGCGCGGCCCGGCTGCCCGACTACATGCTCCCGCAGGCCTATCTGCCGCTGGCCGAGATCCCCCTCAACGCCAACGGCAAGACCGACCGCAAGCGGCTCCCGTCGCCCGAGGACACCGGGGCCGAGGGCGCCGCGGGGCGCGTCGAGCCGCGCACCGCCACCGAACAGCGGATCGCGGACATCTGGGCCGAACTCCTCGGGGTGCGGGTCGGCGTGGAGGACAGCTTCTTCCACTCCGGCGGCAACTCGATCCTGGCCATCCGGCTGATCTCACGCATCCAGGAGGAGTTCGACATCGACTTCAAGGTGCGCACGGTCTTCGAGGGCCCCACCGTGGCCCGGCTGGCCGCCGCCACCGAGAGCGCCATCCGTGCGGAGATCGCCGCACTTTCCCCAGCAGAGCTGACGAACGGCCAGGAACTGGCTAAGGAGTTCACCGCATGAGTACCGCCGCGATCACCCCCGCCGGTTTCGACGCGGACGGAGCGAGAGAGGAGCTGATACGTCAGCGGCTCGCCGGCCGCCGGAGCGGGCGCCGGAACACCATCCCCCGCACCGACCGGTCCGCCCCGCTGCGCCTGTCCCACGGCCAGGAGCAGATGTGGTTCCTCAGCCGCCTCGACCCGGACAGCACCCAGTACCTCGTCCCGCTGATCGTCCGCCTCACCGGTGAGCTGAACACCGCCGCGCTGGCGGAGGCCTGGCAGCGGCTGACCGACCGGCACGAGATCCTGCGCACCCGGTACGGCCTGGACGGCGAGGACCCCGTCCAGCTGATCTCGCCCGCCGAGCGGGTGACCCTGCCGCTGGACGACCTCTCCGCGCTCCCGGCCGATGAGCGCGAGGCCCGGGTCCAGTCGGTCATCACCGACGACCTGTTCGTCCCGATCGACCTCGCCCGGGACCTCCCGGTGCGCGCCCGGCTGATCCGCCTCGCGGACGACGAGCACGTGCTGGCCATCGTCTTCCACCACATCGCCTGCGACGCCTGGTCCACCGAGGTCATCGGCCGGGAACTGAGCACCCTGTACACCGCCCTGGCCGCCGGCACCGAGCCGGACCTGCCCCCCGTGGCCGTGCAGTACGCCGACTTCGCGGCCTGGCAGCGCACCGAGCTGTCCGGCGCCGCCCTTCAGGCGCAGCTCGACTACTGGAAGACCACCCTGGCCGGGCTCACCCCGATCGAGCTGCCCACCGACCGGCCGCGCCGGGCGGTCCGGGACGCGACGGGCGCCACGGTCGCCTTCACGGTGCCGGACTCCCTCGCGGACCGGCTGCGGGAGTTCGCCCAGCACCACGACGCCACCCCGTTCATGGTGGTGCTCACCGCCTTCCAGAGCCTGCTGGCCCGCTACACCGGCACCACCGACATCGCGGTCGGCACCGTGGTCTCCGGCCGCGGCCGGCCCGAGCTCCAGGGCATGGTGGGCTTCGGCATCAACAGCCTGGTCCTGCGCGGCAACTGGAGCGGCGACCCGTCGTTCCGGGAGCTGCTGGGCCGGACCAGGGACACGGTCCTGGGCGCCTTCGACCACCAGAGCACCCCGTTCGCCCAGCTGATCGACGTGATCCAGCCGGAACGCGATCTGTCGCGCACCCCGCTGTTCGACGTCGCCCTGACCATGCACGGCGAGCGCACCAGCGCGTTCACCCTGCCGGGGCTGCGGGCCGAGCCGTTCCGGGGCGAGGGCAACGCCGCCAAGTACGACCTCGATCTCCAGCTGCGGGAGGCCGCGGACGGCACCCTGCACGGTCATCTGGAGTACGCCGTCGAGCTGTTCGACCGCGAGAGTGCCGAGCGGCTGACCGCGCACCTGGTGCGCCTGCTGGACGCCGCCGTCACCTCGCCCGACACGGGCGTCGCCGAGCTGGGCTTCCTCGGGGAGAGCGAACTGGCCCTGCTCACCGCGGGCGCGGCCGTCTCCGGTGAGGTCACCGGCACCGTGCACCAGGTCTTCGAGGCACAGGCGCGCCGCACCCCGGACGCCGTCGCCGTCCACGTCGACGGCCATGACATGACGTACGCCGAACTGAACGCGCGGGCCAACCGTGTCGCCCACCACCTGCGGGGAATCGGTGTCGGCCCGGAGACGCTCGTCGGGGTCTGCCTGGAGCGCGGGCCCGACCTGCTGCCCGCGCTGCTCGGCGTGCTGAAGGCGGGCGGCGCGTATCTGCCGCTCGACCCCTCGGTGCCCGCCGACCGGATCGGCTTCATGCTGGAGGACGCCGCCGTCCCGGTCGTGGTGACCGAGAGCGCCCACCAGGAGATGCTGTCCGGCGTCCACACCGGTTCCCTGCTGGTGCTCGACCGCGACCGCGAGGCGCTGGCCGGGCAGCCGGACACCGACCCGGCACCGGCCGGCGACGCCGACGGCCTGATCTACGTCATCTACACCTCCGGGTCGACGGGCCGCCCCAAGGGCGTCTGCCTCACCCACGCCAATGTGCTGCGGCTGTTCACCGTGACGGCCGGGCGGACGCGCTTCCACGACACCGATGTGTGGACGCTGTTCCACTCGTACGCGTTCGACTTCTCCGTCTGGGAGATGTGGGGTGCGCTGCTGCACGGCGGCGCCGTGGTCGTCGTACCGAAGGACGTGGCACGCGATCCCGACAGGTTCCTCGACCTGCTGGTCGACCAGCGGGTGACGGTGCTCAACCAGACGCCCTCCGCGTTCCGTTCGCTGGTCGGCGCCGCCCGTGAGGGCGACCCGCGCATCGACCGGCTCGCCCTGCGCACCGTGGTGTTCGGCGGCGAGAAGCTGGAGGTCGCCGACCTGCGGCCGTGGGCGGACCGGCTGGGCCTGGCCGCCCCGACGCTCGTCAACATGTACGGGATCACCGAGACGACCGTGCACGTCACCCACCACGAGCTGGGCGCGGCGGACCTCGCGGGCGCCGGCAGCCCCGTCGGCGTCCCGCTGGACGACCTGTCGATCCGGATCCTGGACCGGCACGGCAACCCGGCACCGATCGGGGTCCCGGGCGAGATCCATGTCGCGGGACGCGGCATCGCCCGCGGCTACCTCGGCCGCCCCGGGCTGACGGCGGAGCGCTTCGTGCCCGACGAGTTCGGGGCGCCCGGCGACCGTCTGTACCGCAGCGGCGACGTGGCCCGCCGGCTCGCCGACGGCAGCCTGGAGTTCCTGGGCCGCAACGACGAGCAGGTCAAGATCCGCGGCTTCCGCATCGAACTGGGCGAGATCAACGCGGCGCTGGCCGCCCAGGACGGGGTCCTCGACGCCGTCGTCCTGGTCCGCGAGACCTCACCGGGCGACAAGCAGCTCGTCGCCTATGTCGTCCCGGCCGACCCGGCCGGCGCCGAACCCGCCGCCGGCCCCGACACCGACACCCTGCGCACCGCGCTCGCCCGTGACCTGCCCGACTACATGGTCCCGGCCGCCTTCGTCGTCCTGGAGCGCCTGCCGCTGACGGTCAACGGCAAGCTCGACACCAAGGCGCTGCCCGCGCCCGGCCCGGTGCGCGCGGCGGGCAAGGTCCACGCCGCCCCGCGCACCGCGCTGGAACACCGTGTCGCCGCCATCTGGCGGGACGTGCTCGGCGTGGACCCGATCGGCGTCCACGACAGCTTCTTCGACCTGGGCGGCCACTCGCTGCGCGCCATCAACCTCGCGGGGCACCTGCGCGAGGCGGGTCTCGACGTCTCCGTGCGGGACATCTTCGAGCACCGCACCGTGGCCCTGCTCGCCGAGCGGCTCACCGGCCGCCCCGAGGTGCGTACGGCCCGCGGTGTGCGGCCCTTCGCCCTGGTCACGGCCGAGGACCGGGAGCGGCTGCCCGAGGGCCTGGACGACGCGTACCCGATGTCCCAGGTGCAGATCGGCATGGTCGTCGAGATGCTGAGCGACACCGGCTGGCACCCGTACCACAACGTCACCTCGTTCCGGATCCGTGACGAGCGGCCCTTCGACGTCGCGGCGCTGCGGGCCTCGGTCCGCTCCGTGATCGACCGGCACGACGTCCTGCGCACCTCCTTCGACCTGAACTCCTACGCGGTGCCGATGCAGTTGGTGCACAGCGAGGTCGCGGTACCGGTGGCCGAGCGCGATCTGCGCGGGCTCACCGACGACGAAGTGCGTTCCTCGCTGCGCGAGTTCACCCGCCGGGAGCGGGCCGAGCTGATCGGGCTGGACACCCCGCCGCTGCTGCGCCTGATCGGCCACTCCCGCGACGACGGGAGCTGGTGGCTGACGATCACCGAGAACCACGCGATCCTGGACGGCTGGAGCCACCACTCGCTGCTCATGGAGATCGTCGAGGGCTACCGCACGGCCCGCGACGGCCGCGCCATCGAGACCCCGGCCGCCCCCGACGTACGGTTCGCGGACTTCATCGCGGCCGAGGTCGCCTCCCGCGAGGCCGGGGAGGACCGGGCGTACTGGAGCGGCATCGTCCAGAACTACCCGGCCTTCGCGCTTCCCGACGCCTGGTCCGGCGACGGCGAGGCCGGTGCCCCGTACCGCGTCAAGGTGCCCTTCCACGACCTGGAGGACCGGCTGCGGGCGCTGGCCTCGGCGGCGGGCGCGTCGCTGAAGAGCGTGCTGCACGCGGCACATCTGAAGGTGATGAGCTCGGTCACCGGGGACGAGCGGTTCTTCACCGGTCTGGTCTGCAACGCCCGGCCCGAGGCGCTCGGCGCCGACGGGGTCTACGGCATGCACCTGAACACGCTGCCGTTCGCGTTCGACGGCGCCACCGGCACCTGGCGCGAGCTGGTGGAGCGGGTCTTCGGCCGTGAGGTCGACCTGTGGCCGCACCGCGGCTTCCCGATGCCGGACATCCAGCGGGAGGCGGAGGACGGGCAGCGGCTGGTCTCCGTGCGCTTCAGCTACCACGACTTCGACCAGGTCGACCGCGAACAGGTCGACTACCTGGCGAGCATCGACGACAGCCCGACCGAATTCCCGCTGGGCGTCTCCGCGCGGCTGGGCCACCTCTTCCTGACCGGCGGCCGCAAGCACCTGAGCGAGGTCGCTCTCCACCGCCTGGCGGGCACGCTGCGCCAGGTCCTGGAAGCGATGGCCGCCGACCCGGAGGGCGACGCCACGGCCTCGTACCTGCCGGCGGCGGAGCGCGAGCGGCTGCTCGCCGAAGGGACCGGCGAGCGGGCCGACTTCGGATCCGCCACGGTGCTGCGGCGCTTCGAGGAGCAGGCGCTGCGCACCCCGGACGCCCCGGCCGTGGGCTTCGGCGGGGTGTCGCTGAGCTACGCGGAGCTGGACGCGCGGGCCAACCAGATGGCGCACCATCTGCTCGCCTCGGGCGCCGGTCCGGAGTCGGTCGTCGGGGTTCTGCTGGACCGGGGGCCGGAGCTGCTCGCGGGGCTGCTCGGGGTGTGGAAGGCCGGCGCGGCCTATGTGCCGGTCGACCCCTCGTACCCGGCGGAGCGGATCGCCGCGATGCTGGACTCGGCGGGCTCGGTGCTCGCGGTCACCGAGGAGGCGTACGCGGACCGCTTCGGCGCCGTCACCACCGTGCTGGTGGACCGCGACCGCCCCGCCCTGGACGCGCTGCCGTCCACCGCCCCGGAGCGTCACGAGGACGCCGACGCGCTCGCGTACACCATCTTCACCTCGGGTTCGACCGGGCGCCCCAAGGGTGTCGGCGTTCCCCACCGGGGACTCGCCAACCATGTCGGCTGGGCCGTGCGCGATCTGGCCTCGCGGGGCACGACGGGCGCGCCGCTGTTCTCCTCGGTCGCCTTCGACCTGGTCGTCCCCAACCTGTGGGCACCGCTGGTCACCGGGCAGCAGGTCCACACCGTTCCGCAGGACACCGACATCGCCGATCTGGGCGCGGTGCTCGCGGAGGCGGGGCCGTACAGCTTCATCAAGCTGACCCCCGGCCATCTGGACGTCCTGGCGGAGCAGTTGACCGCCGAGCAGGCGAGCGCCCTGGCGCCCGTGCTGGTGGTCGCCGGTGAGGCGTTCACCCGCGCGACCCTGGACCGCTGGCGCGCCCTGGCACCGGCGACCCGGCTCATCAACGAGTACGGGCCCACCGAGGCCTCCGTGGGCACCTGCGTCCACCCGGTCCCGGAGAACGAGACGGCCGAGGTGCTGCCCATCGGCCACCCGCTGCCGAACATGACCATGTACGTCCTGGACGCGGGGCTCTCCCCGGTGTCGGTCGGTGTGCCGGGTGAGCTGTACGTCGGTGGCACGGGTGTGGCCCGCGGCTATGCCGGCCGCCCCGACCTCACCGCCGAACGCTTCGTCCCCGACCCCTTCGGACCGGCCGGTGCCCGGCTCTACCGCACCGGCGACCTGGCCCGGACCCGGGCGGACGGCGCCGTGGAGTTCCTGGGACGGCTGGACGACCAGGTCAAGATCCGCGGCTACCGCATCGAACCCGGCGAGATCCAGACCGTCGTGGCCGAGCACCCCTCGGTCCGTGACGCGGTCGTCGTACCGCTGGCCTCGGACACGGGCGATCTGCGCCTGGTCGCCTACTACGTGCCGGTGGACGGTACGGAGGTGACCGCGGCGGACCTGGGCGCGCACTGCGAGGCCCGGCTGCCCGACTACATGCTCCCGCAGGCCTATGTGCCGCTGGCCGAGATCCCCCTCAACGCCAACGGCAAGACCGACAGGCGCGCGCTGCCGGCCCCCGGGGCGGACGAGCTCGACGGCGACTCCACCTATGTCGCCCCGCGCACCCTCACCGAGGCCCAGGTCGCCGCCATCTGGTGCACGGTCCTCGAACGGGACCGGGTCGGCGTCGAGGACGGCTTCTTCGACCTCGGCGGCCACTCGATCCGCGCGGTCGCGCTGGTCGGCGCGCTGCGGGCGGCCGGCTTCGACGTCGGCGTACGGGAGGTCTTCGAGTACCGCACGGTGGCACAGCTCAGCGAGTTCCTCACCGGGCGCCCGGCACCCGCCGAGGCGGCCCCGCCCGTGGAGCCCTTCGCGCTGCTGGCCGACGAGGACCGGGCCCGGCTGCCCGAGGGCGTCGTCGACGCGTACCCGATGTCCCAGGTGCAGCTCGGCATGCTCGTCGAGATGCTGGCCGACCAGGAGAAGCGCGCCTATCTCAATGTCGCCTCCTTCCGCATCACGGACGGCACGCCGTTCGACGGGGCCGCGCTGCGCCGGGCCCTGGACGTGGTGACCGGGCGGCACGAGATGCTGCGCACCTCCTTCCACCTCGACTCCTTCACCACCCCGCTCCAGCTGGTCGCCGCGCGCACCGTGGTCCCGCTGGCCGTCGAGGACCTGCGCGGCGCCGAGGACCGCGGGCAGCGGGTGGCGGACATCATGGCCGAGGAGCGCTCCATCCCCTTCGACCTGGCCACGGCCCCGCTGCTGCGGATGACCGCCCAGGTGGAGGACGAGGGCTCCTGGCGCCTCGTGGTCACCGTCTGCCACGCCATCACCGAGGGGTGGAGCCACCGGGCCCTGCTGATGGAGCTGCTCGACGTCTACCGCGAGCTGCGCGACGGGCTGGCCCCGGCCGCGTTCACCGCTCCCCCGGTGCGGTACGCCGACTTCATCGCGGCGGAGCTCGCCTCGCTGGAGTCCGCGGCGGACCGGGACTACTGGAAGCAGGTCATCGGCGGCTACGCGCCGTTCGCGCTGCCGCCCGTGTGGCAGGGCGACGCCTCGGCACCGCGCGAGAAGTACCGGGCCGCCGTGCCCGTGCACGACCTGGAGCCGCGACTGCGGGCCCTGGCCACCTCGGCCCAGGTCTCGTTCAAGAGCGTGCTGCTGGCCGCGCACCTGAAGGTGATGAGCATGGTCACCGAGGAGGACGCCTTCTTCAGCGGCCTGGTGTGCAGCGCGCGCCCCGAGTCGCCGGGCGCCGAGCGCGTCTACGGCATGTACCTCAACACCCTGCCCTTCGCCTTCGACCGGGCGAGCGGAAGCTGGAGCGACCTGGTGCGCCAGGTCTTCGCCCGGGAGGCGGAGGTCTGGGACCACCGCAGGTTCCCGATGCCGGTCATCCAGCGCGACGCCGACCTCGGCCGGCTGCTCCATGTGCGCTTCAGCTACCAGGACTTCGACCACGTCGACACCTCGCTCGTCGACGCGGAGGCGAGCAGCGGCGAGGGCGGCACCGAGTTCGCGCTCGCGGTCTCGGCGGTCTCCGGCCATCTGCTGCTGACCACGCACACCCACGCCCTGGGCCGTGAGCACGCCGACCGGCTCACGGGGCTGTACCGGCAGGTCCTGGAGGCGATGGCCGCCGATCCGCGCGGCAGCGCCGAGCAGACGTTCCTCCCGGCGGGCGAGCGGGAGTGGCTGGCCGAACAGAACGCCACCGGGCGGGAGTTCGGCGAGCTGACCGTGCTCCGGCGCTTCGAGGAGCAGGCGGCCCGGACCCCGGACGCCGTCGCCGTGCGCCACCGGGGCGAGGAGACCGGCTACGCGGAGCTGGACGCCCGCGCGAACCGCATCGCGCACCGGCTGCGCGCGGCGGGGATCGGCGCGGAGAGCACCGTCGGGGTGCTGCTGGACCGGAGCCCCGGACTGATCGCGACGCTGCTGGGCGTGTGGAAGGCGGGCGGCGCCTATGTGCCGATCGACCCGTCGTACCCGGCCGAGCGCATCGCGAGCATGTGCGAGAGCGCGGGAGCGGTCGCCGCGGTGACGGAGCCCTCGTACGCGGACGGTTTCCCCGCCGGTGTTCCGGTGCTGCTGCTCGACGAGCTGGAGCGGACGGACACCGACGTCCCGGCGGGCGCGCCGCCCGGCCGGGGCGAGGACCCGGACCGGCTGGCGTACGTCATCTTCACCTCCGGCTCCACGGGCCGGCCCAAGGGGGTCCAGATCCCGCACTGCGGGCTGGCCAACCATGTGGCCTGGGCGGCCGAGGACCTGGCCTCCCGGGGCACGGGCGGTGCGCCGCTGTTCTCCTCGGTCGCCTTCGACCTGGTCGTCCCCAACCTGTGGGGACCGCTGGTGACCGGGCAGGCCGTGCATGTGGTGGCGCAGGACACGGCTCCGGCCGAGCTGTCCGCGGCGCTGCTCGGCTCGGGCCCGTACAGCTTCATCAAGCTGACCCCCGGCCATCTGGACATCCTGACCGAGCAGCTCACCACCGAGCAGGTGGACCGGCTCAGCCAGGTGTACGTGGTGGCGGGCGAGGCCCTGCCCGGCGAGACGGCCAACCGTTCGCTGGAGGTGCTCGGCGAGGGCCGGATGATCAATGAGTACGGGCCGACGGAGGCGTCGGTCGGCTCCACGGTCCTCCCGGTGACGAGCCATGTCGCCCTCGACGTGGTGCCGATCGGCCGCCCGCTGCCGAACATGACGGTGCACGTGCTGGACGCGTCGATGCGGCCGGTGCCGGTGGGTGTGCTGGGCGAGCTGTATGTCGGCGGTACGGGTGTGGCGCGCGGTTACGCGGGCCGCCCGGACCTGACGGCGGAGCGCTTCGTGCCCGACCCCTTCGGGCCCGCCGGGGCGCGGCTGTACCGCACGGGCGACCGGGCGCGGCTGCTGGCCGACGGGAACGTGGAGTTCCTGGGCCGGCTGGACGACCAGGTCAAGATCCGCGGCTACCGGATCGAGCTGGGCGAGGTGCAGGCGGTCGTCACCGCGCACCCGGCCGTGCGCGACGCGGTGGTCACGGTGCACGAGCCCACCCCGGGCGACAAGCGCCTGGTGGCGTACTGCGTGCCGGTCGCGGGCCAGGAGCTGCCGAGCGCCTCGGTGCTGGCCGACGACTGCGCGCGGCACCTGCCGGAGTACATGGTCCCCGCGGCCTTCGTGGCGCTGGAGAGCATCCCGCTCAACGCCAACGGCAAGGTGGACCGGCGGGCGCTGGCCGCGCCGGACCGCTCCTCGATGCGCTCCGAGGACGCCTATGTGGCACCGCGGACCGCGACGGAACGGCTGCTCGCCAAGATCTGGTCCGAGGTGCTGGGCGTCGACCAGATCGGGGTGCACGACAAGTTCTTCGAACTGGGCGGGCACTCGATCCTGATGATCCAGGTGCTGGCCGCCGCCCGCCGCGAGGGGCTGGCCGTCTCGGTCTGGCGCATGTACCAGCACGGGACGCTGATCGACCTCGCCGCGGCGATCGACGAGGACACGGAGGCGGCCCGCCGCGCGGCGGAGCCGGAGCCGGAGCCCGTCGTCGCGGCGGAGGCGGCCCCCGCCGAGGTGGTGATGTCGGCGGAACTGCTCGCCACCCTGCTGGAGCAGGCCTCCGGCGGTGACCGGAGCCGGCTGGCCGAGGGCCCGCTCGCCCAGGTCGCGGCACTGCTGGAGGGGGCCGGGACGACGGGTCCGGACACGGCCGCCGCCCCCGCGGCCTTCCCGCTGGACGAGCTGCGCGCGCTGATGGCCGAGCACCAGGTGCCCGGCGTGAGCATCGCCGTACTCGGCGCCGACGGCTCCACCGAGCTGCACGGGGCCGGGGTGCTGTCCAACGGCGGCTCCGAACCGGTCACCCCGCACACACTGTTCCAGGTCGGTTCGATCAGCAAGCACGTCACGGCACTGGCCGCCCTGCGGCTGGTGGCCGAGGGCCGCATCGCCCTGGACGACCCGATCGAGAGGCACCTGACCTCCTGGCGGCTCCCGGACCTCGCCACCGCCCCCGGTGAGGTGACCATCCGTCATCTGCTGGGCCACACGGCGGGGCTGGCCAGGCACCGCAGCGTCGGGTTCCCGCCCGGCGAGGAGGTCCCCACGCTGCTGGACCTGCTGTCGGGCACCGGCCCGGTCACCACCCCGCAGGTCGGGCGGCAGCTCGTCCCCGGCTCCACGTTCCGCAAGAGCAGCACCCACTACTGGGTCCTCCAGCAGCTGCTGGAGGACGTCACGGGCGAGTCGTTCCAGCGGCTGATGGAGCGGCTGGTGTTCGGCCCGCTGGAGATGACGGGCAGCAGCTTCGACCAGGCGTTCCCGCTCACCGCCGGCCGGCCGGTGGCGCTCGGGCACCACGCCAGGGGCGTCGCGCTCGACGGCGGCTGGCGCAACCGCGCCCACCTCGCCGCCGCCGGGCTGTGGACGACCGCCGGGGACATCGCCGCGGTGGCCCGCCAGATGCGTGCCTCGCTGCTCGGCCTGCCGGGCGCGCTGCTGCCCGCGGAGGTCGCCGGTGAACTGCTCACCGGACACCCGGGGAGCTTCTACGGCCTCGGCACCATCGTCGACGACACCGGCGACGACGCCGAGTTCGGGCACGGCGGCGAACCCGCCGGCTACTGGAACCTCTCGCTCAGCCACCTCGGCAGCGGCGTCGGCCTGGTCGCCCTGACCAACTCCGACAGCGGCAAGGGCGTCGTCAAGCATCTGACCGCCACCCTCAGCCGACGCGAACAGCGCTTCGGCCGGGGCACGTTGATGGCCGACTGGGCCGCGGCCGGCACCGGCGACCAGGCACCCGGGAATCACCCGCTGCTGAGCCCGGTGATCACCGAGGAGGACCGCGCATGACCCGGCAGGCACACCCGACCCCGCGCCGGCAGACCGATCCGGAGGACACCGTGCAGGAATCGTCCGTACGCCACCTGATATCCATCAACGACCTCACCGACGAGGACCTGAACACCCTCGTCGAGGACGGCTGCGCGTTCGCCTCCGAGGGCGTCCGCGGCGAACGGCCGCTGGCCGACGAGGTGGTGGGCGTCTACTTCAGCAAGACGTCCACCCGGACCCGTACGGCGTTCTCCAGCGGAGCGCTGCGGCTGGGTGCCTCGCTGCTCACCTACGGGCCCGGCGACCTCCAGCTCAACACCGGGGAGACCAGCGAGGACACCGGGGCCGTGCTGTCCCGCATGCTCGATGTGCTGGTCGCCCGGACCGCGGGCGACCCGGCGGAGATGCGGGCCTGGGCCCGGCAGGACCGGATGTCCGTCATCAACGCGATGAGCGCCGACGAACACCCCACGCAGGCGCTCACCGACCTCACCACGCTGCGGATGACGTTCGGCGCCCTGACCGGGCTGCGCGTCCTGTACGTCGGCGAGGGCAACAACTCCGCCTCCGCCCTGGCCCTCGCGCTCACCCGCTTCGAGGGCACCGAGCTGGAGCTGCGCACCCCGCCCGGCTACGGGCTGGACCCGGCGATGCTCGCCCAGGCGGAGCGGAACGCCGCCGCCCGCGGCGCGAGCGTCCGCGAGCGCCACGACATGGCGGACCTGCCCGAGGGCTTCGACGCCATCTACACCACGCGCTGGCAGACCACGGGAACGGCGAAGGCCGATCCGGACTGGCGCAAGGTCTTCGCCCCCTTCCAGGTGACCGAGGACCTGTGGGAGACCAGCCCCAAGGCGGTCTTCCTGCACGACCTGCCCGCGCACCGGGGCGACGAGGTCACCGGAGCGGTGCTCGACGGGCCCCGGAGCATCGCCTTCGAACAGGCCGAGAACAAGATGCACAGCGCGATGGCGGTACTGAAGTGGTGCCGGGCGGGAGCCGCCGCGGCCGGCACGGGCACCTCCGCGGCCTCCACGGGCGCCGCGCGGCGCGGATGAGCATCACCGGCGAGGCGGCGCCGCCGGTGGCGGACGCGGCGGGAGACACCCCGGTCCCGCTGCGCCGCAACCGCGACTTCCTGCTGCTGTGGGGCGGCGCGGGGCTCACGCTCCTCGGTTCCCGCGCCTCCTCCGTGGCCTACCCGCTGCTGCTGCTCTGGTCGACCGGATCGGCGTCGGCGGCGGCCGTGGCGGGGTTCGCCGCGCAACTGCCGCAGCTGCTGATCCAGTTGCCGGCCGGCGCGCTGGTGGACCGCTGGGACCGCAAGCGGCTGATGGTCCTGTGCAGCGCGGGCTGCGCGCTGAGCGCGGCGAGCGTGGTCGCGGCGGTGGCCTGCGGGCGGGTGTGGCTGCCGCATCTGGCGGGCGCCGCGTTCGTCGAGGGCACCCTGATGGTCTGCTACCGGCTGGCCGAACGGGCCGGGGTGCGCCATGTGGTGCCGGCCTCGCAGCTGACGGCGGCACTCGCCGGGAACGAGGCGCGGGGGCGGGCCGCCGGACTCGTCGGGCAGCCCGCCGGAAGCGTGGCGTTCGCGGCGGTGCGGTGGTCGCCGTTCCTGCTCGCGGGGGTGGCGCACCTGCTCTCGCTGGCCGCCGTCCTGCTGATCAGGAAGCCGTTCCAGCGGAAGGCGGAGCCCGCCCGGCGGCGCAGGCTCGGCCCGGAGATCGCCGAAGGGGTGCGGTGGCTGTGGCAGCGCCGCTTCCTGCGGCGGATCACGCTGCTGATCTCCGGCAGCAATGTGGTCTTCCAGGCGCTCGCGCTGCTGCCCGCCTTCGTCCTGTACGAGGACGGTCTCTCGGCCGGGACGGTCGGTGTGATCGCCTCCATCAGCGGGGTCGGCGGGGCCTGCGGGGCGCTCGCCGGGGGCCGGGCCTCACGTCGGCTCGGGCTGCCCGTGCTGGTCTGCTCGGCTCTGGCCGCCTGGGCCGTCCTGGTCCCGGCCCTGGCCCTGACCAGGTCCCCCGTTCTGCTCGGCGCGCTGTTCGCCGGGATGAGCTTCGTCGGCGGCGTGGTCAATGTCGCCGGGGGGATCTACCAGGTCGAGATCACGCCCGACGCGCTCCAGGGGCGGGTCAACAGCGTGCTCCAGCTGTTCGGTTCGGGGGCCAACTCGCTGGGCGTCCTGGCCGGCGGGCTGCTCCTGGACGCCATGGGCGCGGCGGTCACGGCCGCGGTCCTCGGCGCGGTGATGGCCGTACTGGCGCTCACCGCCGCCCTGTCCAAGCTCTCCCGGCTCCACCGGCTCACTCATCACTCGTCCGACGCACCGTCCGAAGACCGAACCGACGCACGACCCGACGCACCGTCCGAAGACCGAACCGACGCACCGTCCGAAGACCGAACCGACGCACCGTCCGATGCACAAGGAGAAACCGCATGAACGCGTCCAACAGCTGGGTTCCACTCGTCATCACCCCCGAGAACTCCGGGGTGGAGGCGTCCAGCGCGGGTCTGTTCGAGGTGGTCAGTGACACCTCGGCCATCTCCGACCAGCTCGTCAAGGAGAAGGCCCTGATCTTCCGCGGCTTCGGGGTCACCGAGGACACGCTCGAAAAGATCATGAACGAGCTGCTGCCCAACCGGCTGGCCTATGTGCACGGCAACTCGCCCCGCACGAAGGTCGGCAAGAACGTCTACACCTCCACGGAGTACCCGCAGGAGTTCACCATCTCGATGCACAACGAGATGTCGTACGCCCACCAGTGGCCGGCCCGGCTGCTGTTCTTCTGCCAGAAGGCCGCCGAGACGGGCGGGGCGACCCCGGTCACCGACTCCGCGCTGTGGCTGGAGTCCCTGGACCCCGAGGTCCGCGAGGCGTTCCGGGGCGGGGTCTGCTACCAGCAGAACCTCCACGACGGCTACGGGCTCGGCAAGAGCTGGCAGGACACCTTCGAGACGAAGGACCGGGCCGAGGTCGAGACGTTCCTCGGCAACACCGGCGCCACCTGGGAGTGGAAGGCGGACGGCTCGCTGCGCGTCAGCCAGGTGCGCCCCTCCACCGCGATCCACCCGGTGACCGGCGCGGAGGTCTGGTTCAACCAGTCCGACCAGTGGCACCCGGCGGGCCTCGGTGACGACACCGCGGCGGCGCTGGCGGCGATCCTCCCGGCCGACGAACTGCCCCAGTCGGTGACGTTCGCCGACGGTTCACCGATCCCGGACGAGTACGTCATCCAGGTCCGCGACCGGGGCCTGGAGGCGGCCCGGAACTGCGACTGGCGCACCGGGGACCTGATGCTCATCGACAACATGCTCGTGTCGCACGGCCGCCGCCCGTTCACGGGTACGCGCCGCGTGCTCGTCGCGATGTCCGACTGAGCCCGGGTGAACACCACTGAGCGCGAGTACCGCGCACTGTGGGACAGCGGCGGCACGCACGTCTGGCAGGGCACCACTCCCGGTGCCCCGCCGGCCGCGGATCTGCGGCTGCTCTCGGCCGCCGAGCGCGCGGTGATGCGCCGCAGACCGCCCGCCGAGGGACTGCGGTACGCGGGCGCGCACATCGCCGTACGCCGGGTCCTGGCCCGGTACCTGGGGGTACCGCCGGCCGGGATCCGGTTCGGTACGAAGCCCTGTCCCTGGTGCGCGGACCCCGATCACGGCAGACCGGTCGTGATCGGGCCGCCCACCGCCCTCGACTTCAACCTCTCCCACGCGGGGCCGCACTGGGCCCTCGCGGTGACCACCTCGGGACAGGTCGGCGTCGATGTGGAGGACGGCAGGTCGGGAAGCCCGGCCGGAGCCGCCTCCCTGGTCATGTCCCCATCCGAACTGGCCCATCTGGACAGCCTGCCGGACGACGGCGCACGCCAGGCCGCCTTCCTGAGGTGCTGGACCCGCAAGGAGGCGGTAGTGAAGGCGATCGGTACCGGTATCACCGCGGACCTCAAGGCCCTGGAGGTCCGGCCCGAGCACCCCGGCCCCCTCGTCGTGCACGGCGGCGAGTCGTCGGGCGGCGACGACTGGCTGGTCCAGGACCTGCCCGGCGAACGGGGTCTGTTCGTGGCGCTCGCCCGGCCGGCCGGCTCCACCGGACCGGTCCTCCTGCGCGATCCGCACGCCCCGGACGCCGGGGCCCGGCACCCCGGCTCCCAATCCGTCCTCGAACCCTTCCGCTCCTGAAGGAGCTCTGCGCATCATGACGACATCGGCTTTCACCCTGCCCACCGGCACCGACCTGCCCGGATACCTGCCGCGCGTCTTCCTGGCCCCGGGCCCGGACACCGAGGTGAGCGCGTTCATCGCCCGCAACCGGCCCGAGCTGCGTGCCGCCCTCACCGAGCGGGGGGCCGTGCTGCTGCGCGGCTTCCGGGTCGAGGGGGTGGACGGCTTCAACGGTTCGGTGCACGCGCTGTCCGGGATGCCGCCCCTGACGTACGCGGAGCGCTCCTCGCCGCGCAGCACCATCAAGGGGCAGGTGTACACCTCGACCGACTATCCGGCGGACGAGGAGATCTTCCTGCACAACGAGAACTCCTACCAGGCCGTCTGGCCGCACACGCTGTACTTCTTCTGCATCGAGCCGGCGATCACCCTGGGCGCCACCCCGCTCGCGGACATCCGCAAGGTGTACGCGGCCATCGACCCGGACGTGCGGGAGGAGTTCACCCGGCGGCGCTGGCGGGTGGTGCGCAACTTCCACCAGGACTTCGGGGTCCCGTGGCAGCAGGCGTTCAACACCGAGAACCGGGACGCGGTCGCCGCGTACTGCCGCGACAAGGGCATCGGCGTGGAGTTCACCGAGGGCGGGATGCGGACCACCGCGATCCGCGACGCGGTGCACGCCCACCCGGTGACGGGCGAGCCGGTGTGGTTCAACCACATCACGTTCTTCCACGTCAGCACGCTGGGCGCGGATGTGCGCGAGGGCCTGGAGGAGATCTTCGCGCCCGAGGACCTGCCGACCAACTCGTACTACGGGGACGGGGCGCCGATCCCGGACGACGTGGTGGCGCATCTGCGCCAGTGCTACCGGGAGGCCAGTACCCGGTTCGACTGGGAGCGCCACGACATCCTGGTCGTCGACAACATGCTCGCCGCGCACGCCCGGGAGCCGTTCACCGGCCCGCGCAGGATCGCGGTGGCGATGGCCGAGCCGTCCGCCTGACGCACCCCCGGCACCACCGAGTCCGCCGCCGCACCTGTGAGGTGCGGCGGCGGACTCGGTTCCGGGGCCCGGGGCCGGCGCGGGCCGCGGGGTTCAGCCGTCGGCCGGCCCGTCCGGCGTCGCGCAGACGCAGTCCGCGCGGCCGTGCCCGGACAGCCGGCGCATCGGCTCCAGGTCGCGCGGGCGCCTGCTGTGGTAGACGAAGGCCGGCGGCAGGTTGCCCCACACGGTGCGGCCCGCCACGACCTCCTCGAAGTTCACGCCGAGCATGCGGCGGAACCGCCTGGCCGGCGCGAGCCGCATCGCGTGGACATAGCCGAACGTGGTGAACGCCCCGTCGACCGGCAGCACCTCACGCACCGCGCACAGCGTCTCGTGCTGCGTCCGTTCCGGCAGGGAGGCCCAGGGCAGACCGCTGATGACGACGTCCGCCGCCCCGTGCCCGCACGCGGCGAGCAGCCGGGGCAGTTCGGCGGCCTCGGCGGTGAGCACCTCGACCCGCGGGAAGCGTCTGCGCAGGGAACCGGCCAGCCGGGGGTTGATCTCCACGGCCACATGGTGGCCGCGGCCACCCAGCAGCTCCTGGATCATTCCGGTGAACGCGCCCGTTCCCGGGCCGAGTTCGACGACCACGGGGTCACCGGCCTCGGGTACGGGCGCCGTCACCGCCGCAGCGAGCCTGCGCGAGCTCGGCGCCACCGCGCCGACCTGCATGGGGGACCGCAGAAACTCATGGAGCATCACCCCGGTGTCGCTCGTCAACGTGCTCTGCCTCTCAGGATCGTTGATGATGTCCGCTCACGGCCCCGGGGCCCGGACGGCCCCGGGGCCGCCGCGGGCCCTTCCGTCGGCCCGGACTACTCGCGCATTCCGGCCAGTTCGACCGGCCGGGTGCGCAGGGCGAAGGAGGCGGGCAGGACGGCGGAGACGGTGGCGAGGACGGCGCTGGCCGCGACGACCGCGCCGACGGTTCCCCAGGGCACGACGACCGCCGACCACACGTCCAGCAGTCCCAGCGCGCCCCACACCCCGAGCAGGTTCAGCGCGGCCACCGCGCCGCCGATCACGGCTCCCACCGCGACCACCACCAGCGCCTCCACCGCGACCAGGCGCAGGACCTGCGCCTTGGTGGCGCCGGAGAGACGGAGCACCGCGAGGTCGCGGACCCGGTCGGAGGTGGCCATCACCAGGGTGTTGGCGAGGGCGATGCCCGTGTAGACGAGGGCGATGCCCAGGATCATCAGCAGGCCGAGCCGGGTGTTCTCGCTGGAGCGCGGGTAGTGCTTCTCCACCCACTCGCCCCTGGTCAGCACCTCGGTGCCGGTGGCCGCGCCCGCCTCGCGCAGGGCGGCGGCGACGGCGGCGCGGTCGGCGCCGTCCTTCACCTTGACGTCGATCCGGTCGATCCCGGCGCCGGCGGCGTTGCGCGGGGTCAGATAGACCCCGTTGCTGCCGGTGCCCGTGCCGAGGACGGCGGCGACCTTGAGCGAGACCTTGCGGCCGTCGCCGAGCCAGACGGACACCGTCCGCCCCACGGTCGTGGTCAGCCACTCCTCGTTGACGACGATGCTCCCGTCGTCGAGGTCGGTGAGCCGGCCCGCCACCACGGGCAGGTCGGAGACGGCGGCGAGCTCGGCCGGAGTGACCGCCTTCGCCTCGGACCTGACCAGGGCCGTGCCCTCTTCGAGGACCGTCACCCCGGTGGAGCGCGAGGCGCTGACGGTGGCCCCGTCGATGGCACGGGCGCGTTCGACGAACCGGGCGGACAGGGCCCGGCCCTCGTCGCCCGAGGCGATCACGAAGTCGGCGACCGTGTGGTTGCGCGCCTCGGTGGCCTTGGCCTCGTTGATGGTGGCCGTCGTCCCCATGAGGGAGGCGGCGAGGGCGACGGTGATGATGACGGGGGCGGCCACGGCGGCGGTCCTGCGCACCCCGGCGGCAGCGTTCTCCCTGGCCAGTACGCCGGTGGCGCCGGGCAGCTGGGCGGGGAGCCAGGTCAGCAGCCGGGTCAGCGGCCGGACCAGGACCGGTGCGAACAGGGCGAACCCGACGATCAGCAGCATCGGCTGGGTGATGTAGGTCTTGCGCTTGAGTACGTCCCCGGGGTCGGAGACCAGCGCCATGCCCAGCAGCCCGAGTCCGGTGAGCAGCACGAGCACGGCCATCAGCCAGCGGCTCAGCGGCATCGCCCGGCTGTCGACGGCCGATTCGCGCAGCGCCTCGGTGGGGCCGACCTTCCCGGCCCGGTAGGAGGAGACCAGCACTCCGGCCATGGCCACGAACAGCCCGGTCCAGAAGGCGGTGTGCAGCGGCCAGGTCTGGTCGCCGATGGCGAACCAGTGGGGCGCGATCTCCACGTCCACCATCCAGGCGGCGAGGCGCGGCGCTCCGGCGGCGCCCAGCCAGCAGCCGGCGGCCGAGGCCAGGATGCCGATGACGACGGCTTCCGCGTACACCATCCGCCGTACCTGGTTGGGGGTGGCGCCCGCCGTGCGCAGCAGGCCGAACTCGCGCCTGCGCTGGGCCACGGCGAAGGAGAACGTGGAGGCGACGACGAAGACGGAGACGAATCCGGTGATGGCGGCGGCGGTGCCCAGCAGCGCGTTGACGGAGACCATCGCCTCGTCGTCGCGGTCCGGGTCGGGGTCGGCGCGACGCCGGTCGTCGCCGGTGAGGACGACCATGCCGGTCCCCTCCCCGGCCAGCGCCCGCACCCGCTCCGCGTCCGCGTGCACCACCACGGCGTCGATGGCCGGGGAGATCCTGGCGGCCTCCGCGTCGGTGAAGAACACGGCGGTCTCGAAGCCCGCGGTCGCCACGGTGCCGACGACGGTCCTGGTCCGGGTGCCGGCCGAGGTGGCGACCTCGATCCGGTCCCCCGTGCGTACACCGGCGCCGGGCCCGGCCGTGACGACGACCTCGCCGGGCGCTGAGGGGGCGCGTCCGCCGGAGATCCGGTACGGGGTGGAGCCCGCGACCGACCAGGGGTGGCCGACCGTTCCCTCGCCGTCGCCGTCGAGGTCCGCGTCCCGGACGGTGACCGGGAAGGTCCGGTCCTCGACCGTGCGGCCGAGACCGGCCAGCCGGGCGGCGAGTTCCTCGGGCACCGGGCGGGGGTTGTCCAGCGGCTGGGTCCGGACGCCGATCGGGGTGTCGACCCGCAGCCGGTCGGAGGCCTGGACGACGACGGGGGCCTTCGCGAACCGCTCGGGACCGCGGTCCGGGGCGCTGAAGGTGGCCGCGAGGGCGAGCCCGGTGGTCGCGATCAGCCCGACGCCCAGGGCCAGGGCGATGAAGGAGCCGACGAAGGTGACCCAGCGGGTCTTCATGCCCTGCAGTGCGAGGCTCAGCACGGGACCGCCGCCAGCTTCGTCATGCGCGCGGCGACCTGCTCGGCGGACGGCGCGTACAGCTCGTCCTGCACCCGGCCGTCGGCCAGGAACAGCACCCGGTCCGCGTAGGAGGCGGCGACCGGGTCGTGCGTCACCATGATCACGGTCTGGCCGCGGTCCACCATCGAGCGGAGCATGGACAGCACCTCCCGGCTGGTGGTGGAGTCCAGGGCGCCGGTCGGCTCGTCCCCGAACAGCACCTCGGGGCGGGTCACCAGGGCGCGGGCCAGGGCCACCCGCTGCTGCTGGCCGCCGGACATCTCGCTGGGCCGGTGCCCGGCGCGCTCGCGCAGGCCCACCTGCTCCAGCACGTCCAGTACCTGGGCCCGCTTGGGGCGGCGCCCGGCGAGCCGCAGCGGGAGCGCCACGTTCTGTTCGGCGGTCAGCGAGGGGAGCAGGTTGAAGGCCTGGAAGACGAACCCGATGCGCTTGCGCCGCAGCAGCGTCAGCTTCGTCTCGCTGAGCCGGGTGAGGTCCGTGTCGCCCAGGAACACCTGGCCGCTGGTGGGCCGGTCCAGCCCCGCGGTGCACTGGAGCAGAGTCGACTTGCCGGAGCCCGACGGGCCCATGATGGCGGTGAAGGTGCCCTGGGGAATGTCCAGGCTGACCCGGTCCAGCGCGGTGACCGCGCTGGCGTCCTTGCCGTAGGACCGGGTGACCGAACTGAGCCGGACGGCTGCTTGATTCATGGTGTCCACTCAATAGGGCCCGCGCTTCCGAGACATCGGAGCGGAGCGGAATCTTGGTGGTGGAGATAGCTCCACCCTCCTGTGCACGATGGCTGCACCCGTGCCGAAAAGGCAGGGAACCGGAAGGCAGGAACCTGCCCGGACAGGACCCTGCACGCGCGAGGATGTCCGTCGGCCACATGAAGGCCGGATCATGACGTGCACGAGGGCGGGCCGGACGGGCCCGGAGAGGTGGAAATTCGCGTGACGGTCATCGACGCCGAAAAAGGGAACCCCTGGTTCCGGACATATCGACGAGCGGGGAGGGTCAGGGCCCGGCTGGTCTGCTTCCCGCACGCCGGCGGCACAGCGACTCTCTTCCACCACTGGCCGGGGCGCATCCCCGGCGATGTGGAACTGCTCGCCACCCAGTACCCGGCCCGCCAGGAACGGTTCGACGAGCCCTGCATCGAGGACATGACCGAGCTGGCCGACCGGATCACCGACGCGCTGGAGCCGGTGGTCACCCGTGAACCGCGGCTGCCGCTCTTCCTGTTCGGGCACAGCCTGGGCTCCGCCGTCGCCTACGAGGTGGCGCGCCGCCTGGAGGACCGGCACGGCATCGCCCCCGCCCGCGTCATCGTGTCGGGGCGCGGCGCGCCCCACACCGAGCGCGGCGGCGGCACCCTGCACACCCTGGACGACGACCGGCTCATCGCCTCGGCCCGGCGCCTGGGCCACATGGCCTCGGCGGTGTACGACGACCCCGACCTCCGGCCGCTGCTGATGCCGTCCCTGCGGGGCGACTACCGGCTGATCGAGTCCTACCGGCCCACGGACACGACCCCGCTGCGGTCACCGGTCACCGCGGTGGGCGGCGACCGCGACCCGGGCTGCGACGTGGCCGAACTGGCCTCCTGGGAGGCGCTCACCACGGCCGGCTTCGAGAGCCGGGTCTTCCCCGGCGACCACTTCTACTTGGTGCCGGCGGAGGCGGAACTGCTGGCGTTCATCAGCGGACGCCTCTGAACCTGAGCCCCGGAGCCGTCCGTACCGGCCCCCCGCGCCGCACCGCGCCGCAGCGATACGAGCGCGGGGAGCGAGGTGGTGACGAGCAGCAGCACCGAGGCACCCGCCAGCACACCGGAGCCGCCCCACTCCTGCCACGAACTGCCCGCCAGCAGCCCCAGCACCACACACGCCGGGGCCCACAGCAGGCTGCCCACGACCGACCAGAGCAGATACCGCCGCCAGGGCACCCGTACGGTGCCGCTCATCACCGGGACCATCGTGCGCAGCGCCACGTTGAACCGCCCGAGCAGCACCGCGCGCCCGCTGTAGGTGCTGACCGCGCTCAACGCGGCCCGGTACTTGCGCGACTGCGTGACCCGGTCGGGCAGCCCTGCGGCGATCCTGGCCCCCCACACCCGTCCGACGAGATGACCGAGCACATTGCCCGCCACCGCGCCGAGCACCGCGACCGTGAGCGCGCCCGCCAGCGGAAGCGTGCCGTGGTGCGCGAGCACCCCGCTCACCACCAGAGCGGTCTGGGAAGGAAGCAGCATGCCCAACACCGGCAGCACCGGCTCCATCGTGGGCAGCAGGAACACGATGACCAGCGTCAGCCAGACAGGCACAGCGGACAACTGGGTCTGGAGCCAGTCCATGGGGGTCCCCTCGATGTGGCGCGGCCCCGAAACGCGGGGCGGGAGCAGTCGGCTGCCCACTGCCTCAAGGAGACCCGGCCGACCGGGTCCGGCACATTGCAACTGGGAGGACACTTGCGGGGGAGACAGTGCCCACCCCGAGGGTGGAGCCAGCTGGGTGGTCCGCGGGCACGAGGTCTCATAGCGTGCCCCCCATGCACTCCCCCAGCCTCTGGCAGGCACTCCAGCAGCGCCGCTACGTCCTCAGCAGTTGGCCGTGGCGCTCGGCGCTCTATCTGCTGACCAGCGTGCCGCTCGGTATCGCCACGCTGGCCACGCTGCTTCTGCTGGCCATCGCGGGCAGCGTGCTCACGGTGGTCCTGATCGGCGTGCCCCTGCTCCTGACGCTCGTCCTCACCGGCATCCCGCTGGCCGCCCTGGAGCGCCGCAGGCTCCGGCTCCTGGACCGCGATCCGATCCCCGGCCCGCACCGCGAACCGCAGAGCACCGGGCTGTACTCCTGGCTGCGTACGCGGCTCCAGGAGCGGGCCACCTGGCGGGAGCTGGGCTACGCGCTGCTGTTCGCCTGTCTGCTGTGGCCCCTTGAGGGCCTCGCCGTCGGCACGGTCCTCACCGTCTGCGGCGGGCTGATCGCCACACCCGTGATGATGGCCGCGGGGGGCGACGAGGAGGCCCGCGTACTCAAGCTCTGGATCGCCGACTCCTACCCGGAGGCCTTCGCCGCCCTGCTCGCCGGGGTGCTGCTCCTTCCGCTGCTCGCCTATCCGCTGGGGGTGCTGGCCGCCGGCCGCGCCGTACTGACCAGGCAGCTGCTCTCCATCCCGGAGTCGGGGCTCGACTCCCGCATCCAGGAGCTGGGCCGCTCCCGGATGCGCCTGGTGGACGCCTTCGAGGCGGAACGCCGCCGGATCGAACGGGATCTGCACGACGGGGCGCAGCAGCGGCTCGTCGCGCTGTCCATGACGCTGGGCCTGGCCAGGCTGGAGAACCCCGCCGAACCTCTCGGCAGCCTGCTCACCAAGGCGCACGAGGAGGCGGGGGTCGCGCTGGTGGAGATCCGGGAGCTGATCCGGGGAATCCATCCCCAGGTCCTCACCGACCGGGGCCTGGAGGCCGCGGTGGAGGACATCGCCGACCGTTCCGCGGTCCCGGTGGACGTGAGCTTCGATCTGCCCGGCCGGATGCTCGAAGCCATCGAGACCGCCGTCTACTTCGCGATCTGCGAAGCACTGGCGAACGTGGCGAAACACAGCCGCGCGACCCGGGCGAAGGTGACCGGACGGGCGGAGAAGGGCCGGCTCACCGTGGAGGTCGAGGACAACGGGATCGGCGGTGCCGACACGGTCGACGGCACGGGCCTCCAGGGTGTCGCCGATCGCATCTCGGTGCTCGGCGGTCACCTGCTAGTGTCCAGTCCGCCCGGGGGTCCTACCGTGTTCCGCCTTCAAGTCCCCTGCTCACCCGCCCGATCGAGGACTTGATGTTGCGCATCGTATTGGCCGAGGACAGCGTGCTCCTTCGCGAGGGCCTGGTCGGCCTGCTGGAGCGGTTCGGCCATCAGGTGGTCGCCGGAGCGGGCACCGCCGAGGAGCTGACGGCGGCGGTCCTCGAACACGGCCCGGACATCGTGGTGACGGACGTGCGGATGCCGCCCGGCTTCTCCGACGAGGGCCTGCGGGCCGCGGTCGAGCTGCGCAGGCAGCGGCCGGGACTGCCCGTCCTGGTGCTCAGCCAGTATGTGCAGCGCACCTACGCCGAGGATCTGCTCGACTCGTCGGACGGGACGGGCGTCGGCTATCTGCTGAAGGAACGCATCGGCAACGTCGAGGAGTTCATCGACGCCCTGCACCGCGTGGCCGAGGGCGCCACGGTGGTCGACCCGGAGGTCGTCAGGCAGCTGATCCGGCACCGCCGCGACCCCATGTCACGGCTGACGGCCCGTGAGCAGGAGGTGCTGGCGCTGATGGCCGAGGGCAAGTCCAACGCCTCCATCGCGGCGGCCCTGACGGTCAGCGAAGGCACCGTCAGCAAGCACTTCGGCTCGATCCTCACCAAGCTCGACCTCAGCCTCTCCGACTCCACGAACCGCCGGGTACTCGCGGTCCTGGCCTATCTGCGCGGCTGATCCCGCGGGGGCCCGCCCGCCGGGACCGGGACCCACGGGCGGTGCCCGCACCGCCCTCATCACCCTTGCCGCATACGGGAGTTGCCCACCCTGAACCGGCTGAGCACAGCCGGGACGCGGCGGGCAGCCGCCTGACCCCGGGCCGCCGTGCGCCTCGCCGCACCACCGGGCCCCGAAGCCTGCCGCGCGCCTCGCCGCACCACCGTGCGCCTCGCCGCACCACCGTGCCCGCGCACCGCCCCACGCCCGCGCACCGCCATGCCCGCGCGCCGAGGGATGCCGCGGGATGCCGCCTGCGTACCGACGGGTTCGGCCGGGCGCCGGCGCGTTCGGACCGCCCCATACACGCGCCTTATGGCCGGGAGAGATGGGCCACTTTGCCATGTTCACGCTCATACTCAGCAGCGCACATCTGCCCCGCCCGTCCTCCTCCCCCTTGGAGTGAACCCGTGCGATCCATCAGACTCACGGCCGTCGCGGCCACGCTGTCACTGACGGCCGGCCTCGCCGGCGTCGTGACGCAGACGGCCGCCGCGGCCGCCCCCCAGGCCAGGACCGCCACAGCCGCCGATCCCGCCGCGCGGGCCGTCGCGGCCGCCGACCGGGCCGTCGGCAGCGGCCTCGACTCGCTGGTCAACGCGCCGCAGGAACAGTACGAACGGCGCCGGGTCACCCCCTGGCTGAAGGGCCTCTACTCGGTCGCCTACGAGCGCAGCTACCGCGGCCTGCCGGTCGTGGGCGGTGACGCGGTGGTACTGGCCGACGGCGACGGCGACGTCCGCGCGGTGCGGTCCGCCAGCGACCGGCAGGTGGACGTGGCCACCGATCCGGGGATCAGCGCCGAACGCGCCGAGACGGTCGCCCGCACCAGGCTGGCCCGGGTCGACAAGGTCGTGGACAGCCGGCTGGTGGTGAAGATCACCGACGGGCGTCAGGCACTGGCCTGGGAGACCGTGCTGGCCGGCCGTACCAGGAACGCCCCCAGCAAGCTGCACGTCTATGTGGACGCGCGCACCGGCAAGGTCCTGGACACCCATGACGAGGTGGTGGCCGGCACCGGGAACAGCAAGTGGAACGGTCCCGCCCCGCTCGCCATCGACACCACCGCGTCGGGCGGCTCCTACTCGCTGCGGGATCCGAACCGTCCCGGGCTGAGCTGCGCCGACTACAGCACCGGCCAGGTCTTCTCGAAGTCCTCCGACTCCTGGGGCACCGGCAACCCCACCTCCAAGGAAACCGGCTGCGTGGACCTGATGTTCGCCGCGCAGAAGCAGTGGGACATGCTCAAGGACTGGCTGGGGCGCAACGGCGTCAACGGCAACGGCCGCTCCTTCCCCGGCAAGGTCGGCCTGAACGAGCTGAACGCCTACTGGGACGGCAGCCAGGTCACCATCGGCCGCAACAGCGCGAACCAGTGGATAGCCGGCATGGACGTGGTCGCCCACGAGTACGGGCACGCCATCGACACCAACACCCCCGGCGGCACCAGCGGCCAGGAGTCCGGTCTCGGCGAGGCCACCGGCGACATCTTCGGCGCGCTCACCGAGTCGTACGCCGGCCAGCCCGCGCCCTACGACGTCCCCGACTACACCGTCGGCGAGATGGTCGACCTCCAGGGCCGCGGCCCGATACGCAACATGTACAACCCGCCGGCCGTCAACAACGACCCCGCCTGCTACAGCTCCTCCATCCCCGGCACCGAGACGCACGCGGCGGCGGGACCGCTCAACCACTGGTTCTACCTGCTCGCCGAGGGCACCAGCCCCGGCGGCGGAAAGCCCAACAGCAGCACCTGCAACGGCACCACGCTGACCGGTGTGGGCATCACCACGGCCGGCAAGATCTTCTACGGGGGCATGCTGCTCAAGACCAGCAGCATGTCGTACAAGAAGTACCGGACGGCGACGCTGAGTTCGGCCAAGGCGCTCGATGCCACCTGCGGTCTGCACACGAAGACCAAGGCCGCCTGGGACGCGATCAGCGTGCCCGCCCAGACCGCTGACCCGGCCTGTACGCCCTCGGGCCAGAACAACGACTTCTCGATGGCCCTCAACCCGGCCTCCGGCAGCGTCCAGCAGGGCGCCTCGGTCAGCACCTCGGTGACCACCGGCACCACCACCGGGCAGGCCCAGCAGGTCACGCTGAGCGCCACCGGGCTGCCGTCCGGGGTCACCGCCGCGTTCTCCCCCGCCACCGTGCAGTCCGGCCAGTCCTCGACACTGACGCTGACCGCCTCGGCCAACGCCGCGCCCGGCTCCGCCACCGTCGTCGTGAAGGGCCAGGGCACGAGCCTGTCGCACACCGTCGACTACACGCTCAACGTCGGCGGCACCCAGCCGGGCACCGACCCGCCGAACATCGACGTGGCCGCCGTCCGGGCGCACCTCGGCCAACTGGGCTCCATCGCCTCGGCGAACGGCGGCAACCGCCGGGCCGGAAGCGCCGGGTACACCCAGTCGCTGGCCTATGTGAAGTCCAAGCTCCAGGCGGCCGGCTACACGGTCAGCGAGCAGACCTGCACCAGCTGCACCTACCCGTCGAACAACCTGATCGCCGACTGGCCGGGCGGCCCCGCGGACCAGACGGTCATGTTCGGCTCGCACCTGGACGGCGTCTCGGCCGGGCCCGGCATCAACGACAACGGCTCCGGCTCGGCGACCCTGCTGGAGAACGCGCTCGTGCTGGCGCAGAAGAACCCCACCATGACCAAGCACGTCCGCTTCGCCTGGTGGACCGACGAGGAGCAGGGGCTCAACGGCTCGAAGTTCTACGTCAACCGGCTCTCCAGCTCCGAGCGCACGGCCATCAAGACGTACTACAACTTCGACATGGTCGGCTCGACCAACGGCGGCTACTTCATCAACAACCTCAACTCGGCCGCCGCCGCCCCGATGAAGGCGTACTGGACCTCGCTCGGCCTGGCACCCGAGGAGAACACCGAGGGCCAGGGCCGCAGCGACGACTACTCCTTCCAGCAGGCCGGAATAGCGACCTCCGGGTACGCGGCAGGGGCCAACGCCCGCAAGACCGCCGCACAGGCGGCCAAGTGGGGCGGCTCGGCGAACGCCGCGTACGACTCCTGCTACCACAGCGCCTGCGACACGACGAACAACATCAACGCCACGGTGCTCGACCGCAGCGCCGACGGCGTGGCCTACACGATCTGGAAGCAGGCCGTCGGCGGCGACACCCCGGCGCAGGACTTCTCGGTCGCCGTCAGCCCGGCCGCCGGCAAGGCCGAGCCGGGCGGCAGCGCCACCGCGACGGTGAACACCACGACGGTCAGCGGCGCCGCCCAGACCGTGAACCTCTCGGTCGGCGGCGCACCCGCCGGGGTGAGCGCCTCGGTGAGCCCGGCCTCGGTGCGCACCGGCGATACGGCCACCCTCTCCGTCCAGGTCGGCGCCTCGGTGACGCCGGGCACGTACACCCTGACGGTCACCGCCGCCGGAAACGTCAGCCACAGCACCTCGTACACCCTGACCGTCGGCAGCGGCGGCGGCTGCACCCCGGCGCAGGTGGTCGTCAACGGCGGCTTCGAGAACGGCGGTTCGCCGTGGACCACCACCTCCGGTGTGATCACCGACCAGCCGGGCCAGACACCGCACAGCGGCTCGTTCTCGGCCTGGCTGAACGGCTGGGGCTCACCGCGCACCGACAGCGCCGCCCAGAGTGTGACCATCCCGGCCGGCTGCACCTCGGCCCGGCTCTCGTACTACGTGCACATCGACACCGCCGAGACGGAGGCCACCGCCTACGACACCCTCACCGTGACGGCGGGCGGCAGGACGCTGGCCGCCCTGTCGAACACCGACAGCGCCGCCGGGTACGCGCACAAGACCCACGACCTCGGGGAGTTCGCGGGACAGACGGTCGTCCTGAAGTTCACGGGTGTGGAGGACCAGTCGCTCCAGACCTCCTTCGTCGTGGACGACGTCACCCTGGACGTGGGCTGACCAGGTTCCACTGACCGGCCGGCCCGCTCATCCCGAACGGTGAGCATGCCTCCTGCCCGGTTCCGGCCCCCCGGCGCATTCGCCGCGGGGCCGGAGCCGGGCCTCGGCGGTTACGGGCGGTGCCCCGGACCCACACCCTCGTCCCCGGGCCCTCACCCGCGTCCCGGGGGCTCTCACCCTCGTCCCCGGGCCGACACCCTCGACCCCGGACCCTCACTCGCGTTCTCGGGCCTCACACCGTCAGCCAGCCGCGCTGCGCCGCCAGCGCGCCCAGTTGGAACCGGCTCCGGGCACCCAGCCTGCTCATCAGCTCGGCGGTGATCCGGCGGCTGGTACGGACGGACACCCCGAGCTTCCGGGCGATGACCTCGTCGGTGAGCCCGGCGGCGAGCAGCCCCAGGACGGCGGCCTCCTGATCGGCCGGAGCGCCGTCGGAATTCCGGCAGCGGTCGCGCTCGCGCTCCTCGCCGAAGCGTGACCCCATCTGCCAGACCTGCTCGAACAGCGCCTGGAGCGCGGCGACCGGCCCCGGGCTCGACAGCAGGAACGCGCCCCGGTCCTGGTCGAGGGGGTCCACCGGGACGAGCGCCACCCGGCGGTCCCAGATGATCATCCGCAGCGGCAGCTGGGGGACGGTCCTGACCTGCCCGCCCTGCTCACCGAGCCACTGGGCGTACTCACTGGTCGGCCGGTCGTTGCGGATGCTGTCCAGATAGACGCACCTGACCCGCACCGAGCGCTCCAGCAGCATCAGGTCCAGCGGACGGGACTCCTGGAGGCTCACCGCCGGCTGGGCGCCGCCCGGGAGAAACACCTCGACCTCGTCGTGGCATTCATGGCTGACCCTCTCGATACAGGCCTGGACCGCGTCCGGGCCGCTCGCCAGCTTGACCGTGCTGGGGGCGAACCGGTCCTCCTCGTCCCGGTAGTCCGCGATCAGCCGGGCCACCGCGAGCTTGCTCTCCGAAAGCGTCTGCTGGAGTTTCAGGAGTTCCATCTCCTGGGACTGGATCAGCATTTTGAGTCCGAGTTCGGGATCCACCGGACGCGAACTTCCACGATTCTCCCAGGACGGCCGTACGAGCGAAAGCTCGGAAAGCTCGGCGAGTGCGGTGGAAACCCGGTCGACGGACCAGCCGAACTGTTCCGCCAGCACCTGTACCTCTGCGGTCGGTTCCTTCAGCAGAGTGCGATAGGCGTATTCCGCATCCTGACCGAGCCCGATCTCCTTGAGCATGCCATTCCCCCTCCGCGCCACGGCGTTCCCCCACACCACGCATGGACCGAACCGTTCCCTTGATTCTCACATCACTGCCGAAGCAGGCGGCACTGGAGGAAAGTGCTTCGCATTCCACCGGCTTCTCGGGGGGAGCTTAGCCCTCCCCTCTTTCGCCACATTTTCGCGAGGGTTCCCCCGCAGGAAATCGCAGAGAAATGTAGTCAAAAATTGGGTGGGGTACGGTTTGACCAGAACGAACGAAGCAGCAATCGAGGGGGATCTCAAGAATGCGTGAGAACAGAACTTTCTTCGCGGCGGTCATCGGTGCGGCCTGCCTGAACGTCCTGCTCTTCGCCGGTACGGCGAACGCCGGAACGGACGACGACCTGCCCTGGACGAAGGCGGCCCCGACGGCCGGCGCGACGCTCACCGCGACGAACGGCACGGACGACGACCTGCCCTGGACCGGCCCCGGCCCCAACCCGTCCCCCTCCCCGTCCCCGTCCTCGCTCACCGTCACCGCCGCGGTCGCCCCCGACGCGGTGTCCGGCGACACCGAGCCGGACCCCGGCACCGGTACGGACACGGACGAGCCGGACCCGGACCTGCCCTGGACCCGCTAGCACAAGCACCACCGCGCGAGGCGTCGGCCGAGAAGGTACCCAGGGGGGTCCTCGGCCGGCGCCTCGCGCGTTCTCCGCCCGCCGCTTGACACGCCCTCACCCAAAACTCCATGATTCCATTAGTTGACTAGTGGAATCGAGGCGAGGCGCGTGGCAGACACGAGCACCCCGAACGGGACTTCGGGCACATGGGCCCTGGAGGCCCGCGGCCTGGGCAAGCGGTACCGGCGCGGCTGGGCGCTGCGCGACTGCTCCTTCCGGCTGCCGGCCGGACGGATCTGCGGTCTCGTCGGCCCCAACGGCGCGGGCAAGAGCACCCTGCTGGGCATGGCCACCAGGCAGGTGCAGCCGACCGACGGTGAACTCCGGGTCTTCGGCATCCCCGTGCGGGACCCCGCCGTGCTGCCCAGATTCGCCTTCCTCGGACAGGACAAGCCCCTGTTCAAGCGGTTCACCGTGGCCGAGACACTGCGTATGGGCAGCGAGCTCAACCCCGGCTGGGACCAGGCGGCGGCCGAACGGATCGTCCGCTCGGGCCAGGTCCCGATGGACGCCCGGGTCGGCACGCTCTCCGGCGGCCAGCGCACCCGCGTCGCCTTCGCGCTCGCCTTCGGCAAGCGGCCCGATCTGCTGCTGCTGGACGAGCCGATGTCGGACCTGGACCCGCTGGCCCGCGACGAGATGAGCACGCTGCTGATGGCGGAGGCCGTCGAGCGCGGCACCACCGTGGTGATGTCCTCCCACATGCTGACGGAGCTGGAGGACATGTGCGACTACCTGCTGGTCCTCGCCGACGGCAGGATCAGGATGGCCGGTGACGCCGACGCGCTGGTCCCGGCCCACTGTCTGGTCACGGGTGTCACCGAGGACGGGGCGCTGCCCTCCGCGCTCGCCCCGCACACCGTGGTCGAAGCGAAGATCCAGGGACGGCAGTTCCACGCCCTGGTCCGGCCGAAGGGCCCCCTCTCCGGCGACTGGCAGATCTCCGAACCCAGTCTGGAAGAAGTACTGCTCGCCCATCTCCGCTCACCGGACGCGCCCTCGCTGTACACGCCCGGCGCCCGTATCGAGGCCGAAGGGACCAGGACCGCATGAGCACCACCCTGACCGACTCCCGTACCGAACGGGCCGACCGGCCGCGGATGCTGCGCGGGCTGAGCTGGCTCGTGGTACGCCAGCACCGTGCCGCGCTGGCCTCCGTCCTCGCGCTGGTGCTTCTCTGCTCAGCACTGATCGTGTACCAGCGCGCCGAGCTGATCCAGCTGCTGGACGACGCGGGCTGGCCCGCGAAGCCCGCCCCCGAACAGCCCCTGGGGGACCAGTACAACTACCTCTCCACCCTGCTGGGCGCGCTGCCGGTGATCCTCGCCGTGTTCTTCGGCGCCCCCCTGATCGCCGCCGACCAGGAGCAGGGCACCGCCCAGCTGGCCACCACCCAGTCCGTGACCCGCCTGCGCTGGCTGACCGTCAAGATCGCCTGGTGCCTGGCCGTGGCCGTGGCGGCCGGCGCGGTGCTCTCCGCGCTCTTCACCTGGTGGTGGGAGCCCTACCGCTCGGTCTTCCCCAGTACCTGGGTGGAGGGCTCGATCTTCGACAACACCGGACCCGTGCTCCCGGCGCTCTGTCTCTTCCTCACCGCCGCCGGCATCACCATCGGCGTGCTGCTGCGCCGCGTCCTGGCCTCGATGGTGGTCACCTTCGTCTTCTCCGCGGCCGTGCAGATCCTCTGGGGCGAGCTCCGGCTGCACCTGGCTCCGACCCATCTGTTCACCTACCCGCTGGACAGTGAGCTCCCGGCCCGCTTCGCCGAGTCGTACGAGGTGGACCGATGGGTCGCGAGCGCCGACGGGACCCTCTACGGCTGGGGCTCCTGCGCCGAGACGACCGAGAAGGCCACCGCCGCGTGCCTCAAGGGGAAGGGCATCGTCAACAGCGTCATCGAATACCTCGACTACGACCAGATGGCGGCCATGCAGTGGACCGGCGCGGGCATCCTGATCGCCGGTACGGCACTGCTGACGGCCTTCACCCTGCGGCGGGTCTCGCGGCGCCCCCTGTAGGGCACCCCGCACCCGTATACGTAAAGTGTCGGCAATCGAGCGGAAGGTGAAGTCCGTGGTCGTATTCCGCATCGACCGGCGAAGCGGAGTGGCAACGTATCTCCAGATCGTCCGGCAGGTCGAACAGGCCCTGCGCATGGGCGCTCTGAAGGAGGGCGACCGGCTGCCCACCGCCGCGCAGGTCGCGGCGACCACCAAGGTCAATCCGAACACCACCCTCAAGGCCTACCGCGAGCTGGAACGGGCGGGCCTGGCCGAGGTGCGCCAGGGAGCGGGCACCTTCATCACCCGCTCCCTCGCCCAGCCCCTGACGGGCCCCGGCTCCCCGCTGCACGGCGCGCTGTCCGAATGGATGCGCCAGGCGCGGGCCGAGGGACTCAGCGGCCAGGACGTCGACGCCCTCTTCCGGGCCGCGTTCGAAGCCGCGTACCCGTCCGGGTCGGACACCTGATCCCACCGGCACGGCTCCGTACGGCTCCCCCGGCCGTCCGATACGTTCCCTCTCGCATCCCGGACCCGCGAGAAAGGCCGGTCACATGACCGAGAGGGACACCTACCGGACGGCCGGAGCGCACAAGTGAGCGTCTCCGTCTGCCTGTTCACCGCCGATCTCCGGCTGCACGACAATCCGGTACTGCGTGCCGCGCTGCGGAGCGCCGAGCGGGTGGTCCCGCTGTTCGTGCTCGACGAGGGCGTGCACGCGGCCGGATTCGACGCACCCAACCGACGGGCCTTCCTCGCCGACTGCCTGGCCGGCCTCGACGCCGGCCTGCGGGAACGCGGCGGCCGGCTGGTGCTCCGGTCCGGCGAGGCGGTGGCGGAGGTCTGCGCGGTGGCCGACCGCTACGGGGCCCGCGAGGTGCACGTGGCCGCAGGCTCCAGCGCCTACGCACAGCGGCGCGAGGAGCGGCTGGGCGCGGCCCTCGCCCGGCGGGGCCGCACGCTGCGGGTCCACGACGCGGTGGTCACGGTGGTTCCGCCGGGGGCCCAAGTGCCCCAGGGCAAGGACCACTTCGCGGTGTTCACCCCGTACTTCCGGCGGTGGCGGGGAACGGCCGCCCGCAAGCCCCTGGCCGCCCCCCGGTCCGTTCCGGTCCCCGCGGACATCGGCCCGCCCGACCTGCCCGGACGCGCCGGGATCGCCGGAGTGTCCCCGGGGCTCGCGACGGGCGGCGAGGACGAGGCCCGCCGCCGTGTCACCTCCTGGCTGCGCACCTCCCTGGACGCCTACGCCGACCGGAACTCCGACCTCGCGGCCGACGCCACCTCACGGCTCTCCCCGCACCTGCACTTCGGCACCCTGTCCGCCACCGAGCTGGTCCACCGGGCCGGACTCGGGCACCCCGCGAACCCCGGCGCCGAGGCCTTCGTACGCCAGCTGGCCTGGCGCGACTTCCACCAGCAGGTCCTGGCGGCCCGGCCGCAGGCCGCGCACACCGACTACCGACCCCGGCACGACCGCTGGCGGCACGACGACGCCGAGGCGCAGGCCTGGCGCGACGGCCGCACCGGCTATCCGGTGATCGACGCGGCGATGCGCCAGCTGCGCCACGAGGGCTGGATGCCGGGCCGGGCCCGCATGCTGACGGCGAGCTTCCTCACCAAGACGCTCTACCTGGACTGGCGCGTCGGCGCCCGGCACTTCCTGGACCTGCTGGTCGACGGGGACGTGGCCAACAACCAGCTCAACTGGCAGTGGACGGCCGGCACCGGCACCGACACCCGTCCCAACCGGGTCCTCAACCCCACCGCCCAGGCCCGCCGCCACGACCCGCGGGGCGACTACGTACGCCGCTGGGTGCCCGAACTGGCCGGCCTGGAGGGCGCGGCGGTCCATGAGCCCTGGAAGCTCCCGCCCCGGGAACGGGCCCGCTACGACTATCCGGCCCCGCTCGTCGAACTCCCCGCCGCCCTGGCCCGGTTCACCGACGCGCGCGGGCTCGGGTAGCCGCGGCGGGACGAGGGGCGGTGCGCCGGAGCCCACGCCCCGGCGCACCGCCCTCGTGCGTCCACCGCCTGCGTGTCACTCCTCGTCGCGCAGCCGGGCGGCCAGGGAGCCCAGTTCCCCGGCCTCCTCGGTGTGGCCCAGGGCGGTCAGACGGGAGACCGCGGAGTCGAGGCGGGCGAGGGCGGGAGCGGGACGCTCCAGGTAGAGGCCCTCCACGGCACCGGCGAGACGGACGCACTCGGCCCACTCCTCGGCGCTGCCCTCCTCCGGTCCCGGCTCCCCGATCAGGACGAGCGCCTCGTCCAGGGCGGACACGGCGGCCTCGTACTCACCGGCATGGGCGTGGACCCGCCCGTACTCGTAGGCCAGGGCGGTGTCCAGGGACCGCCCGCGGGCCTCGTACCCGGCGGCACGGGCCTCGTCGGCGACCCTGCCCGCGTCGGCGAGCCGCGCCAGGGCGTCGGGCAGGCCGTCGGGGCCCTGCTGCTGGGCCTGGAGACGGGCGAGTTCGCGCAGGCAGTTGCTGAGCTGCTCATAGCGCGGGGCGCGGGCATGGGCGGCGAGTGCCTGCTCCGCGACCTCACGGGCCCGGCCGAACTCGCCGGACTCGCCGAGGAGTACGGCGGTCTCGGCGGCGATCATGGCGTGGCTCCCCGGGTCGTCCTCCCAGTCGGCCGACTCGGCGGCGAGGACGAGCAGTTCCGCCGTGGCGGCCTTGAGGTCCTCCCCCGCGTGCAGCGCGCGGGCGCGGGTCAGCCGGAGCTGGGCGACGAGCCGGTCGTCCAGCTCGCCGCCGGTGACGTCCGGTCCGGCCAGCAGGGAGTCGAGCAGCGCGATGCAGTCCTCGACCCGGCCCAGGTCGAGGCAGAGCTGGGCCGCGTTGCTGTATGTGCAGAACGCGTCCGTCCGGCTGCCGCCGCGCAGGTCCAGCTCCGCCGAACGCGTCAGGTGCCGCAGTGCCTCGTCGGGACGGCCGAGGTGCATGCAGGCCTCGGCCAGATCGCTGTGGATGCGGCTGGTGTCGACCGTGCCGGCCGGCCAGTCGGCGGCCAGTCGCAGCCCTTCGGCCAGGTCCGCGTGGGCGGCCGGCGCGTCCCGGAGGCCGAGCTGGAGCCGGCCGCGCAGTCCGAGCGTACGGGGCAGGTGCCAGGCGGGTCCGGACGCCTTCAGCCGGTCGAGCAGGCCGTCGGTCTCGGTGACCGCGGCGGGCAGGTCGCCGGAGAGCGCGTGGGTGCTGGCGCGCAGCAGCAGGGCGCCGGAGATCTGGCTGCCGACGTCGTGCCGGGTGGCGAACGCGTGCAGCAGGTCCGCCTCGGCGAAGACCGGTGCGACGTGCTCCTCGCTCCCCGAGGTCTGCAACCGCATTCCGAGCGCGGTCGCCCGCAGCCGCAGCAGGCGGGCCTCCTGGTGCGGGGCGAGGCCGGGCGTCTCCTCGTGCAGGCGGACCATGGCCGCGTGGGCGGCGGTCAGCGCGGCGGCCTTCGCCCCGGCGTCCTCGCCGTCGCCCTCCGCGGGGATCTCGGCGGTGGCCAGCAGCGCGCACGCGCGGGCGAACGCCGCGTCACCCGGTGCTCCGGCGTCGTCGTACAGGCCCGCCGCCTCCTCGTGCAGAGCGGCGGAATCGGCGAACTCGTCCTTCTCGCCCGCCCGGCCCGCCTCGTCGGCCAGCAGGTCGGCGCGCAGCCGTACGAGCGGGCCCACCGCCGGGTCCTCGGGGTGGGTGTAGTCGCGGGCGGCGGCGCGCGTGCGCAGCCGCTCCCAGCAGGCCCGCGCGTCCGGGTGCCCCTCCTTCTCCAGCGCCCGTGCCCGGAGGATGAGTTCGGGCAGCGACTCCGGTGCGCCGGCGTCCGTGCGGGCGGCGGGCGCGGCCACCGGGGCGGCCGGGGTCACATCGTCGAGGCGGCGGGTGCGCAGGGTCAGTTCCAGCGCGTCCAGGAGCGGGGCACGCTCCAGGCGGGCGCGGCGGCGGTCGGTGTGGGCCGTGGTTCCGTTGCGGGCGTCGAAGCGGGCGGCGAGGTCCTCGCCGCGTCCCCGCACCTCGGCGCGCAGGGCGGCCACCGTCCAGGTGCGGCCCGCGTATCCCGCGGCGGGCAGCTCGCCGTGGCCGAGGAGTTCGACGCGCTGGAGGAGGACCTCCACGCCGGTGAGGAAGCCGGACATCTCCAGCGGCGACTCCACCTCGTCGAACAGGTTCCGGTTCTCGGCGAGCAGTTCCAGGCCGCGGGCCTCGTTGCCCGTCAGCGCGCAGAACTCCAGGTGCCGGCCGATCTCGGCGGACATCGAGGGGTTGCGGCGGCAGCCGCGGTAGCCGGCGAGGTGCAGTTCGCGGGCCCGGTCGGTTCGGCCGGTGCGCAGCAGGGGCAGCAGCGCGTACGAGACGGAGCGGGCCGGTTCCTCCTGGCAGGACTCCTTCCCGGCCAGGACGGGCTCCCAGACGCCCAGCGCCCGCTCGTCGTCGCCCGCCGCGAGATGGTGCCGGGCCAGCTCGCAGATCTCGCAGGCCTCGCAGTCGCTGAGCGGGGTACGGGGGCGGCCCGCCCACAGCTCGTGGGCGAGGGTGGTGCCCTCACCGATGTGGGCGGCGAGCTGATACGCCTGTCCGTAGTAGGGCTGGAGGCCCAGGCCGGCCCTCTCGTACCGGTCGCGCATCTCCGTCAGCCACTGGCGCAGCGCGGCCAGTGGTATCTCGGGCAGGGCGAGCAGGGCGTTGGCCACCCACTTGAACCGCCAGAACAGCAGATGGCGCCGGCGCTCGTCGAAGACCTCGGGCTGCTCGTCGAACAGGGTGAGCAGACGGGCGAAGACGACGGGCGACTTCCGGGGTTCGGAGCCGTAGGTGTACGCCTCCTGGAGTTCGAAGAGCGCGTGAACGAGCGGGACCGGCTCCGCGAACTGCTCGGCGGCGTCGACGAGTTCCTCGGCGGTCACCGTGCGGGTCCGGCCGTAGGGGCGCCGGTCGTTCTCCTGGAGCGCCTCGTACAGCTCGTCGGTGGTCTGGGGTGCGGTCGGCATCGTCAGCTGTCCTTGCGCAGGGCGTGGGCGAGAAGGTCGAGGAAGGAGCGGTTGATGAGGCTCGATTCGGCGGGCCGGAGCGGGCGCCGCGACAGCAGCGCGGCCTGCCCGTAGAGGGCTTCGGCGCTGGTGCGGGCCAGCTCGGGCTCGTCGATGGCGACGGCGGTGCGGACCAGCGGGTTGAGCTGGTTGAGGATCAGCTGGGCCCGCGGGGCCTCCTGGCGCAGCGCGCCGAGGATGTCGCCCCACAGGCCGCCCTCCTGCTCACGGGCGAGCTGGGAGCGGGTGCGCTCGTGCCGGGCCTCGCGGCTGTCGACGAGCAGGGCGGGGGCGGAGGCGGGGTGGAAGGTGCGCAGCGCGACATCGCAGTCGAAGACGGCGAGGGCGTCGCGGGCCAGGCCGAGGTAGGCCGCGGCGGCCAGTTCCGTCTCACGGTCGACGGGGTCCAGGTGGGCGGTGAGGGTCGCCGGGTCGAGGTCGGCGACGCTGACCTCGGACCTGACCTCGGGCAGCCGGTGGACCAGTTCGCGGTCGAAGGTGTAGCCACCGTTGACGACGCCGAGCCCGGCGGCCGAGGCGATCGCCGCGACCTGCCGGAACTCCTCCACGCTCGATGTGACGAGCACGGTGCGGTGGGTCCGCGCGAACTCGTCGAGGGTGGTGTGCCCGTCGGTGGTCTCGAACGGCAGCCAGGGCAGCAGCATCCGCAGGATCTCGTCGTCGTGCACCGCGAGCGACTTCACGGCCAGGTGATGGGCCTGGAGGAAGCGGGCGAGCAGGTCCGGGTCGCTGGCGGCGGCACGGGCGATCCACGCGCGCAGCCGCTCGGTGAGGGCGTCGCGGACCGCGGCGAGCGTGTCGTCCTCGTACAGGGACTCGCGGGACGCCGTCGGACGCAGGCTCTCGGCATCGACGACGCAGCGGACGAAGAACGCCCACTCGGGCAGGATCTCCTCGGCCTTCTCGGACAGCAGCATGCCCTTGACGTGCACGCGGTGGCCGTGGCGGCGCCCGGCCGGCACCGCCTCGGGCAGCACGCACGCGATGCCCTTCAGACCCACGGCCGGCAGGTCCAGCTCGATGACGTCCAGCGGCGTGAACCCGAAGACCTCCTCGCCGTACGCGGCCAGCGCCCGGGACCGGGTGCCCGGGGTGGGGTACGTACGCGCCCAGGGCGCGGGCTCGGGGTTGACGGACGCCCCCGGACCGCCCGTGCCGTCGTCGAAGGTCACCGGGTGGCGCAGCAGGGAGCCGAAGTGCCGGGCCAGCGCGTGCACCTGGGCCGGCCGGGTCCACTCGCCCGCGTCGGCGCGCGGTGTCAGCGTGACGGTCGTACCGGGCCGGGGGCGGGCGGACGCGGGCAGGGTACGGACGGTGTAGCTGCCGTCGCCGCGCCCCCGCCACTCCACGGCGGGTGCGTCGGGGGTGCGGGCGGAGCGGCTCAGGACGTGGATCTCGTCCGCGACCAGGAAGCAGGACAGCAGCCCGATCCCGAACTGGCCGATGAAGTCGCCGCGTTGCTCGGCGATCCGTTCGGCGCGCTTGCTGCTGCGGCCGATCGTGGCGAGGAAGGTGTGCACATCGGCCTCGGTGAGACCGACCCCGTCGTCCTCGACGCGTACGGCCGAACCGTCGGCGTACAGCCGGATGCCGAAGGCGTCGGCGGGGGCGTCCGGTTCGAGGCCGCGCCGGGCGGTCAGCGCGTCCACCGCGTTCTGCAGGAGTTCGCGCAGATAGACACGGGGGCTGGAGTAGAGGTGGTGGGAGAGGAGATCGACCAGGCCGCGCAGATCCACCTGGAAGGTGCGATCGGCGCCGGGCGGGTTCGCGGCGGTGTCGGGCAGAGTCATCGGGCAGTCCGGGGCAGTAGGAACGGCGAGTGGCGGGGAGGTACCGGGACCGGCGTGCGCTCAGCCGCGGCGGTGGCGGCGCGCGAACTGCTTCTCGGGCTCCGCGAAATAGACCCAGGGCCAGCTGGTGTAGGCGCCGTCGAGCGCCTGGAAGACGCGCCTGACCGTATGGCGCTCACCGGCCAGCGACAGGGCCATGGCGAACGTGTTGAAGTCGTGCTGCCAGCCCGGGGCACGCACATAGGCGGGGTGGAGGATGCTGTGGTCGGCCACGGCCCTCAACTCCGCCTGGATCTCGGGAGTGCGGAGGCGGTCCTCGCCGTCCGACTCGACCCATTCCTCGATGTGCGCCATGGCGACCACACAGCCGAGCCGGTGCCCCTGCGGAGCGCGGGCGAGCGCGTCACGGGCGAACGCCAGGGCCTCGCCCGGCTCGCCGCCCCAGCGGGGCTGCAACTGCGACAGCCATTCGAGGTGGGTCTCCAGATCCAGCGGGTCACGGCGCAGCGCGGCGTCGAACCGGGTCCGGTTGACGGCGGGCCCCAGCGACATGCCCCGGCCGGACGTGAGGAGACGGCGCCACGGCGTGACCCACTCCGGCCGCAGCTCGGCGGCTTCGAGGAGCTGTTCCTCGGCGATACGGAGCCGCTCGTGGAAGACCCGCCACTGCTCCTGACTGACGTTGACGGCACGCTCGTCGGTACGCGCCTCCCAACCCCAGTCGATGTAGCGCGCCCCGGATATCAGCAGTGCCTCCGCCCGGTGCTCCTTGTCCTCCTCGACGGCCCGGCCGATCCAGTCCTGCACCCCGTCCAGCTCGGCGATCTCCCCCAGGACCTGATGATCGCGGCCGAGATCGAAGGGGGCCAGCGCCGCCTTCACCGCCTCCCAGTCCCCCGCGTCCGCCGCCTCCACCAACGCGAGCACCCGCCGGTCCCCGAGCGCGCGCAGCGTGTACATCCCGTTCTTCTGCCTGCGCGGAACAGGAAGGGCGTGCGGATCCGTCTCCGGTCTCTCCTCACGCCCACCGAACAGCTTGCCGAACATACTGCGCCCTCCCCTGGTCCCGCATGATCGTCGGGTGCAGCATAAGCGGCCCTACCGACATCGCTTCCACAGGGTTTTCACCGGCACTTCACGACTCGGCACGGCGGATTCCGGCGGCCACGTACCCCCGTCCGTCACCCCACCGCCAGCCCGCACCCCAGAGCCCGCAGGCGCCCGACCGCCCCGATCACCGGAAACAGAAAACCCCAGGTCACGGTGAGTGAATCCTGGGGTTTCTCTGAGCCGCCTTCGGGATTCGAACCCGAGACCTACGCATTACGAGGGCCTGCAAGATCGTGACGGGTGGTGACCCGTGATCACGCTAGATCCGGTTTTGCCTGGTCAGAGACTTATCGGGCTCGGCGGCATGACGCCTAATCCGGTGGGCGCTGCGCCGTCCGCTCACGCATCGCTCACGCACCAACTACTGAATCTCAGCGTGTCCGCCAGTCCTTGTGGGGAGAGACGGTGAGGCTGCCCCCTGCCCACTTCATCCCGCAGACAGGGCAGATCACGTACCAGTCATCGCCTGGTGCACTTTCGTCCATATGCCCCTGCTGTCCAGTTCCGGGGCAAGCCTCAGTGACTTCTTCGCGCATTGCTTCTCCTCCATACAGTGCGGGCTACGCCACGCCCTCGTCAGCGACAGCGGTCGAGCGGATCGAGTGGATGACAGACACCATGATGTCCACTTCGGCCTCGCGGAAGATCGCCTCGGGTCCGGTCGGGGCGAGCGCGGTGAACGGTGACTCGTAGAGTGCGTCAACGTCTATCGTGCCGTTGCGCGCCAGGTAGTCGATCAGCTCGTTGACGAACCGGAGTTGGTTGGCCGTGAGCGTCTTGCCCTGTTGGAAGGAGTCGAAGGCCAGGGCCGCCGCCTCCCGCTCCAGACCAGTCAGTGACCGGAGGAACAGGCCGAGGCCGCCCTTGGCCTCCTTGATGTAGTCGATGTCCGTCGAGGTGCCGAGGCCGGCCTCAACGAAGATCTTCTCCAGCTCCGACAGGTCCAGAGCCGTGATCTGCTTGTTGCGGCGGATCTTCTGGACGGCAAGCTGGTCCTGGTGCGTGTTGAGGTAGATACGGATCTTCTGCTCGAAGCGGGTGAGGTCGGTACCGATCTCCATGCCGGTGAGCGTGGCAGCAGTCAGCTCGCCCAGCTCGTCCTCGAAGTCGGTGTACACGATGCCGCGCTTGGTCTTCTCGATCAGCCGGACCAGGCCACGCAGGCGGCGGCGCATGGTCTCCAGCAGGGGCAGCGTCACGTCCTGCCACCACTCGTCGCCTGCGACCTCGTCGAGCAGAACCTGCTGTGCCTTGATCGCGGGAATGGTCAGCTGGTCGAGCAGGGTGGACGCAATCTCCTGGACCTGATCCCGTAGCCGGGTGAAGCCTGGGTCTCCGTTCGCGACGGCGAGCTGGAGACGAAGCGCGAGCAGGTCGAAGCGCTTGGCCTCCTCGCCGGCGTCGTCCTTGTCGCGAAAGGCGGTCGGGAGTCCGGCCAGGTGGTCGATGACCTCGCCATGCGCGTCGGGCGTGAACTCCAGCCAGGCGTCGAAGTCGGCGAAGTTCTCGACCTGTTCGCGGTGCGGGCGGACCAGGAAGTTCTCCGGGTTCATCGCCGTGACCTCGTCATGCAGTCGAGTGGCGAGATCCCATCGCAGACCGGAGTCGCTGACGGTGCCGTCGGACTCAGGCCGCGTAGCGATCACTGCGGCTGCTTGGTGGTCGCGGGCGGAGCTGTCATCAAGGGCGAGAAGCAGGTCGGCTCTGCGCTCGAAGATCCGCTGGCTCAGCGAGGGGGCGACCTTGCCTTCGGCGCGCATCAGGTTCTGGTTGAAGAACTCGATGTTCTGGCACAGGTCGAAGACCAGGAAGCCGTCCTTGCTGCGGTTCGGGCCGAAGAGGTCGGGCGCGAGGCGGGTACCGCGGCCGATCATCTGCCAGAACTTGGTCTTGGAGCGCACCAGCTTGAAGAAGACGAGATTGACGACTTCGGGGACGTCGATGCCGGTGTCCAGCATGTCCACAGAGATCGCGATCTGCGGAAGCTCGGCCGCGTCGGAAAACTTATCGATCAGGCTCTGGGCGTACTCCTTGCGGTAGGTGATGACCTGCGCGAAGGCACCCTTGAGGTGCGGATAGTTCTTGTCGAACCGCTCGGCAATGAACTCCGCGTGGTTGTTGTTGGCAGCGAAGACAATGGTCTTGCCCAGCTTATCGCCGCCATCGACCTTCAGGCCGTGCGTCATCAGGGTCTGCAGGACCTTGTCGACGGTATCGGCGTTGAAGAGGTACTTGTTCAGTTCCTCCGTGGTGATCTCGTCCGGGACGTCACCGTCCTCGTTCCACTCCGTCTCGTCCCACTTCTCCTTGTCCTCTTCGGACAAGTCGTCGTACTTGATGCCGCCACGCTGGAACTTCAGCGGGACATCGACGGCCCGCGGCGCCACGAGGTACCCCTCGGCCACGGCCTCGTCCAGGCTGTAGACGTCGGTGGGCACGCCGTCTTCGAGTTCGAAGCGGCGGTAGGTGTTGCGGTCGACCTCGTCCTTGGGCGTCGCCGTCAAACCGACGAGGAGCGAGTCGAAATAGTCGAAGATCGCGCCGTACCGCTGGTAGATCGAACGATGCGCCTCGTCGATGACGATCAGGTCGAAGAAGCCGGGGCCGAAGATGCGGCGGCCATCGGCGTCGGTCTGGTCGATCAGGTTCATCATGGTCGGGTAGGTGGAGACGAACACGCGCGAATGCGGGTCCTTCTCCTCCAGCAGGTTCACGGGGTTGGCACCGGGCAGGTGCTTCTTGAACTCGTTGGTGGCCTGCTTGACCAGGGCCTTGCGGTCGGCGAGGAAGAGGATGCGCTTGGCCCAGTTGGCGCGCATCATCAGGTCGCTGAGCGCGATCACGGTCCGGGTCTTACCGGAACCGGTCGCCATCACGAGCAGGGCGTGGCGCAGCGAGTCCTGCTCGAAGGAGCCAGCGATCCGCCGTATCGCGCGGGACTGGTAGTGGCGGCTGGCGATCTGCTCATTGATCGGCAGCTTGGCGAGGTTTCGGCGGCTGGCCCTGCGCTGGATCAGGAGGCGCAGCTCGTCCTTGGTGTAGAAGCCCTGGACCTCGCGGGGCGGGTAGTTGAGGTCGTCGAACAGGTACGTGCGGTAGCCGTTGGTGTAGAAGATCACCGGCCGCTGCTTGAACTGCGCTTCCAGGGCATCGGCGTAGAGCGTCGCCTGGTACTTGCCCTGCTTCGGGTCGCGGGTGGTCCGCTTGGCCTCGACGACGGCCAGGGGCTTGCCGTCGTCGTCCCACAGGACGTAGTCGACCTTGCCCTTGCCGGAAGGCGCGGCCGAGGTCGGCAGCCCGGTGACCGGATACTCACGGTCTCTCGGCTGGTCCAGCGCCCAGCCGGCTTCCTTGAGGAGGAGGTCGATGATGAGCGAGCGAGTCTCGGCCTCGTTGTAGTCGTGGGTGTCCGGCTGAGCCTCGTTCGCGGCTTTAGCTGCCTTGACCTGCGCGCGCAGCTCAGCGATCTCGGCGTCGAGGTCCTGATTCTTCTTCCGCTCGGCGGCCAGCGCGGCATCCTGCTCGGCGTACTTCTCGGCCTGGGCCTTCAGCTCGGCCTGCTTGGCGATCCGCCCCTCAGCCGGGACGGGCCGAGGTATCAGCGCCGTGTCGAACGCGAGTGTAGACACGGGCAGTCGGGCTTGGTCACGGGTATAGGTGCGGGCCATCCAGTACAGGACGTGGAACAACTCAGCGACCGTGCGCACAGCGTCCTTGGGAGCGATGGGCGTCTTCCGATGAACGGCAGCATTGCCCTGCCGCCGAATCACGTCCATCTTCGCCCGGATAGCAGGACCTGCAACCTTCACCAACGTCGGCTCGGCAATCAGCGCCGCCAGGTCATTCTGATACGGCAGCTTGAGCGTGTCGTCCACCTCGAACATCCACGTCACTGCAAGCTCGAGCACCCGCCGCGCGTAGAACGCGGACGCCCGCGGGTCCGCGTATGCCAGTCGCTCGGCGTGCACAGCCTCGCGGTGCAGCTCATGCCACTCGGCGTGGAGAAACCCAAAGTTACTCACGGACTTGGTGACCTTTCACTTAGGCTGGCGACACCAGCACGAGGCAATCAGTTGCAACCAGCTGGCGCTGTTCGTTTCGGATGAGCCCCAAACATTTCGGCTACAAATCGCCCCGAAACGCACGGTGCTGAAGGGACGCAAAGAGGGCATCGAGCTCGACGAGATACCCTCGCTGCTGATCTGCGATCTTCTCTACAGACTCAATCCGCTTCCCGTACTGATGCTGAAGCGCCAGGGGTGGGATTCCGCAGGCGATGGAGAGTACCTTTGGCTGTGAGATGTTCTTCATCGATCCGCTGGTCCCAGAGGATCGCCTACTGATCTCCCGCCTAATCTCGGGCTGAAGAAACAGCTGCCTCACGAAGAGCGGATGCGTCGGTCGATCGGCATGCCAGACGAACCGCCACAGCTTATCCGGCAGCAGAAGATTATGGGGTGGGGATACCGCCAATGCCGTGGCCCCAATCAAAGCTTCCGTATTGGCGCGGCTGAAGATGAGGTCACCATCATTGACGATGTGCGAAAGCGGCGGGAGATAATCGCTAGGCACCGGCTTGCTTTCCGATGCGTCAAATCGCCCGGAAGTCACGGAACTCACCTTGAGGACGCGGTATCGCACATCCGGACCGTCGCTCTCGGCTGCAGCGAAACTCTTTCCGCTGGTGAACTTGGCCACAAGGTCAGCAACTTTCCCTGCAGGCCATTGCCGATCGTTCGACGCCACAGTGCCAAACATGTCGAGAAAGATGGACTGCGCGAGGTCGTCAAAAATAGAAATGGCCTTGCGGGACTTCACTCGCAGTGTGTCCACATGGTCCAAAATCCCCGCGATGCGACGCTGTTCCGGTAGGGGCAGCACTGGGACTTGCAAGTCAGCCAGATACCTCTCGGGGACTCGCCGCTGACCTGCACTTCCAGTCATTCGCCGCTCGCCATCAATACGAACGGACGGCTGACGTAGAAAATGGAGCAGAAATCGATCGTCGAGCTTACTTCGATCGGGTCGAATCACATGGAACTCGGTTGATCCGGAGCCGTGAGAATGCGAAAGATCCGCCTGGGCAATCTTCCCATTTTCGAAACAGGGCGTGATTTTAGCTACAAGCAAGTCCTGATTGGTGAATTGGGTGTACCCTTTCGCGACCTCATCGAAAATCCGCTCCTCGCCGGATGAAGTCGCTCCAGTGTCAGCGTTCAAATCGGCCATGCCAACGAAAGAGACAAGCGTATTCGGCTCAGGGCGGTTCACCAGGCGGGGGTTAATGTCTGCCATTTCGCTGAGCTTAACCATTGAGATCGTCACCCAGCATCCGCTTCAGCTCAAACATTCCCTGACCGATCTCTGCCTCGATTCGAGCAAGCTCGTCCATGATCTCTCCAGGCGATCGATGCTTGATCTCCTCGTGGACTACTTCCTTGTAGAGATTCAAATTAAGGTCGTAACCCTGCGCGGCAATGTCATCTTTCGGGATGCAGAAACTCTGCTCGGTCCGCGCCCGATCATGCTCACTGCCGTTGCGCCGAGCCCAACGCGCAAGTACGTCCGGCAGATTGTTCTTGGTGTGATCCGCTTGGTCCAGTGGACCGTCTACCGGCGCGGGGCCGAGCTTTTCTTCGTTTAGAAGGGGGTTACGTTTGTCGTCAAGGCTCCACCCATCCGCCGTGACCTCGTAGAACCAGACCTTATCCGTACCACCGCTGTTGGTCTTGGTGAAGAACAGAATCGCTGTTGATACCCCGGAGTACGGCCTGAATACGCCACTTGGTAGTTTCACTACGGCATCGAGTTTGTGCCCTTCAACAAGGAGTTTCCGAAGCTCTTTGTGGGCCTTGCTCGCGCCAGTCAGGACGCCATCCGGCACAATGACCGCCGCCCGGCCACCGGGCCTGAGTAGCCTCAAGAACAAGGCGAGGAACAGCAGTTCGGTTTTCTTGGTCTTGACGACCTTCTGCAGGTCGGCTGCAGTCGCCTCGTAGTCGAGGCTGCCCGCGAAGGGCGGGTTGGCGAGGATGAGCGAGTAGCGGTCGGCTTCAGCCGCCGCGCTCTGGGCGAGCGAGTCGCGATAGCGGATGTCAGGGTTCTCGATTGAGTGCAGCAGCATGTTCATGCTGCCGATGCGGAGCATCGTGCTGTCGAAGTCGAACCCGTGGAACATGCTCTCGTTGAAGTGCTGGCGCTGGGCCGGCTCGAAGAGCGCCTCGCGGTGGGTACGCTCCACGTACTCCGCAGATGCCACGAGAAAACCCGCCGTGCCGCACGCCGGGTCGCAGATCTCGTCGCCCGGCTGCGGGGCCATCATCTCCACCATCAGCTGGATGATGTGCCGGGGCGTGCGGAACTGGCCGTTCTGCCCTGCCGTGGCGATCTTGCCGAGCATGTACTCGTACAGGTCGCCCTTGGTGTCCTTGTCGCCCATGTCGATGCCGTTGATCAGGTCGGCAGCCTTGGACAGCAGGTTCGAGGTCGTGATGGTGAAGCGGGCATCCTTCATGTGGTGCGCATAGGTGGAGTCCTCGCCACCCAGCGTGCGCAGCCAGGGGAAGACTCCGTCACGCACCCGCACTAGCATGTTCTCGGGGGACTCGTTGATGAACACCGACCAGCGCAGGACCTGGGTGTCGTCCGCGTAGATCGGGTTCTCGACCGGACGGCCGGTGCGGTTGGCCTTGTTCTCCTTGGCCTGTTCCAGGATGTCCAGGCGCCGGATGAACATCAGGTAGGTGATCTGCTCGATGACCTCCAGTGGGTTGGAGATCCCGCCAGACCAGAAGGCGTCCCAGAGTCGGTCGATCTTGCTCTTCAGCTCACCTGTAATCACGCAAGCAGGCTAGCGTGTCCCACTGACACACGCGGTCGCGTCGGCCAAGGAACACCAGGCACCGATGGGCGAGCGGCGTGTCAGGCAGACCTGCCTGACGAGGCAGCCCGGACGCTCCCTCGCTACGCGGCCGCCTCCGGCGCCGCTCCACGCTCCAGGTAGGCAGTCGCCCCGTCGGCACGGGCCTCAATGCCCGCAATGATGCGGCGCACGAGGCGAGGGATCGTGAGATTCGGCAGCTCTCGGGCGTCGTGGAAGGCGTAACCGCGAAGCTCGTCGGCCTGAAGTTCGATGTGCTGGCACTCATCCGCGGTAAGGCGGCCTCCGTCGAAGAGGTAGAGCACCTTGTCGCCCTCCCCCGGGTTCGGCGCCCAGTCCACAACGAGTAGGCGGCCAATCGCAGGCTTGACGCCAAGTTCCTCCTGGACCTCGCGCACGCAGGCTTGCAAGGGCGACTCCCCCGTCTCGACGTACCCGCCGGGGATATCCCGATAGTCCTTGTACGAGGGCTCGACGAGCAGGACCCGGTCGGCGTAGTCGAAGAAGAGCGCGCCGGCGGCCATGCGCGGGTGGGCCATCTTCGCTTCGTGCTCGTTCTCGGTCACGGAACGGACTCTAACTGCCGACCACGCCGAGCCTGCGGGCCAGGTCGGCCACTGGCTGGGAGGGGCGGCCTCGGGTGCCGCGGATCCAGCCGATGACCAGTTCGCGGCTCAGGTAGTGGTGGCGCACCTGCTCGGGTGCGGCTCGCTCGGCGTCCAGCAGCGTGGCCAGGGCCTCGTCGGTCCGGTTCCAGGCGCTGAGGGCTCGGGCGACTTCCAGGCTGTGCCTCACGCGCCGTTCTACAGGCAAGCCGCTGGTGTCGATGCGCTGCCCGAGATCGGCCGCGATCTGGATGTCTCCGAGTTCTCCGGCGGTGGCGACGCAGTGGATGACCACGTTGGTCGGGCCGAAGGCCGTCCAGAGGTGGTTCGCGTCGGCACCCAGTCGTTGTGCGACCTCATCCGCTTCGCGGAGGAAGGACTGGGTGGTCGCACGGTCCTCCGCTCGGGCGGCCGCCATGGCGCCGGCGAGGAAGAGCGTGCCGTAGACCGAGAGGTACTCGTCGTTCGCGGTGCCCAGGCCGGGCTGCATGACGGCCGCCGCGTCGTTCACCAGCTGGATCGCCGCGGTGAAGCGGCCAGTGGCCATCAGGCAGTGCGTGACCGCCCGGAAGAGCGAGCCCGTCACCGTGCTCTGGCCGCTCTGTTGCGCTGCCGCCAGGCCACGGTCGGCGGCGATCCATGCCAGTTCCGACTCCCCGACCTTGCCCAGCACCATGGCCGCACCGTGATAGGCCAAGGCGAGTTCGGCATGGGCCTCCTCCCCGTCACGCCCTGAATACGAGCGGGAGGCTGCGAGGGCGTCGGCGAGGACGAGGGGAAGCCGTCGGGTCGCGAAGCCGTACTGAGACACCTGGTAGGCGTCGAGGACTTCCTTCACTGCGTCCCGCAAGCCCGCCAGGGGCGGCGGTTCGTCGTCGGGTGGGAGCCCCAGAAGGGGCGTGAGCTGCTTGTAGTCCATGAGCGCGTCACGCAGAGCAGGCACCGTACGGCGGCCGCTGTCACTCGACCACTCCAGGAGCGTCGGCTCGGCGAGGAGATCCCCGAGCGAGACGTCGAGAGCCTCGGCGAGTGAGGTGATCACCGAGAGGCGGTCGAGCTCGATCCGGTTGTTCTCCGCTTTGCTCAGCCAGTCCGTGGTGCGGCCGACGAGGCCGGCAAGGACCTCTTGGGAAAGTCCGCGTCGGCGCCGGTACCAGGCAACGCGTTCGCCGATGGTCAGGTTCTCTGTCATCCCTCGCATGTTCTGAGCATCACCTCGTGGCCGGAATCGACCCCGGAAGGTTTTTCCGGGGTGCTGCGGGGCGCCGCGCCTACTGTCGCAGCAGACCGAGAAGGCCGCAGGGCGATGGAGTTAACTCCCTTCATTCCAGCGGGCCTTGGCGATCGGTTCTGCTTCTCGAACGGGACGGAGGTGCGTGGAGGATGCGCAGCACGAAGATGGCGGAGCCGTGGGTCGGACGAGGGCTGGGGCCGTTCGGCGTGGCTGTCCTCAAGCCGTACTCCAGAACGCGGTTCGCCACGGACGGCAGTGCCGTGCTGAAGGTCTACGTCGGCATCGACCCCGAGGGCCGACGCCGACGGGAGGCCACCACGGTCCAGCGCGCTGCACTGCGCGGCATCTCGGTTCCGACCATCCTCGCGACGGGATGCGACGAGGCCGGGTCCTGGACAGTGTTCCGGGCGGTGCACGGGACGCCATGCTCGGTGGCTACCCGCAAGACGACGGAGGACTACATCGGTCACGTCGTGGCGGTGAGCGGCATGCTTCACCGGCCCACTGCTGGCGCTACTCCTGGCCCCGGCTGGGCGACACGGGCTGGCAGCTCTGTTTCCGCGAGCCAGTTCCTGCTGGATCAGTTCTCGGCCCGCTGCCGGCGGATGCCCTGGTGGGCTGCGTTGCGGGAGGCCCTCCCAATGATCGACGCCCACCCAACCGTGCACCTACATGGCGATCTCAAGCCCGAGCACCTCCTCGTCGACGGAGAACACCTGCACGTCGTCGACTGGGAGGCGAGCGCCTGTGGCCCGGCCGTTCTCGACTACACCGACGTCGTCTTCCATCTCGTACGGGATCTGCTGTACGAGGACGTAGCGCCGACGCGCATTCCAGTCGATCTCGCGGACCGCTTGCCGTTCTGCGGGCCGGTGCTCGCCTGGCGTCTGCTCCTCTGGCTCGATCGCCGCCGGACCCAGGACATCGACCTCGTCACGACCCACGACATCGTCCGACTCACCGCTGAAGAACAAGCCGTTTCCGCATACCAGTCACTCGCAGCGATCGTGGCGCATCTCCGCGCTGCCGGAGTGCCTCGCTGAGATCTCGACCGCACCGCTCGTCCAGGCGTGCTGACGCCTGCGCTCATCCCCTTCTTCCCACCCCTGAAAGGGAGTTCGTGATGCCTCGTACGAGCACGATCATCGGCAACAGCCACCTCGTCATCGACACCGCCATGGCCAGACCGGACGCGACGACCATCGTCGAGCGGAAGGGCCTCGGCCACCCGGACACCCTCGCCGATCACCTCGCCGAGCGACTGTCCCGCGCCTACAGCCACCACACCGTCGCGCGCTTCGGCGCCGTGCTGCACCACAACTTCGACAAGCTCGCTCTCCTCGGCGGCGCCAGCGAAGTCCGTTACGGAGCAGGCGCGATGACCGCCCCGGTGCGTGTCCTGGTCAACGGGCGTGCGGCGCCGATGTGCGGGGGCGAGACGATCCCGGTCGAGGAGATCGTCGAGGCCGAGGTGCGGGCGTTCTTCGCCGAGCGGCTTCCCGAGGTGTCGGACCACCTCGACATCGTCTTCAACATCACCAGCAACTCCAGCCCCGGGGCGGTCCTCACCGGCGACGGGACTCCCGACCGCACGCGCTGGTTCAATCCCCGCTCCGTCGACGACCTCCGTGAGCGCCGGGTGCGGCTCTCGAACGACACGTCGCTGGGGACTGGCTGGGCCCCCGAGAACGCCTTCGAGTCGTTCGTCCGCGACCTGGTGAACCACTTCTCCGGCGAGAGCGAGTTCCCCCTCTCCCACGCGTGGTGCGGCTCCGACGTCAAGCTCATGGGCTTCTGGGACGGCGACGAAGCCGACATCGTCCTGTGCGTCCCGCAGAAGTCGCGCCACGTCGCCAGCCGGGCCGAGTACATCCGCAACAAGGAGACCGTCCTCGCCGAGTGCCACCGGCTGGCCGGCCTCCGACTGCCAGGCGCCCAGGCGCGCTTCCGGCTCAACGCCCGCGACGTCCCGGAGAAGGACGAGCTGTACCTGACCTATACCGGGAGCTCGATCGAGTCGGGGGACGAGGGCGTCGTCGGGCGCGGCAACCGGGTCAACGGGCTGATCACGCCGCTGCGGCCGATGAACCTGGAGGGCGCCAACGGCAAGAACCCCGTCTACCACGTCGGCAAGCTCTACAACATCGCCGCGCAGCGCCTGGCCCACCGCCTGCACGAGACCACCGACGGGCACGCGGAAGTGCATCTGGTCAGCACCACCGGCCAGCGTCTGGACGAACCCTGGCGCATCCTCGTCCGCCTCTCCGCCCCGGACGCCGAGGTCGACAAGGTGCAGGCCCTCGTCGCGGAGGTACTGGGCGAGTTCCCCGCCCTGACGGACGAGCTCGTCTCGGACGGGATCGAACTGAGCTGATGACGAAGCGGACGCTCGGAGAGATCCCCGCAGGGTGCAGGCAACGGCTGCTCGCGCACTACGGGCCTGCGGTCAAGCCGTGGCTCGACGCAGTCCCGGGGCTACTGGCACGTGCGGCAGGGAGGTGGAAGCTGACGCTCGTGGCGTACCACGACGCCGGCCACGCCTCGGTGATCGTGACCGCGGCCCGTCCCGACGGGCGTCCGCTGCTCCTCAAAGCATGGGTTGATCCATCTCGTTTTCGCCACGAGGTTGAAGCGTTACGGCTCTGGGCCCTTGGCCCGACGGCGGAGGTCATGGATGCCGCGGACGATCTGGCCGTGGCCGCGCTCGAACTCATCGGAGGGCAACCCGGCGGCGCGGATCGGCCGCGGCGGGAGCTCCAAATGGTGGCGGCGGCCGTCCACGGGCTCCACACCTTGGGGCGTCACAGACTCCGGTCGGAGCAGCTTCCACTCCTCACCGACTACCTCGCCCACGAAGTGCGTCCGCAGATCGAGCGGCGGATGCGCGAACTCGACCTTGGTGGCTGGCGTTCCCTCGTCGAAGCAGGGTTCGTTGCCGTCGCCGATCTGGAGGAGGGCTCCCGCCGAGCGACGGTGCTGCACGCCGACCTGTACCGGGAGAACGTCTTGTTCGACTGGCGGGGACACCCCCGGCTGATCGATCCGCTCCCCATGGTGGGCGATCCCGCGTTCGACTGGGCGTTCTGGACCGTCTACTACGAGCTCGGACGCGGGACGACCGCACGGCTGGCCGTCGCCTCACGTACGTCTCGGATCCCCGTCCCCGTGCTCGCACCCTGGTGCCGACTCCTGGCGGTCCACGGCCTCCTCTTCTACGTGGAGTCCGGCGACCCACGCGCCACGTTCATGGCCACCGTGCTCAGCGATCTTCTGGCGACAGCGACAACCCCTCGGAGTGGATCGTGACGACGTACATCCTTCGCCATGGCCAGACCGACTACAGCAAGCGGTACCTCGTCAACGGCGACCCGACCAAGCAGATTCTTCTGACCGACGAGGGCCGACAGTCGCTCGGCCGTGCGTGGAACGTCCTCCCACTCCATTCCGTGGCCAGCTGTCTGACCAGCGAATTTCCACGGGCTCGGCAGACCGCCTCGCTACTCATGGGCGTCCCCTCGCCCGAGCTGGTTGTAGACGCCCGGCTGAACGAACTCGACTACGGGGAGTTCGAGGGCAAGCCCTTCCTCGACTACGCGGCCTGGCTCGACGAGCACGGTCCTCGTCAACGCCCACCGGGCGCCGCGGAGTCGCAGCATGAGGGCATACGCAGGCTGCTCACCGGCGTCCTCACCGCTCTGGAGCACCCAGCGCCCCGCGTCCTGGTCGGGCACGGCCTGCTGGTTTCCGTCCTCCACTGGCATGGAGATCGCGCGGCCGGCGAGGCCATGCCGCTGTTCTTCCCCGAGGCTCCCTACATCGAGCCGCTCGCCATCGGCGACGACGATCTTTCCCTCTTGGTCACGGAGCTCTTGGATGATCTTGAATCGGCCACTCTGCGCGAGATCACCGCCGATGGTGACGCGTCGATATTGCGGATCGGTGAGGGGTCGGCGGTTGCTACCGTCGATGCGGTATCCCCATCCCACTCGCCGGATAAGAAGGATCTTCCTCATGCATGATGCCCGCGCCCTGATTGAAATGGGTGCCGAAGCGGTACGTCGGCTCGCTCGTCGCGGTTACTCCCTGGATCTGTCCCGGCTGGAAGACCTCCAGTCCCGGCGCAACCAGAGCATCCGCTCGGCCGACGAGCTGCGGGCGGAGTCCAAGCGGGTGGCGAGCGAGGTCCAGCAGACGGCCAAGCAGGGTGGGGACATCTCCAAGCTGAAGGAGCGCGCCCGCGAGCTGAAGGACCAGATCCGCGACATCGAGGCCGCGCAGGAGAAGGTCCAGGAGGAGCTCACCGAGCTCCTGCTGACCATCCCGAATCTCCCCGACGACGAGGCCCCGGACGGCGACTCCGAGGAGTTCGCGGTCGAGATCCGGCGCGTCGGCAACCCGCCGGCGTTCTCGTTCGAGCCGAAGGACCATGTCGACCTGGGCGAGGCCACCGGCGTCCTCGACTTTGCCCGCGCCACGAAGCTGTCCGGCTCGCGCTTCGCGGTCTCCCGCGGCGCCGGCGCCGCCCTGGAGCGCGCGCTGGCCACGCTCTTCCTCGACATCCACACGCGCCGCCACGGCTACGTCGAGCACGGTGTCCCGTACCTGGTGACCCGCAAGACGATGACCGGCACCGGTCAGCTGCCCAAGTTCGAGGAGGACCTGTTCAAGACCGGCGCCGCCGATCGCGACCTGTTCCTCATCCCGACGGCCGAGGTCCCGCTGACCAATCTCTACTCCGACGAGATCATCCCGCCCGCCGAGCTGCCCCTAGCCCTCACGGCGCACACCCCGTGCTTCCGCTCCGAGGCGGGCTCATACGGGCGCGACACCCGCGGCCTGATCCGCCAGCACCAGTTCTCCAAGGTCGAGATGGTCAAGATCGTCGACCCGGAGACCGCGGACGCCGAGCTGGAGACGATGGTCGGCCACGCCGAGGCATGCCTGAAGGAGCTCGGCCTCGCCTACCGCGTGGTCAAGCTGGCAGCCGGCGACACCGGCTTCTCCGCCCAGCTCACGTACGACATCGAGGTCTGGATCCCGAGCCAGAACACCTACCGGGAGATCTCCTCGATCTCCAACTTCGGCACCTTCCAGGCCCGCCGCGCCAACATCCGCACCCGCGGCAAGGACGGCAAGCCCAAGCTCGTCGCCACCCTCAACGGCTCCGGCCTGCCCGTCGGCCGCACCCTGGCCGCGCTCCTCGAACAGTGCCAGCAGCAGGACGGCTCGCTCGTCCTCCCCGAATCTCTCTTCCCGTACCTCGGCTTCCGCCGGATCTCGGCGGACGGAACACCGGAGGCATAAGTGCTCGTCGGCGTCTGCGACTTCCCCGGTAGCTACGCCTTTCCACCCGCCGGTTACGGCGGAATCGAACGATGGCTGTGGGCGGTCGCCGTAGGCGCCCGAACCGCAGGCGCCGACGTACACCTCCTCGGGCCGGGCTGGCTCGCGGACCTGGAACACGACTGGGTCCGCAAGCCGGTCCGCCTGGAGGACCTCACTCCCGGATCACTCGCCGAGCGCGAGCTCCGCAGCGCCGGATACGACCTCCTGGTCGTCGGGCACGAATACCCGTCGCTGCCGGCCTGGACGCGTACCTGGAACAAGCTGGACTGCGACATGGCCACGTTCCAGCATTCGCCCGTCTTCCAGCACGCGGACACGGCCTTCGACGGCAAGCGGTCACGGCTCTACTGCTACTCGCCCGAGATGATCGAGCGGTACGCAGCCCACCGACCGATCCCCGAACTCGCTGTCCACCTCGGCCTGAACGAGGAAGAGCCGCCCGCCGTCGCCGGTAGCGACCTCGTATGGCTCGGCCGAATAGACGAGGAGAAGGCGCCGCACATCGCTGTCCGAGCCGCCCAGATCCTCGGCCGCCGGATACAGATCGTCGGCCCTGTCTTCGACGAGGCGTACGTGCGCCGCCACGAACACCTCTTCAGCGCGGACCACGTGAAGTGGGTCGGTGAACTCGGCGGCCCCGCCAAGACGGCTGCTATCCGCGACGCCTCCGTCTTCGTCTACACCTACGCCCGTGCATACGTGGAGGCCGGCGCCGCGGTCTTCGGCGAGTCTCTCCGCGCCGGCACCCCCATGGCCGCGCTCACCTGGCGTGAGGGCACATGCGCCCAAGCCGCTCTGTGCGATCAGACCGGCGTGGTGGCGGTGGCCGACCCTGTCGTGGACGACGAGACGGCAGCGGAACTCCTCGCGCGGGCGATCGAGAAAGCTGGGGACCTGAAGTACGCGGAGGTCCAGGAGATCGGGATGGACCGCTTCGATCCGGCCCGCCACTTCAGGGCGATGGCGAGTCGGCCGTGATGTCGAGTCATCCCAGAGAACGCCCGTTCGTGCCATCACCTCCTTCAGGCGTCCTCATACCTGAGGTCCTTCAGCGCATCCTCGGGGCCCACTGGGAGTTCACCGTCTCCGACAGACAGGTCAAGATCGAGCACGCACACAGAGGCTCCCCATACCGTCCGCCTCGTCAGGCGCCGTCGTGGGAGGAACTACTGGCGGGGCTCACGACGGGTTTCGCGGCGCTAGGCGTCCCGCAGGACACCTGCCTGCCGCTTCAGTGGGGCCGCGAGACCGAGCTGACGATCTCGGCAGTCCAAGCCCTCGATCCCTACCTCAAGGACGGGCGTCCGGTGACCTACCGCAGCGGCTTCCTGCCTCAGCCTGTTGTCCGCTTCACCGGGCAGCGCGACGCATCGGGTGATCTTCGGCCAGGGTTCCTGACCTCGTTCGTCAACGTCTCCCGTGTCCAGCCGATCCAGCACGTGGACGAGTACGGAGGAATCTTGGACGGCTGGTTCAGCGTGCTGTCACGACTCGGTTTCCACGCGCGCCACATCAGCGTCCACGGCACACTGACCACTTGGAAGCGCCGCCAAGTCGAGGGCATCACACTTCGCTTCAAGCACTTGGACCTGCCTGTCGGTGACATCGTCCTCCTGTGGAACGCCGACAACCCTGCCCGTCTGGCCGTGGACCTCGGTACCGGTCTTGAGCGACTGGCCTGGGCACGGACTCGGTTGGGGTGGAGGGATCTCATATTCGGCAGGTTCGCATCCCTGGCCCCACCACCGACCCTGGATGCCGTCCGCACCGCCACTCTCCTCCTCGCGCACGGCATCCGTCCCGCCTCGCGAGGAGCAGGCGGAATCACTCGCCGAGTGATCGCAACGGTCGATCCTGGTGCGGCGAGGTTGGGCGTCAGTTCCCTGGTTCGCGCGTCGTACCGCTACTGGCGGCTGTTCGGCGAGCTGAAGGCACCTTGGCCAGCCGTGGCCGTGGCGATGGAGGAGGAGCTGGGTGCCTGAAGGGCTGGCTGTTCGTGTCGCCGTCGGTCAGACCGACCGACTGGGACTATCGGCGCCGTCCGAACTGTCGTTCGGCGGGTGCCGTGGGTACCGCTGCAGGTTGTGGATTGAGGTGAGCCGACACCGAAGACGTCATGGTCGAGCGTCGGCGAGCAGCCTCTGCCCGGCGGTTGGGCACAGGGTTTCGGCTGGTGTGCTGGATGCGAGTGATCAGGACGCGGGCGGGCTGACGGGCGGTGTGTAGTTCGCGTTGGGCGGCTGCTTCCTTGAGGAGCTGGTGGGGTGTGTGGCCGCCGGCTTCGGCATCGGCGAGAACGGTGGCGAGGGCCGGCCAGGCAGGGTCAGTGAGGATGCGGTCGGCGTAGTCGGGGATGGCTGCGCGGACATCGCGGACGAGGGAGCGACGGGCCTGGTCGTTCGGATGGCGAGTGGCGAGGCTTTCGATGACGGGCGTGAGGGCTCGGTCGGCGCCGGTCTGGAGGTGGTGGAGAGTCTGGCGGACGGCCTCGGCTTGGTGAGCGTGGTTCTTCGCTTCATGCCAGCGGGCGGCGACGACGGTGGCCCAGACGAGGGCGCCGAGCAGGGTCGCCAGGGCGCTGCCGTCGGGGCCGGTGGCGGTGTGTGCGATGTCGCGGGCCGCCGTGCGCAGGGTGTGGGCGACCTGGTTCTCGGCTCGGATCTGGGAGCGCTGAGCACGGACGAACGCCCGTGAAGCGGCTCGCAGTTCGGCGTGGAAGTGGGCGGGGGCATTCTGGGCGGTGGCTTCGATGAGTTCGCCGAGCGCGGTGATGTGGGCCTGAGCGTGGGAGTCGTCGGCCATGCCGGCATGGAGGGTGTCGAGGGCGTCAGTGGCCTGGTGCCAGGGGGTAGTGCGGCGCTCTCGGCGGGCGGTGGGGTGTTCCTCTGGCGCGGTGGTTCCCAAGCGGGCCTTGAGCCTGGGGAGGGTGAGGTCGGGAGCGATCTTGCCGCCAGGGTGGAAGATCTGTTCGCCGTCTTTGTTGAGGTCGCCGGGGCGGCCGACGGCGTAGCCGAGGAGGTCTCCGGACGGTCCGCGGTGCGGCTTGACCGCGATGCCGTCGGCTTCGAGGTAGGCGAGGAGTTCATCAGCGCTGCCGGCGTGGGGGATGGCGGCGCGGATGCGGTCCTGGAGCCAGTGGCGGCTGGTCTGCTCCCAGCCGAGGCGTTCGGCCTTGTGCATCTCGGCCTGGGTGGGGCGGCGTCCGGCGGTGCGGTCGCCCTTCTTCAGTTGGCGTAGGCCGTAGTCCTTTTCGACCTGGCGGCAGGCGTCGCCTACGCGGATGCCGCTGTCGTGGAGTTTGGGACGGCGGCCATCTTCGCGGACGGTGGTTGCGAGGATGTGGATGTGGTCGTCCGCGTGACGTACTGCGGTCCACCGGCAGGCCAGGTCGTCTCCGGGTGGGGCGATGCCTGCGGCTTCGACGATCCGCTGTGCGATGTCGGCCCACTCCGTGTCGGAGAGGCGCCGGTCCTCGGGGGCTGCTCGGACGGGGCAGTGCCAGACGTGGTCGGTGACCTTCTTTCCGAACTCGCTGTTGCGGAGCCGTACGGGCTCGTCGAGGTGGCGGGCGAGCTGGGTGAGGGTGGCGTCGGGGTTCCGGCCGGGATCGGGCATGCCGAGCATGGCGAAGCCAGCGACGATGTGCGGATCGAGATGTTCATCGTGCCGACCGGGGCCGTAGAGATAGGCGAGCAGGCCACGGGTGTTGGACCCGGTCGGCTTGATGGCGGCTATCACGCGGCTTGGTCCTTCCTGGGGTCGGCGGGTTCGCGCAGGGCCTCGGCGATCAGCTCCAGCAGGCGGTGCAGCTCGTCGAGGCGGTGACGTACGTCGGGTGGGGTGAGGTCGCTGTTGAGGGCGCGGGCGATCTGGTTGACGTTGACGCCGATCCGGTTGAGCTCGCGCAGCGCCTGGGCGCGGAACATGTGGGTGCGGCGGCGGTCCTCGGACAGCGGTAGGTTCGCCGTGAACCGACCGGAGACGAACGCGAGGACGATGTCGGCAGCGAAGCCGGATTCCCCCTTGTAGCCGTGCTCGGCGGCGGCCTCCTGGAGCACGTTGTGCTCGTCGCCAGTGAACCGCAGTGGGCCGACACGGACGGTCCGCTTGATGCCGGTGAAACGACGGATCGCCGGTTGGACGCTCTGCGCTTCTCGCTCGCCTGTTGGCGGCTCGGTGGTGGGTGTGGGGTGGAGGATCTGCTGCTGGACGGTATGGAGCTCGTTTTGGTCGGGGCCGTCCTCGGCTCGGACCTCCCGGTCCGGCGCCCCCTGGCGCTGGGCTGTCTCCGCCACCCCTGGGGCGGAAACCCCCGAAGACCGGACTTGAGTCGGACTCGGGGTACTACTGGCTCCGCCAGGGGCCGTCCGCCCGAACGCCCGCCGCAGACGTGGCAGCAGCGTAGGGGACTGCGGCGCCGCAGGTGGCTCAGAGTGGGTGTCGTCAGGCAGGTGCTGGTTGTGTGTCAAGGAAGATGCTCCATGTACGACTGGGCGTGCGGGGCGGCGATGTTTGCGCGGCGCGGCCGTCGCGTTGTCCACAGGTGTGGAAATCTGCGGCGGGTTGGCCGATGCTCGGGTGACCGGAAGGGTTCCGGTCACCCGAGCAGGCCGGGGTCAGCGCCTGGAGACCTCGATGCCGGCTGCTTCGAGTTCCGGCCGAAGTAGTTCCATCACCTCGGTCTGCCGCTCACTGCCGATCGTCAGGTCTCGGTCCTTCACTGCCGCTCGAAGCAGGCCGCGCGTGAGTTTGCCGTGCTGATGACCTGTCGTCCGTCCGATGTCCGCCAGCTCCGCGATGGTCGCTTTCGGCGGACGGCCACCGCTCGACTTGCTCTCCGGCACCTGGGCCGCAGGTTCCGTCCGCTCATCACCGGAGGCTGGCGAACCATCGGGAGCGGCGTCTGGCCGGTGGCTGTGGCCGATGTCGCCGACCGATCGTTTCTGTGCCTGTACGGAACCCCTGTCCGAGGAGTCGCCGGGCGATGCGACGAGCTGGTGGATCTGTCGCATCAGGACGCCGAAGGCGACCATCGCGGCGGCCGGAGGAACGGCTGCGACCACGTAGTCGAGGAGCGGGACGCTGCGCGCGTTGTCCGTTCCGCTGACCCCGGCGACGTTCAACGCGATGGACCCGACTGATCCGGCAGCGGTGACGGCGATTGCCCAGGGGTCGGTTATGCGGCGCAGCGCTGCGCGCAGCATGAGCAGTTCGCCCGCGACGATGAACGCGTCCAGGGTGGCAGGCCAGGCCCAGCGGCGGATGGGGGTCGCTCCGAGCCCGTGTTGGCCGGCGACGTCGGCGAGGTGCGCGTAGGAGAGCCAGAACGCTCCGGCTGTCAGGGCGACGATGACGAGGCCGGCCGCGCCGAGCACGAGTTGCTCGGCGTCAGCCCGCTTCTTCGGCTGCCTCTCGCTGCGGGCGTCGGCTCGTGGCTGTGGTGCTTGCGTGGTGAGGTGCGGGGCGGTCAAGCGGAAGCTCCTGGGGGTGGTGGTGCGGGGCGTCTTTGCCGTCTCGGCCGTTGCACGTGCAGGTCAGCGCGGGACGGCAGCGCTCCGGACGTGCCGTCCTGGCGGGCAGCGCCAGCGTCTTGTCCCGATTCGGGACAGGGAGGCGGCGGCTTCGGTTCGGGCTCCGCCTTGGGACGGCTTGTCCCCTGCCGGGACGGCTGCGTTATGGCAGCCGTCCCGGCAAGCAGGACTGTGACCTGCGGCGATACGGCGAGGACGCCTGGGACGGAGCAAGACGGATCAGGACGCCATCCCTCTGCTGGCTGCACGTGCTCAGGCGCGTTCGTTGCCGTCTTGCCCTCGACTGCCGTCTTGCTGGTGTGTGCCCTGACCTGCACGATCACGGCAGGGACGGCAAGTACGGCAACCAGGGAGGTGGGGATCAGTCTTCGCCGCGACGGGCGTTGACCGGGTGGACGGTCGGGCAGTAGCGCCGCCAGGCGTCCAGGAACTTGTTGCGCGTGTAGCCCTTGCGCTGCGTCCGGTCGGCCATGCGTACATTGCCGGGCCGGATGTCGTAGTCGCGCAGCATCCCGCTGAGTTCCCGGGAGGTCAGGCCGTAGCGTCCACGCTCTCCCCACGGGGCTTCGGCGTCCGCGTTCAGGTGGTGCAGGAGGTCTTCGGTGGAGAGGCTGTCCGCCTCCCGCTGCGCGAAGAAGACCCGTCGGATGTCAGCGAGGATCCGCGCCCCGCTCGGGTGGTCCTCCTCGGCCGCCACCTCGGCGGCGACCATTCGTGCGCACGCGATCCGCGCGAGCCGGGGCCAGCGACCGCCGGCCAGGTCGGCGACGATCACCAGGGGCTCCCAGGTGTCGGCGGCTCGATCCTCGACCGGCATCTCCGGCTCCAGGCTCGCAGCGTCCTCCAGCAGCGGGAGGGCCCAGGCACGGATGCGGTCGCGTAGTTCGTGCAGAGCGGGGATGTCGCGTCGCGAGCGGAAGGGTTTAACCTTCTCGCCCTCGGCCCTGCGGCGCATGCGGATGACGACCGATCGATCCATGACGGTGTCCGGAAGGTCACCGATGCCCGCGATGGCCGCCATCGCGAAGGTGGCGAACTTGTGCGGGGTGTGGTCGTTGCCGACGACCCGGGTGACGTACCGGCCGCGCTGGTGGCCAGCGTTGAGGAGGCCGCGTGTCTCCTCGTTCTTCTCCGCGACCTTGGGGCCGAAGATGGTGTCGGCCTCGTCCACCAGCAGCGTCGGCGGCTCCTCTTCGTTGATCGAGCGGAAGATGGCCGCTGGTGTGGTGTTGATGGTGAGCATCGGCTCGTGGACCGTCTCGGTCAGCACATCCAGGAGCCGCGACTTCCCGCACCGCTTCGCAGGACCCACCACTGCCAGCCGTGGGGCGTGCTGCCACGCGGGCTGGAGCTGCGTCGCCGCCACCCACAGGGTGATCGCCTCCAGCGCCTCGGAAGAGGGTGGGATCACGAACTGAGCTATCTGGGAACGCAGTTCATCTAGTAGCTCCGAGCCCGGCGTCGGCTCCGCGTCGGGGATGGTCTCCAGGCCCCTCGCCGGGTCCGCCTCGCTGCTGCCGTCGGCCGGACCGTCGCACGCGTCCGCTGTGGCACCGTCGGCCTGGGCGGGGCGCAGGTGGGCGCCGGGCTGGCCGGGGATGGCTGTGGCGGGCCAGGCCGCTCGGGCGGAGGCGGAATAGGAGTCGGGGTTCTCGGGTTGCACTGGGCGGCTCCTCGTCTGGCGGTGTCGGGCTTGCACGCCCCTGCCGCCGGGTCGGATCTCACGGGATTGCTGGGGAGTCTCGGGGCCTCCGGCGTTGCACCGCCGGAGGCTCTCCCCTTGCTCGCGGGGGTTTCGGTACCGCGAGCGACCACGGACAGTACGTCCACGCCATGCCACAGTCCAGCGTTTCTGTGTCAGCTCAGCGCAGAATGGCCTATGGCGCATCAGGCGCCTCACGCGGCCAGCCCCAGCAAGACCAACAGGTCTGCGGTCACCACCCGGTAGGCGTTCCCGAGCCTGAGCACCTTGCACGGGTACTGGCCGCGCTTGGCCAGCTCGTAGCCCTTGCTCCGGCCGAGCCCCAACGCCCGGTTACCTGTCTCCAGGTCAACGGCCGCCGGAAGCCCCAGAAGCTCCTCACGACTCATCCCCTTCGCCCATCCGGCGTCTTCGTTCTCGCGCATGCGCACTCCATCCATGACTGAGCCCACGGCGAACGCGGCCTCTGCGTCCGTCTCCAGGTCTTGGAATCAACGCTAAGCGAGCTAATGTGTCTCCATGACACAACACCGTAGCCATCCTAGAGAGAACAAGGCCGATGACGGGGACGACGTCCCGGAGTGGGTGGACCAGGTCATGGCCACCGTGGCCGCCGAGGTCCGCAGACGACGGAAGGAACTGGGTTGGAGCGCACAGGACTTGGCCGACACGTGCGAGGAGATCGGTCATCCGATCCCTCGCAACGTCATCGCCAACATGGAGTCCGGGCGCCGCTCCAACCTGCCCTTGGTCGACGTCATGGTGCTGGCCGAGGCGCTGAACACCCCGCCCATCTGCCTGCTCTATCCCGTTGGCTACGTCGAGGACGTACAACGCCTTCCTCTCCAACACCCGACCACGTCGCTGGACGCGCTGCGCTGGTTCACCGGGGAGGAGACCGACCTCGGCGCGGACGACGACATGCTCCGCTACTTCCGCGCCCACCACGCCGCGCAGGAGCAGATGCGCCGGGCACAGCAAGACGAGGAGCACGCCCGCTACCAGGCCAAGACCGCCCACAACGCGGATCGAAAGGCCAAGGCCCTGCGAGCCCAGGCGCAGGCCGCCGTAGCCGCCGAGAAGGCCAAGACACGCCTGTACCGGGTCCGCGCCTTTATCGAGGAAGAGGGCGTCACACCCCCACACCTGTGGCCCGACGTCATCAGCGCCATCGAATCGACCGGCACCAACCCCGACACCACCGAGGAGAATGATCTTTGAAGGGCTCCACCTACCGCCGCTGCTCCTGCCGCGACCCAAAGACCGGCAAGGAATTCGGCACCTCCTGCCCCAAGCGCAACAGCAGGAACCACTGCACCTATTCCGTACGCCAGGAGCTCTCACCCCGCGAGGAAGGCAGCCGACGCTCCTTCGCCCGTGGCGGGTATGGCAGCCTCAAGGCAGCCCAAGCCGCCCTCGACCACGTACGCGCCCTGCTCGGGCTCGCCGACTCGGACGATCCGGAGGGCACCGAACTCATCGCCGAGATGCTGGCCGAGGTCAGCCGCGAGCGCTCGCCCCTGCCCGAGGTAGAGGAGACGCGGCGGCGTCTCAACTCCGGCCAAGACCTCATCGGCAGCCTGACCGTCGCCGAATGGCTCGACCGCTGGCTGACCGGCAAGCGCATACGCAAGTCCGGCCTCAATCGCTACGAGACAGACATCCGCGTCCACCTGAAGCCGCGCATCGGCAACCGGCGTCTGGACCGGCTACGCGTCAACCATCTGAGCGAGATGTTCACGGACATCCGCGACGCCAACGCTCAGATCCTGGAGGACAACGCCCAGCGGCGAGCCGCGATCGACGAGTTGGCGACCGTGCCGTGGAAGGGCACCGAGAACCGAGCCCGACGCAAGGCGATGAAGGCCGCAATCGACGAGATGCCGCCCTTCCGCCGCATCACCGGCCCCTCCACTCGTCAGCACGTCAAGGCAACCCTCCGCGCGGCGCTGAACGACGCGATCGGCCAGCAGATCATCACGTTCAACCCCGCCGCCCACGTGGAGATCGACCCCGTGCGCAAGCCGAAGGCGCTCGTGTGGACGGACGAGCGGGTCGCCAAGTGGGAGCAGACGGGCGAGAAGCCGTCGCCTGTGATGGTCTGGACGCCCCAACAGACCGGCTCCTTCCTCGACTTCGTAGCCGAGGACCGGTTGTACGCGATGTGGCACCTGATCGCCTTCCGCGGCCTACGCCGAGGCGAGGCATGCGGGCAGCCCTGGTCGGAGACGAACCTCGACACACACTCCCTCACTGTCTCCTCCCAACTCGTGCAGGACGGCTGGGAGATCGAGGCGTCCGACCCCAAGACGGACAGCGGCTATCGCGTGGTCGCACTCGACGACGACACCGTCGACGTCCTGAAGGGCCACCGCGAGCGGCAGGACAAGGCCCGCGAGAAGTGGGGCACGGCCTGGGTCGACACCGGCCACGTCTTCACCCAGGAAGACGGCTCCTGGCTCCATCCCGGCAAGGTGACCGACCTCTTCGAGCGCCTCGTCGCCGCCTCCGGTCTCCCGCCGATCCGGCTACACGACCTTCGCCACGGCGCGGCCACCCTCATGCTCGCCGCCGACATCGACATCAAGATCGTGTCGGACACTCTCGGGCACAGCGACACCCGCATCACGCGGGACATCTACCAGAGCGTCCTGCCCCAGGTCGGCAGGAGCGCCGCCGAGGCGACCGCGAAGCTCGTCCCTCTCCAGCGCAAGGCCGTGGCCGAGAAAGCGGCACGCAAGGCCGCGAAGAAGGAGAAGGCCAAGAACGCCGGCAAGGCAAAGTGCGGCAAGCCGAAGGACAAGGCGAAAGCCCAGGCCAAGGCGGGCAAGAAGGCCAAGCGCCGGAAGCCCAAGAAGTAGGTCCCTGAGCCGCTCCGCTCACGCATCGCTCACGCAAGCACTTTCGCGACCTCCCCGTCGCGCGGCTCGGCATGCCCCAGGCATGAAAAAACCCCAGGTCACGGCGAGTGAGTCCTGGGGTAATTCCGAGCCGCCTTCGGGATTCGAACCCGAGACCTACGCATTACGAGTGCGTTGCTCTGGCCAACTGAGCTAAGGCGGCACGCCCTGTCGCACTATGGTGCGATCAGCAGCGACGCCAAGTCTACACAGTTTCCGGGGGTGCTCCGTACCGGGCACCCCCGGGAGCATGTGCGCAGGTCAGGCTGTGAGTGGGCGGGGTCAGGCGCACTTCTTGCCGTCGGTGGGCGGGGTGCCCTCCAGGAGGTAGGTGTTGATCGCCGTGTCGACGCAGTCGCTGCCCCGGCCGTACGCCGTGTGTCCGTCGCCCTGGTAGGTGAGGAGGGTGCCGGAGGAGAGCTGGTCCGCGAGCGACTCCGCCCATGTGTAGGGGGTGGCCGGGTCGCGGGTGGTGCCGACCACCACGATCGGGGCCGCGCCCTTCGCCTCGGTGCGGTGAGGGGTTCCCGTGGCCTTTGCCGGCCAGTAGGCGCAGTTCAGGGAGGCCCAGGCGAAGCCGCGGCCGAAGACCGGGGAGGCCTTCTCGAAGTCGGGGAGCGCCTTCTCCACCGCGTCGGGGCCGTCGAAGGCGGGCGGCAGGTCGAGGCAGTTCACGGCGGCGTTGGCGTACATCAGGTTGGCGTACGTGCCGTTCGGCTCACGCTCGTAGTAGCTGTCGGCGAGGGCGAGGAGCCCGGCTCCCTCACCGCGCTGGGCATCGGCGAGGGCCTCGCGGAGCTGGGGCCAGGCCCCCTCGTCGTACATGGCGGCGATCACACCGGTGGTGGCCAGGGACTCGCCCAGTTCACGGGTCTCCCCGGTGGGGACGGGCTCGGCGTCCAGGTCCGTGAAGAGCTTCTTCAGCGCGGTGGCGGCGTCCGCGGTGGACGTGGTGCCCAGCGGGCAGTCCGCCTTCTTGACGCAGTCGGCCGCGAAGGACTGGAAGGCCCCCTCGAAACCGGCCGTCTGGTCCCGGTTCATGTCGATGGCCTTGAGGGACGGGTCCATGGCGCCGTCCAGGACCAGACGCCCCGCGCGGCCGGGGAACAGGTCCGCGTAGGTCGCGCCCAGGAACGTGCCGTACGAGGCCCCGACGTAGTGCAGCTTCTCGTCGCCGAGCAGGGAGCGCAGGACGTCCATGTCCCGGGCCGTCTCGACCGTGGAGACATGCGGAAGGATCGTGCCCGCGCGCTTCTCGCAGCCGCCCGCGAACTTCTCGAAGGCGCTGCTCAGCGCGGTGATCTCGCCCTCGTCGTCGGGGGTCTGGTCGACCTGGGTGAAGGCGTCCATCTCCTTGCCGGTGAGGCACTCGACGGGCTCGCTGCGGGCCACCCCGCGCGGGTCGATGGCCACCATGTCGTACCGGGCGCGCACCGGGGCGGGATAGCCGATCCCCGCGTACCCCTGGAGATAGCCGACCGCCGAACCGCCGGGGCCGCCGGGGTTCACCAGGAGGGAGCCGATCCGCTCGCCCGGACCGGTGGCCTTCTTGCGGGAGACGGCCAGCTTGATGTCCCCGTCGTCCGGCCTGTCGTAGTCCAGCGGCGCCTTCATCGTCGTGCACTCGAAGCCCTCGACACCGCAGTCGCGCCAGCTCAGGTGTTGCGCGTAGTACGACGTGAGGCCCTTGGGGACCCCGGTGCCGGTGGCCGACGCACTGGAGGTCGAACTGCCGCTGCTACAGCCTGAGACAAGCAGGCCGGCAGTGCCGAGACCGGTGGCGAGGGTGCGGAGCAGGCGGCTGGTGTTCATCCTGGGAGCGTAGTCGCCGGGTGACGACTCGTCCGATTCCCTGCGCAAACGGGTGAACGGCGAGGAAGAGACCGGCGCTGACCGCCCGGCGTGCTCCGCTCCTCCGCGCCCGGACAGCGCCCCGTGCCGGAGCGGCACAGGGCCACGTGCCGGAGCGGACCTCAGCCCGCCCGCAGCGACATCGTCATCGCCTCCACCGCCAGCAGCGGCGCCACATTGCGGTCCAGCGCCTTGCGGCAGGCGATCACCGCCTCGATCCTGCGCAGGGTGTGCGCCGGGGCCGACGACTCCGCGATCCGGTCGAGGCTGTCCCGTACGTCGACATTGGCGATGGCGATCTGCGAGCCGAGCTGGAGCGCAAGCACATCGCGGTAGAAGCCGGTGAGTTCGGTGAGCGCCAGATCGAGGCTGTCGCGCTGCGTACGCGTCTTGCGGCGCTTCTGCTTGTCCTCCAGCTCCTTCATCGCCCCCGCGGTGCCGCGCGGCATCCGGCCCCCGGCGACCGCGCCGAGCGCCTGCTTCATGTCCTCGGTCTCCTTGCCGTCGACCTCCTCCGCCATCTGCTTGGCGTCGTCGGTGGCCGTGTCGATCAGCTCCTGCGCCGCCTTGAGGCAGCCGCCGACATCGGCCACCCGGAGCGGCACCTTGAGCACGGCGGCGCGCCGGGCGCGGGCCCGCTCGTCCGTGGCCAGGCGGCGCGCCCGGCCGATGTGGCCCTGGGTGGCGCGGGCAGCGGCATGGGCCCGCTCCGGGTCGATGCCGTCCCGCCGGATCAGCACGTCGGCGACGGCCTCGACCGGCGGCGTCCGCAGGGTGAGGTGGCGGCAGCGGGACCGGATCGTGGGCAGTACGTCCTCCAGGGAGGGCGCGCAGAGCATCCAGACCGTGCGGGGCGCGGGCTCCTCGACCGCCTTCAGCAGTACGTTGCCCGCTCCCTCGGTGAGGCGGTCGGCGTCCTCCAGGACGATGACCTGCCAGCGGCCCACGGCCGGGGAGAGCTGGGCCCGGCGGACCAGCTCCCGGGTCTCCTTCACACCGATGGAGAGCAGGTCCGTGCGGATCACCTCGACGTCGGCGTGCGTACCGATCAGGCTGGTGTGGCAGCCGTCGCAGAAACCGCAGCCCGGTGCCGCGCCCATGGAACGGTCCGGGCTGGTGCACTGGAGGGCGGCGGCGAAGGCGCGGGCGGCGGTGGACCGCCCGGAGCCCGGCGGGCCGGTGAACAGCCAGGCGTGCGTCATCTTCGAGCCCGTGGGCACGGGCTCACCTGCGGAGTGGGCGGTGACCAGCGCATCGGCGTCCCTGGCGGCGGCACCGAGCTGTTCCTGCACTCGGTCCTGTCCGACCAGGTCGTCCCATACGGTCATGGGTCACCGCCCTTCCGGTGGTGTCGTGCGGTGGCGCCGTGCGATGGCATCGAGCGGCGGGCCGGGTGTCCCGTCCGTTCCCATTGTGGGGGAACGGTCCGACAGTCCGGCCCGCCCGCGTCAGCCGCGCGGCCTGCGGCCCCGGCGCGAGTCGCCCGGGTCCTCGTCGTGCCCGCCGAGCAGTTCGTCGGCGAGCGTGGGCAGATCGTCCAGCGGGGTCTCCTCGGCCCAGTCCGGGCGGGGACGGCTGCGCCGCGCCGGTCCCCGCTGGTCGTGGGCGGCCCGGGGATCCTGCGTGCCGTCGCTGATCTGCGGCAGTTCGCGGGTGCGCTCGTTCTCGCTCTCCGCCGCGGACGGGGCCGGACGCTCGTCCCGGAAGATGCCCGGCGGCACCCGGTCGGCGGGACCCTCCCCGCGTACGGGCGGGAGGACGGCGGTCTCCTCCGCGTCGTACACCGGCCGGTCGCCGGAGCGGCCCGCCCCCGGGTCGGTGACCCGGGGCAGCATCGCCGTCTCGTCGCTGTCCGAGGACGAGCGGTCGGAACGGGTGCGGTCGGACGGGGTGCGGTCCGTCGGCTCCGCCTTCGGAACCGGCTGCGTCACCTCGTTCGGGTTCACGATCGGCGTCGGCACCGTGAGCTCGTTGTCCGGGACGGACGGAGCGGCAGCCGACTCCCCACGAGAAGCCGCCTCCCTGCGCGAAGCGGCCTCGGCACGCGAAGCGGCCTCCGCGCGGGAAGCGGCCTCGGCACGTGCGGCCTCCGCGCGCTCCGCCTCCAGCCGTTCGGCCTCCGCACGCGCGGCCTCCGTACGGGCCGCCGCGGCGGCCTCCGCCAGGCGTCGCGCCTCCTCGGCCCGCAGCAGCGCCTCTTCGGCCTTGCGCTGCTTCTCCAGGCGCCGCTCCTCAGCCTCCTTGCGCAGCCGGGCCTCTTCCTCGGCCTGCTTGCGCAGGCGTTCCTGCTCGGCCTCGCGCGCCTTCTCCTCGGCTTCGAGCCGGAGGCGCTCCTCCTCGGCGCGGCGGCGGGCGTCCTCGGCACGCTGCCGGGCCTCCTCCGCCTGGCGCTCGGCCTCGCGCTGCCTGGCCTCCTCCAGTTCGCGGCGCTTGCGCTCCTCCTCCTCGGCACGGAGCTTGGCGAGCTGCGCCTGGCGCTCACGCTCCAGCCGCTCCTCCTCCGCCTTGCGGGCCGCTTCCTCCTCGGCCTTGCGCCGGGCCTCCTCCTCGGCCTCGCGGCGCGCCTTGGCCTGCGCCTCGATCTCGGCCTCGGAGAGCGGAAGGAGCTGGTCGAGCCGGTGGCGTACGACGGTGGTGATCGCCTCCGGCTCCTGGCCGGCGTCCACCACCAGATAGCGGGTCGGGTCGGCCGCCGCGAGGGTGAGGAAGCCGGACCGCACCCGGGCGTGGAACTCCGGCGGCTCGGACTCCAGCCGGTCCGGGGCCTCGGTGAAACGCTCCCGCGCGGTCTCGGGGTCGACGTCCAGCAGCACCGTCAGATGCGGTACGAGGCCACCCGTCGCCCACCGCGAGATCCGGGCGATCTCGGTCGGGGCCAGGTCGCGGCCCGCGCCCTGATAGGCGACGGACGAGTCGATGTAGCGGTCGGACAGGACGATCGCGCCGCGTTCCAGGGCCGGACGGACGACGGAGTCGACGTGCTCGGCGCGGTCGGCCGCGTACAGCAGTGCCTCGGCCCGGTTGGAGAGCCCGGCGGAGGACACGTCGAGCAGGATCGAGCGCAGCCGCTTGCCGACCGGGGTGGCCCCCGGCTCGCGCGTCACGACGACCTCGTGGCCCTTGGCCCGGATCCACTGGGCGAGCGCCTCGACCTGGGTGGACTTGCCGGCCCCGTCGCCGCCCTCCAGGGCGATGAAGAAACCGGTGGCCGAGGGCGCGACGGCCGGGTCGCCGCCGCGCAGCGCCTCCCGCAGATCACGGCGCAGCGGCACGCCGGCCCGGTCGTCCGTCCTGGCGAGGACGAGCGCGGCGACGGGCAGCAGCAGCGCGCCGGTCAGCATCAGGACGAAGGCCGCTCCGCCGTGGGCGAAGACGAAGTCGCCGGAGACCAGGCGGTGCCGGCCGATGGCGGCGGCGAGCAGCGGGCCCCCGGCCGCGCCGAGGGCGACGAGCACCCGCACGACGGCCTGGAGGTGCTCGGTGGTCCTGGCCCGCCGGGACTCCTCGGTCTCCTGGTCCAGGAGCGCGTGCCCGGTGTGCGCGGCGACTCCGGCCGTGTAGCCGGCGAGCAGCGCGATCATCAGCCCGGTCGCCGTGTCGGGCACCAGGCCGAGCGCGAGGAGCGCGATGCCGGTGGCGGCGGTGGCCAGCGCCAGCAGCCTGCGCCGCGACAGGGCGGGCAGCACCTTCTGCGCGGTGCGGATGCCGAGGCCGGTGCCTCCGGTCAGCGCGAGGACCAGCAGCGCGAACGTGGCGGGGCCACCGCCGAGGTCGGCGGCGTGCAGCACGGAGACGGCCGCCGCGGCGGCGATCGCCCCGGCGACGGCGGCGCACGCACCGACGATCAGCGGGGCGGTCCCGGTGCGGCCCTTGTCGGGGCCGCTGCCGGTGGTGGGCCGGCGCAGTCCCTCCAGCGGGGAGCGCGGGCGGGGAGTGGGGGTGGCGGGCAGTTCGAGGAAGTACAGGGTGGAGATGGAGGCCGAGAAGAGCCCGGCCGCGACGTACGAGGCGAGGGCCGCCTGGTGGAAGGAGAACCATTCGAGGCCCGAGCCGAGCAGGTTGCCGATGAGCGTGGCGACCAGCAGGACCACCGCGGCGGCGGGTACGGCCAGGAAGTTCGTCCGCAGGGAGAGCCTGCGCAGCGCGTCGAGGCGGTCGGGCAGCGGACGTACGGCGGCGCCTTCGAGGGGCGGGGCGGGCAGCAGTGCGGGGGCGGCGCTCTCCTTGGCCACCGTCCACAGGCGCTCGGCGACACCGGTCACGAAGACGGTGATCAGGATCATCATGAGCGCCTTGTCGGGCGTCCAGTCGATCCACAGCGGCGCGACGACCAGCAGTGCGAGCCGCAGCCCGTCCGCCCCGATCATCAGCCAGCGCCGGTCCACCGGCCCGCCGGGTTCCGTGAGCGTCGTCAACGGCCCCAGGAGTACGGCTCCGAAGAGCAGGGTGGAAATAATCCGGGCACCGAACACCGCCGCGACGGCGAACGCCGCCCCTCGGTATCCGGCTCCGAATGAGCCCTCCAGTACCGCCGCTTGCAGCGACAACAGCACAAGCACGAGAAGGGCGAGTGCATCGCCGATACTGCCGACGAGCTGGGCGCTCCACAACCGCTTCAGCGGGGGAATACGCAACAGGGCTCGTACGGCGCGCTCGCGTGAGTCTGCGGCAAGTGTGTCGGAGGTGGGGCTCACGACCGTTGGCTGCTCGGCTCGCGTCATCCGCCCAGCCTATCGGCAGCGGCGCGGTCGCTGTCGGCCCGTCCGAACATATGGCCGCCGGCACCGGGCGGCGACCGGCCCCGAGCCGGACCCGCCCCCTGCCCCCTGCCCCGGCCCTGGCCCGGACACCGCGACAGCACGACCTCGCGACACTGACGGGTTGGGGGCTTCGGCGGACACAGCACCGCCCGGCACCTGGAGAGGCGCCGGGCGGTGCTGGAACGCTGTACGCGGTGCGAGGAGCGCCGGTCTCATTCCTCCGAGGCGGAGGCGGACGAGGAGGAGGCGGACGAAGAGGCGGAGGCGGTCTTCTTCGCAGCCGTCTTCTTGGCCGTGGTCTTCTTCGCCGGGCTGGCCTTCTTCGCCGTCGTCGTCTTCTTCGCGGCGGTCTTCTTCGCGGCGGTCTTGGTCGCCGTGGTCTTGGCGGCGGTCTTCTTGGCCGTCGCCTTCTTCGCCGGGGCCTTCTTCGCCGTCTTCTTCTTGGCGGGTCCCTTGGCACGCTTCTCGGCGAGCAGCTCGTAGCCGCGCTCCGGCGTGATGGCCTCGACGCTGTCGTCGGTCCGCAGGGTCGCGTTGGTCTCGCCATCGGTGACGTACGCGCCGAAGCGGCCGTCCTTCACGACGACCGGAGCCCCGCTCACCGGGTCCGTACCCAGCTCCTTGAGCGGCGGCTTGGCCGCGGCCCGGCCGCGCTGCTTGGGCTGGGCGTAGATCGCGAGGGCCTCGTCGAGCGTGATGTCGAAGAGCTGGTCCTCCGAGGTCAGCGAACGCGAGTCCGTGCCCTTCTTCAGATACGGTCCGTAGCGGCCGTTCTGCGCGGTGATCTCGACACCCTCGGCGTCCTCACCGACGACGCGCGGCAGCGACATCAGCTTGAGCGCGTCGGCCAGCGTCACCGTGTCCAGGGACATGGACTTGAAGAGCGAGGCGGTCCGCGGCTTCACCGCGTTCTTCCCGGTCTTCGGCGTGCCCTCGGGCAGCACCTCGGTGACGTACGGGCCGTAGCGCCCGTCCTTGGCGATGATCTGGTTCCCGCTGACCGGGTCCGCGCCGAGCTCGAAGTCACCGCTGGGCTTGGCCAGCAGTTCCTCCGCGAGGTCCACGGTGAGCTCGTCGGGCGCCAGGTCCTCGGGCACGTCGGCGCGCTGGTGGCCCTCGGAGTCCTTCTCGCCGCGCTCGATGTACGGGCCGTACCGGCCGACGCGGAGCTTGATGTCGTTGCCGACGGGGAACGAGGAGATCTCCCGGGCGTCGATGGCGCCGAGATCGGTGACCAGTTCCTTCAGGCCGCCGAGGTGGTCGCCGTCGCCGTTGCCCGCGTCGGAGGCCGCACCGGCACCGGCCGTGTCCTCACCGGAACCCGCGCCGAAGTAGAAGCGCTTCAGCCACGGCACGGACTGCGCCTCGCCCCGCGCGATGCGGTCGAGGTCGTCCTCCATACGGGCGGTGAAGTCGTAGTCGACGAGCCGGCCGAAGTGCTTCTCCAGCAGGTTGACCACGGCGAAGGAGAGGAAGGACGGGACGAGTGCCGTGCCCTTCTTGAAGACGTAGCCGCGGTCGAGGATCGTCCCGATGATCGAGGCGTACGTCGACGGGCGGCCGATCTCGCGCTCTTCGAGCTCCTTGACCAGGGAGGCCTCGGTGTAGCGGGCCGGGGGCTTGGTGGCGTGGCCGTCGACCGAGATCTCCTCGGCGGACAGCGCGTCGCCCTCGGCGACCTGCGGCAGGCGCCGCTCACGGTCGTCGAGCTCGGCGTTCGGGTCGTCGGCGCCTTCCACGTACGCCTTCATGAAGCCGTGGAAGGTGATCGTCTTGCCGGACGCGGAGAACTCGGCGTCCCGGCCGTCGCTCGCCCGGCCGCCGATCTTGACGGTGACGGAGTTGCCGACCGCGTCCTTCATCTGGGAGGCGACGGTCCGCTTCCAGATCAGCTCGTAGAGCCGGAACTGGTCGCCGCTGAGTCCGGTCTCGGCAGGCGTACGGAAGCGGTCGCCGGAGGGGCGGATCGCCTCGTGCGCCTCCTGGGCGTTCTTGACCTTGCCGGCGTACGTACGCGGCTTGTCGGGCAGATAGCTCGCCCCGTACAGCTGCGTGACCTGCGCGCGGGCGGCCGAGACCGCCGTGTCCGAGAGGGTCGTGGAGTCGGTACGCATGTAGGTGATGAAGCCGTTCTCGTACAGCTTCTGCGCGACCTGCATGGTGGCCTTGGCCCCGAAGCCCAGCTTGCGGCTCGCCTCCTGCTGGAGGGTCGTCGTACGGAACGGGGCGTACGGGGAGCGGCGGTACGGCTTCGACTCGACGGACCGGACCGAGAACGAGGAGTCGGCGAGCGCGGCGGCCAGGGCGCGGGCGTTCGCCTCGTCCAGGTGCAGTGTCTGGCCGGAGGAGGCCTTGAGCTGCCCGTCCGGACCGAAGTCGCGGCCCTGGGCGATCCGGCGGCCGTCCACCGCGCTGAGGCGGGCGGTGAGGGTCGACGGGTCGGAGGCGTCACCGGCACGGCCGGTGGCGAAGGTGCCCGTGAGGTCCCAGTACTCGGCGGAGCGGAAGGCGATGCGCTCGCGCTCCCGCTCGACGACGAGGCGGGTGGCGACGGACTGGACGCGGCCCGCCGAGAGCCTCGGCATGACCTTCTTCCACAGGACCGGCGAGACCTCGTAGCCGTAGAGGCGGTCGAGGATACGGCGGGTCTCCTGGGCGTCGACCATGCGCTGGTTCAGCTCGCGCGGGTTGGCGACGGCGGCCCGGATCGCGTCCTTGGTGATCTCGTGGAAGACCATGCGGTGGACGGGGACCTTGGGCTTGAGAACTTCTTGCAGGTGCCACGCGATGGCTTCGCCCTCGCGGTCCTCATCGGTGGCGAGGAAGAGTTCGTCGGACTCGGCCAGAAGCTGCTTGAGCTTCCTGACCTGGGCCTTCTTGTCCGCGTTGACGACATAGACGGGCTGGAAGTCGTTCTCGACGTCCACGCCGAGACGGCGTACCTCACCGGTGTACTCGTCCGGCACCTCGGCGGCGCCGTTCGGCAGGTCGCGGATGTGCCCGACGCTCGCCTCGACGACGTATCCGGGGCCGAGATAGCCCTTGATCGTCTTCGCCTTGGCAGGCGACTCGACGATGACGAGTCGGCGGCCGCCCTGTGCGGTCTCGCTGGTCGGGGACAACTTCGCTCTTCTCTCCGGTCGACACTCGGTGGGCATCCAGGGCAGCGCCGTGACGCTGCCCGCGGTGCTGTCGCTGCGGAGTGTGACGGTACAACCCGCCCCCGTGTCAAACGGCAAAAGCCCGCAACGGCCACTCGAACGGTAACCCGACTTCCGCCATTCCTGCCGCCCGGACTGCCCGGCCCGTGCTGTCCCGGCCCGCCGCCGCGGATTTCGGGGAGCGGTGACGGCGCCCGTGGAGAGCCGGGCCGCCCGGTGCGCGGCCCGGCCGGAAGGGAGGATCAGACGAGCGTGAAGCACCAGACGCCGAGGGCGAGGAAAACCACGCCGAAGAGTGTGGCAAGCGTGGTGGAAGCGACCGGACTCACACCATGGGCCACCGGCGCGCGGTGCATGGCACGCGCCCCCGTCCAGACCAGGAGGGCGGCGCCGAAGAGTGCGAAGGCCGCACCGGCGAAGACTGCTGAGACGCTCTCCATGTCGTACCCCTCGCCCCGTCGTGAACCCTCGTGCCGCACACGTTCGGCTCGTCGCCGCCCGGCAGAGGGGAGGCTGCCACGTCCGGATATCCCCGACACGAACCCCGGGTGAACAGCACTCCCCCGGCCGCACCGCGGCAGGCCACCGACCACGGGACCGGAATCCCTGGAACGAGTCCGAACGAGTCGGAGCGGGGTCGACGGCGCGGACGAAGGCGCTGATGAGAAGGGGTGTCGAGTACGTGGTTCAGGGCCCGGCCGATCCGGAGCGGAGCGCGGGGACGGTACGGGGGAGGGGTGCGGGACGGCACGGGGGCAGGTGCGGTGCGGCACGGGGCAGGCGCGGCAGGGCGACATGTGCGGGACCGGGGCAGGTGCGGCACCGGGGCAGGTGCGGGGGACGGCACGGCGGCAGGTGCGGCACCGGGGCAGGTGCGGTGCGGCACGGGCAGGCGCGGCACGGCGACCGGCGCGGCGCGGCGACCGGCGCGGCGCGGCGACCGGCGCGGCGCGGCGACCGGCGCGGGACGGGAGGAGGAACACTCCACGTCCCAGTTGTCCGGCCCTCCCGCCCGGCCTGTCCGGGGCCGCCCGATCCCGCCGGACCGGGCTGGCCGGCTTCCCGTCCGGCGTCCGGGCTATCCGTTCCCCTGTCCGGCTGCGGGCACCGGCTCCAGGAAGCCCTCCTCGACCAGCAACCGGATCGCCTGCGGGGTGCGGTCGCGCAGCAGCACCGGGTCCTCGGACATCAGCTGGGCGATGGCGTCCAGGATCCGGCCGGCGGGCAGCGAACCGTCGCACACGCCCGCGAACCCCGCGGCGACCGCGTCGACCTTCGTGGCCCGCATCATCCCCCGGTGCTGGCGCAGCACCACATGCTCGGGGTCCTCCGCGCCGGGCAGCCCGACCTGCTCCTGCACGACCTCGGCCGACAGGGTGAAGTGCCCGGCCAGGAGGGCCGCGTCGTCCTGCTCCCGGAGGTAGTCCTGGCGGGCGAAGTGGTCCAGGATCACGGGTCCGAGCGGCTGCTCGACCGCGTGCGGCCATTCCTCGACCACGACCGACGGATTCCCGGACGCCGCCTCGGCGGACTTGCGCAGGGTGATCCAGCCGAAGCCGACGGCCTTCGTCCCGAGGGCCTCGAACTCGTCCAGCCAGGCCTCGTAACGGGCGGCGTACTCGGCGGGGTCCGTGCGGTGATCGCCGCTGTCGCGCAGCCACAGCTCCGCGTACTGCGTGATGTCCTGCACCTCGCGCTGCACGATCCAGGCGTCACAGCCGCGCGGCACCCAGGAACGCAGCCGGTCCTGCCACTCCTGGCCCTCCACGTGCTGCCAGTTGGCCAGGAACTGGGCGTATCCCCCCTCGTTCAGCCGGTCGCCGGACTGTTGCACCAGGGTCCGGCACAGGTCGTCGCCGCCCATGCCTCCGTCGCGGTAGGTGAGACGGGCTCCGGGCGAGATGACGAACGGGGGGTTGGAGACGATCAGGTCGAAGGTCTCGGCGCCGACCGGCTCGAACAGCGAGCCCTCGCGCAGATCCGCGGGGGCGGCGCCGGACAGCGCGAGGGTGAGCCGGGTGAAGTCCAGGGCACGCGGATTGAGGTCGGTGGCGGTGACCCGCGTGGCGTGCTGGTCGGCGTGCAGCGCCTGGATGCCGGAGCCCGTACCGAGGTCGAGTGCGGAGGTGACGGGCTTGCGGACCGTGATCCCGGCGAGTGTGGTGGACGCTCCTCCGACACCGAGGACGACCCCCTCCTCGCGCGAGCCGATGCCGCCCGCACCGCCGACCGCGCAGCCGAGATCGGAGACGATGAACCAGTCCTGGCCCTCGGGACCGCTGTACGGCCGGATGTCGACATGCGCCGTCACCAGGCCGTCCTGGTGACTCACCCAGCCGTCCTCGACGCACTGCTCCAGAGGGAGCGCGGCGTGGGCCCGCTCGTACGGGACGGGGTGCTGAAGAAGGAAGAGCCGCACCAGCGTGTCGAGCGGCGTTTCGCCCCGGGTGGCCCGCAGGGCGGGGACCGTCTCGCTGCGGGCCAGCGCGGCGTAGGCGGGCGCGCCGAGCAGTTCGAGGAGCCCGTCAGCGGTGAAGGCCGCCGCGAGCAGGGCCTCGCGGAGGCTGGGGATACGGTCGGACGAGGGAAGGCTGGTCGTACTCACCCACCCATTGTGTCCGCTCCCACTGACAACGGCAGCGGCCCGGCCACCCGCGCGGGGTGTCCGGGCCTCGCCGCGCGGTGCGCGGTTACGACTTGTCGTCCGCCGAGGCGGAGGGCGACGCGGGTGCGGACGCCGTGGGCGCGGCGGCCGGCGGGGCCGAAGCCGTCGGCTTCTGGCAGCCCTTCTGCTTGGACATCGCGGTGCCGACCTCGCCGGACTGAAGCTTCTTCAGCGCCTGGTCACCACTGGTGCTGATCTTGTTGAGCTCGTCGGCGATGCCCTTGAGACCGTCGGCGAACTTCGCCTGGTCCTCGGTGTCGAGGGCGTCGACCTTCGTCTTCAGACCGGCGTAGGCCACGGAGGAGGCGTTCAGCTCCTTCACGGCCTCCTTCTGCGTGGTCTCGCCGTCGTCGACCGGCGGCGGGCCCGCCGAGTCCACGGCCGCGCCCAGCGCCTTGTACGCCTGCGAGATCTGCTGGAAGGCGGCCGAGTCGGTCTTCTGGACGTCCACGGGCTTGCTGTTGTCCGCGGTCTGCTGCTGGATGGCCGCGTTGGCGTTCGCGATCTTCTGCAACTGGGGCTGCACCTGGTCGCAGACCGTCTTGGCCCAGTCGTTCACCTTGTCGTCGCTGTCGTCGCTGCAGCCCGACAGCGTCAGTACGAGTACCGCACCGCCGGACAGTGCGGCTGCAAGCTTCTTGTTCACCGGATTGGTCCCTTCCAAGGCTCTCGGCCCCGGAACTTACACGCCAAGTGGGCGACATCCGGGTGCCGGGCATCCGATGTACGTGCTTTTGAAGCCATTTGCACCAAGGGAAATGAGGGAGATACAACTCACCCACACGCTCGGGCACTCATGCGAATGCCCATCCGATCGGGCGATCTTTCCGTCCCGGTCGAGCGCACCCCGGACGGATCATCAGACCCGGTGTCCGGACGGGATGCCGGCAGCGCGACAGGGGCGTCGGACAACGCGGTTGGGGCGTCGGGCACTGCGGTGGGAGCGCCGGACACCGCTGCCGGACGGAGCGTCAGGCACTACGTCCGACCGGAACGCGGCAGCACAGCGGGCGGACCGCTCCCGGCACCGCAGCGGGGCGGACCGCACATCGTGAGGTGCCGTCCGCCCGCCTCCGATCGGTCAGAGGCCGGGGTCAGGCCTCTCCCTGCCCGACCGGCCCGTTCACGAAGCCACCGTAGGCTCCGGCGACTTGCCCGGCCGACCGCCCTCTCCCCCGGAGCCGTCGTCGTCGCCCACGGCGATCCCGCGCCGCTTGGAGACGTAGACGGCGCCGACGATGACCAGGATGGCGAAGGCCGCGACCACGGCCCGCACCCCGGCGCTCGCGTCCTGTCCGTAGCTGAACTGCACCACGGCCGGGGCGATGAGCAGCGCCACGAGGTTCATCACCTTGAGCAGGGGGTTGATCGCCGGGCCGGCCGTGTCCTTGAACGGATCGCCCACCGTGTCGCCGATGACCGTGGCCGCATGGGCGTCACTGCCCTTGCCGCCGTAATGCCCGTCCTCGACGAGCTTCTTGGCGTTGTCCCACGCTCCGCCGGAGTTGGCCAGGAAGACCGCCATCAGGGTGCCCGTGGCGATGGCGCCGGCGAGGTAGGAGCCGAGCGCACCGACTCCGAGGGTGAAGCCGACCGCGATCGGCGCCAGGACGGCGAGCAGCCCGGGAGTGGCCAGTTCGCGCAGGGCGTCCTTGGTGCAGATGTCGACGACGCGCCCGTACTCCGGCTTCTCCGTGTAGTCCATGATCCCGGGATGCTCACGGAACTGCCGCCGCACCTCGTGGACCACGGCCCCGGCGGACCGGGAGACCGCGTTGATGGCGAGCCCGGAGAAGAGGAAGACGACGGCCGCACCGAGGATCAGGCCGACGAGGTTGTTGGGCTGCGAGATGTCCAGACTCAGCCCCAGCTCACCGGTCCTGGCCCCCACGTCGTCGACCGCCGTGGCGATGGCATCGCGGTACGAGCCGAAGAGCGCCGCCGCCGCCAGTACGGCGGTGGCGATGGCGATGCCCTTGGTGATGGCCTTGGTGGTGTTGCCGACGGCGTCCAGGTCGGTCAGGACCTGGGCACCGGCGCCGGTGACATCGCCGGACATCTCCGCGATGCCCTGCGCGTTGTCGGAGACCGGACCGAATGTGTCCATGGCCACGATCACACCCACGGTGGTCAGCAGCCCGGTCCCCGCGAGGGCCACCGCGAAGAGCGCCAGCATGATCGACGTCCCGCCGAGCAGGAAGGCCCCGTAGACACCGAGGCCGATCAGCAGCGCGGTGTACACGGCCGACTCCAGGCCGATCGAGATGCCCGCGAGCACCACCGTCGCCGGGCCCGTCAGCGAGGACTTCCCGATGTCCTGGACGGGGCGGCGGTTGGTTTCGGTGAAGTAGCCGGTGAGTTGCTGGATCAGCGCTGCCAGGACGATACCGATGGCGACGGCGACCAGGGCGAAGATCCGCGGATCACCGCCGTGCGAGGTGATGGCGGCATCGGTGACGCCGTCCAGTCCGGCGTACGAGGAGGGGAGGTAGACGAACACCGCGACCGCCACCAGGACGAGTGAGATCAGCGCGGAGACGAAGAAGCCCCGGTTGATCGCGGTCATCCCGCTGCGGTCGGTGCGCCGCGGGGCGACCGCGAAGATCCCGATCATCGCGGTGACCACGCCGATGGCCGGAACGATCAGCGGAAACGCCAGTCCGGAGTCCCCGAAGGCGGCCTTGCCGAGGATGAGCGCGGCCACGAGCGTCACGGCGTACGACTCGAAGAGGTCGGCGGCCATGCCCGCGCAGTCACCGACGTTGTCGCCCACGTTGTCGGCGATGGTGGCGGCGTTGCGCGGGTCGTCCTCCGGGATGCCCTGCTCCACCTTGCCGACGAGGTCGGCGCCCACATCGGCGGCTTTCGTGAAGATGCCGCCCCCGACCCTCATGAACATGGCGATGAGCGCGGCCCCGAGGCCGAATCCCTCCAGCACCTTGGGCGCGTCGGCGGCATAGACGAGGACCACACAGGAGGCACCGAGCAGCCCGAGACCCACCGTGATCATTCCGACCACGCCACCGGTACGAAAAGCGATCTTCATCGCTTTGTGCGAAACAGTGGTGAGATCTTTCTCCGGTTCGCCTTCCGCCGGAGTCGCCTCACGCGCAGCAGCGGCCACGCGCACATTACTGCGCACCGCGAGTCGCATCCCGATGTATCCGGTGGCCGCCGAGAAAAGCGCACCCACGAGGAAGAACAGCGAACGCCCCGCACGTTGCGACCAGTTGTCGGCGGGCAGCAACAGAAGCAGGAAGAACACCACCACGGCAAAGATTCCGACCGTACGCAGTTGTCTGGCCAGATAGGCGTTGGCGCCTTCCTGCACGGCGGCCGCGATCTCCTTCATCCGCTCGGTGCCCTCACCGGCCGCCAGGACCTGGCGTACCAGCAGGCGGGCGACGACCAGTGCGGCGACGGCGACGACGACGGTGGCGATGACGATCAGCCGGTTCCCGTCGGTGAGTACCGCCGCCGCGAGTGCGGCCGGACGGTCGGAAAGTGCGGATTCTTGCGTCGGTACTGCCATGGGTGTGGTGAAGAACTCCGCCATACGTCCTCCTTGACGCTCAGCGCTCAAGACGTGGACGGATTGTAGGGAGCGAAACCTGATCAAAACAGTGGGCGGGGAACGGAATTGACTTCTCTCCCCCCAACGCCAAAAGATCAGGCCACCGAATCTTCCCGAATGCAGTAATGGGGCAGGCTCATTGCCGGGAGATCACTGTTCACACACAAAGGAAAAGGGCCCTGCTCAGCAGGGCCCGGAAAATCGAAACATCGGGAACGCATACGACCGCGGAGGCGCACCCGGGCGGACAGCGAGGTGCCGGAAACAACCGGGCGCAGAACCGGCCGGACACCGGATGGCCGGGCCTCCGAGCGGACTGGACGCCCGTACGCGACATCGGTCGGCGCTCGCGGCACCGTACGCCTACCGGCCCAGGACGCGTACGCGCCCAGGACACGCCTGGTTGTACCCGGGCCGCGTCACGGAAGCGCGGAGAGCACGGGACCGCTCGTGGAGCACAAAAGCTCAGGGAACCAGGGAGCTCAGGAAGCCAGGGAGCCAGGGAGCCAGGGAGCTCAGGAAAGCGCCGTCGTGTGGGCGGTCGGCCAGCTCATCCGGATCACTCCGCCATCCGCGCCCGAGCGGACTTCCACGTCGTCGACCAGCCCGCTGATGACCGCGAGTCCCATTTCGTCCTCGCCCTCACCCTCGGTTTCGGGGTCGGGTTCGTCGAGGCCCACCTCGCGGGCGGCACCACGTCCTCCCGCCCCTGCGGCGGCGGCGCTCCCGGGACCGGGAACCTCGTCACCGACCTCGATCGAGAACGTCTTGTCCTCATCCGTCAGCACGACGCTGACCGGAGCGGTGATGCCATGGCTGCGATGCAGCCCGACGGCGCGGCTGCACGCCTCGCCGACAGCGAGTCTGACCTCGTCGAGCACCGCCTCGTCCACTCCGGCCCGGCGCGCCACGGCGGCTGCCACGAGGCGAGCCGTCCTGACATGTTCAGGCTGAGCGCTGAAGCGGAGTTCAACGGTGGCCATGTGATCCCCCTCGAACGTTCGGGCGTGCGTCTCAGGGGTCCGGGCGTGTCGCCCGGTACCCCTGCTCTCCTCCTCCGGAAGCCGACAAAGCCGACAGCCGACCGAAGGTCGACCGCCTGCCCCGCCACGGCCTGCCTGCTGCCGCTGCCGGTCTGTCCACTGCCTGCCTGCCGGCCGAGGCCGGCCTGCGCCGACGTCAGTCGGTGGCCGCGACAGCCTCGTCGACCGTGGTGTGAATCGGGAACACCTTGGTCAGACCTGTGATCCGGAAGATCTTGAGAATGCGCTCCTGGTTGCAGACCAGGCGCAGCGAGCCCTCATGGGCCCGGACACGCTTCAAGCCACCCACGAGCACGCCGAGGCCGGTGGAGTCGAGGAAGTCGACACCTTCCATGTCGACAACCAGGTGGTAGCTGCCGTCATTCACCAACTCGACCAACTGCTCGCGCAGCTTGGGCGCGGTATACACATCAATCTCGCCACCGACCTCGACGACCGTACGGTCGCCACCAGGGCCGGACACATTGCGAGTCGACAGGGACAGGTCCACGGATCCTCCAGCACCTTGCTATCGAGCGGTCGCCCCTCGGTCTCCCCGACGGAGCCAGGGGACGGATCGCCAGCCGCGATGGCATTCAATCACTTACCAGCAGCCATGCACGACGCCTTGGGACCATTGTCCGTCACGCCAGTGACACACTCGGTGCCGATGGCCAGGAATCACCGCCCCAGTCGACCACCCGAGAGCGGGGACTACCGCCCCCCTCCCGCCATGATCCTCGACCGGCTCGCCGCAGGGGCGGGCCGGGCCGCGCGCATCACTCATACGGAGCACTTGCCCCCGCGTGCGGGAACCCATGCCATCTGGCCGGATCGCATCCGGCCAGAAGTGATCGCGGCGATTCGCCACGCCGGAATCGACCATCCGTGGGCGCACCAGGCCGCCGCCGCCGAGCACGCCCTGGACGGCGAATCGGTCGTGATCGCCACCGGCACGGCGTCCGGCAAGTCGCTCGCCTACCTGGCCCCGGTCCTGAGCACCCTCCTCGACGGCTCAGAGGCGCCGAACGGCCGGGGCGCGACCGGCCTCTACCTCGCCCCCACCAAGGCCCTCGCCGCCGACCAGCGCCGCTCGGTGAAGGCACTCGCGGCGCCGCTCGGCAACGCGATCAGGCCCGCTGTCTACGACGGGGACACCCCCGTCGAGGAACGCGAGTGGGTACGCCAGTACGCCAACTACGTCCTGACCAATCCGGACATGCTGCACCGCGGAATCCTCCCGTCCCACCCGCGCTGGTCCTCCTTCCTGCGCGCCCTGCGCTTCGTCGTCATCGACGAGTGCCACACCTACCGCGGGGTCTTCGGCTCCCATGTCGCCCAGGTCCTGCGCCGCCTGCGGCGCCTGTGCGCCCGCTACGGCGCGGACCCCGTCTTCCTCCTCGCCTCCGCCACCGCGGCGGAGCCCTCGGTCGCCGCCGGACGTCTCACCGGCCTGCCGGTCAAGGAGGTCTCCGACGACGCCTCGCCGCGCGGCGAACTGGTCTTCGCCCTCTGGGAACCCCCGCTGACCGAGCTGCACGGCGAGAAGGGCGCTCCCGTCCGCCGCACCGCCACCGCCGAGACGGCCGACCTCCTCACCGACCTGACTCTTCAGGGCGTCCGCTCGGTCGCCTTCGTACGCTCCCGGCGCGGCGCCGAGCTCATCTCGGTGATCGCCAAGGAACGCCTCGCCGAGGTGGACGGCTCCCTGCCGAAACGGGTCGCCGCCTACCGGGGCGGCTACCTGCCCGAGGAACGCCGCGCCCTGGAGCGCGCCCTGCACTCCGGCGAACTGCTCGGCCTGGCCGCCACCACCGCTCTCGAACTCGGCATCGACGTCTCCGGTCTCGACGCGGTCGTCATCGCCGGATATCCGGGCACCCGGGCCTCCCTCTGGCAGCAGGCGGGCCGCGCCGGGCGCTCCGGCGAGGGCGCCCTGGCTGTCCTGGTCGCCCGGGACGACCCGCTGGACACCTTCCTGGTCCACCACCCCGAAGCCCTGTTCCAGCAACCCGTGGAATCGACCGTCCTGGACCCCGACAATCCCTACGTCCTCGCCCCCCACCTGTGCGCCGCGGCGGCCGAGCTCCCGCTCACCGAACCCGACATCGCGCTCTTCGGGCCCGCCGTCCCCGATCTGCTGCCGCAGCTGGAGGCCGCGAAGCTGCTGCGCAGACGGACGTCGGGCTGGCACTGGACCCGCCGCGAGCGGGCCGTCGACCTCACCGACATCCGGGGCGAGGGCGGCCGGCCCGTCCAGATCGTCGAGGAGGGCACCGGCCGTCTCCTGGGCACCGTCGACGCGTCGGCCGCGCACACCACCGTCCACGAAGGCGCTGTCCACCTCCACCAGGGCCGCACCTATCTGGTCCGGAAGCTGGACCTGGAGGACTCCGTCGCACTCGTCGAGGAAGCCGGTCCGCCGTACTCCACCACCGCCCGCGACACCACCGCCATCGCCGTTCTGGAGACCGACACCGAGATCCCCTGGGGGGACGGACGGCTCTGCTTCGGCTCCGTGGAGGTCACCAACCAGGTCGTCTCCTTCCTGCGCCGCAAACTGATCACCGGGGAGGTCCTGGGCGAGACCAAGCTCGACCTGCCACCGCGCACCCTGCGCACCCGCGCCGTCTGGTGGACGGTCACCGAGGACCAGCTCGACGCCGCCCGGATCAATCCGGAGATCCTCGGGGGCGCGCTGCATGCCGCCGAGCACGCGTCCATCGGCATGCTGCCGCTCTTCGCCACCTGCGACCGCTGGGACATCGGCGGTGTCTCCGTCCCGCTCCACCCGGACACCCTGCTGCCGACGGTCTTCGTGTACGACGGGCATCCCGGCGGCGCCGGATTCGCCGAGCGGGCCTTCCACACGGCCCGTACGTGGCTGACCGCGACCCGCCAGGCCATCGCGTCCTGCGAGTGCGAGGCCGGCTGCCCTTCCTGCATCCAGTCCCCCAAGTGCGGCAACGGCAACGAACCGCTCCACAAGCGTGGCGCCGTACGTCTCCTCACCGAGCTCCTGAGATGCGCACCACCCGCCCCGGAAGCGTCGAAGGACACCGGCGAGCCGACGGACCGGGACCAGACGTAGGAACGGGTCGGGCTCGGCCGCGGGGCCGGCGCAGAGCCGGAGCGCACTGCGGGACCCTGTCCACGCGTCCCCGGACGAGCCCGCCGTCGCCCCCGAGTGGACCATCGCCGATCGGCACGACCTGCCGGCCCGACCAGCCGGCACGACCTGCGCAGAGGCCACGGAGGCCGCAGGAAGCCACAGGGCGCCCTCTCAGCCGTTTCCGGCCCAGGAGTGCCCCTGGAGCCAGACCGGCAGCTACGGGGGCGTCTGAGAGGCGACAGGCGGCTCCCTGGCCGTCGTCCCAGCACCCGTGGAGCCTCCGGGGCCCAGAGAACCCCGAGGACCGTCCCCAGTCCGCTCCGGCCGCCCCCCAGTCCCCGCAAAGGCTCCCTCCGGGGCCGGTGGGAGCCCCGTCGGCCCAGGAGGTCCCGCGCGGGACCTGACCGCGGGTCGGTACGGGCCGAAGCCCGCCCGCACCGTCACATCCGCGATCTCCCCCCGCACCACGCACCGGACCACCTCCGTGTCCTGCGCCCCGGCCACCCGGCGCGCGGTTCCGCACGCCGCGGCGGTCCCCCGAAGTGCCTGATCGGCCGCCGCGAGGGCCGCCAGGTCCGCCGCCCCGCCCGCCCTGTGCCGAGCGGCGACGGCCTGCCCCAGGGCCAGCACAGCCGCGAACACCGAGCACAGGGTGACCGTGGTGACCGCCACCCACACCGTCGCCACCCCCCGGTCCCCGCGCGCCTCCCCGCTTCGGTATCTCCGGCTTCGTCCCTCCCTCCGACAGGCGCGCCGCTCCCCCGGCCTCGTCACGGCGCGACCCCCACGGTGTCCTCGGCCAGCGCCGCCGCCTCGGCGGTCAGGGTCAGGGCCAGCACACCCGGCCCCGGAGTCGGCGCCTCCACCCGTACCCGCCACAACTCCCCGGCCCTCTCCACTCCGACCCGGGCCCCGTCCGGTGCCGAGTCACGGGCGGCCGCCAGCACCGCCGCCTCCGGCTCCGAACGGGCGGCGGCCCTCGCCCCCGCCCGCGCCGCGTCCACGCACCGGATCTGCGCGGAGGCCGCCACCAACGCCCAGACCAGCGCCATGGCGAACGCCACCAGCACCGGAATGGCCACGGCCGCCTCCGCTGTCACCGCGCCCCGGTCCCGGTGCGGCGGACGCTCCCGCCCGCCGCACCGTCCGGCCGGCCCGGCCTCAGAACTTCGCATCGAGCGCGTCCTTGATCAACGACTGCATCGCCGACAGCACCGGTCCGCTGTTGACCACCTTGTAGAGCACCGCCGCGAAGGCACAGGCCGCGATGGTCCCCACCGCGTACTCGGACGTCGTCATCCCGCGGTCGGACCGGCCGAGCCTGCCCGACCACCTTGCCTGCCACCCCGCGGGCCACTCCGGTGGCCACGTCGCCGAACGTGTGCGGCACAGTGCGGTCCGGGCCCATTTCCTGACTTGATTGCTCATTTCAACCCCCGGTTGACATCGCTGCGGAGCGGGTGCCGAACACAACACCCGCGAAGAAAAGAGAAGTTCGCTCTTGTTTCCCCCTTCCTGATCACGGAAGGGAAACCCCGGGACGGCTCAGCCGGCGCCCATCAGTCCGGTCGCCAGCCCGATCACCACCGGTGCCACCCCGACCGCCAGAAAGGCGGGAAGAAAGCAGAGTCCGACCGGGGCAGTGATCAGCACACCCGCCCGTTGGGCCCGCGCCACGGCCGCACCGGCTCTCTCGGCGCGCATCGCCTCGGCCAGCCTGGCGACCGGTTCCGCCGCCGGAGCCCCGGTCGCCCCGGCCCGGTACAGACAGCGGGCAAGCGGACCGGCACCCGGTATCTCCCCGAACCGACCCCATGCCAGGGACGGTTCACCGCCCAGCCGGATCTCCACCGCCGTGCGGATCAGGCGGTCGCCGACCGGGCCGCCCAGGGACTCCCCCACGGCTTCCGCGGCCTCACGCGGCCCCGCTCCCGCCGCGATGCAGGCCGCCAACAGATCAGCCGCGAGCGGAAGTTGAAGAGCCATCCGCGCCTTCTCCTCCTCCGTCGCATCCGGTCGGCGTGCCTCACGGGTCCGCTGGCGACGCCACATTCCGTACGCCGCGACCGAACCGACCGCGCACCCGATGAGCCCGCCGGCCAGAATCCACCCGACCGCGAAGGCCCCGACCGGCGCCGCCCACCGCTTCAGCCGGCCGCCATCGCCCCTCACCCCCTTCCGTCCCCTCCACCCCGCGCGGCTCCGCCGGTGCACCGGCCGGGCGACCCCGGCCGCGAGCAGCACCGTTCCCCGTCCACGCGCCGCCCGTTCCCGTCGCCACCCGGCCCAGGCCAGGACCAGATGCGCGACCGCGGCCACCAGTGCTCCCCACAGACCCAGGTCGCGCGGCATCTCTCCGGCCGTCACGTTCATGCCGCCTCCCCTCCCCGTACGATCCGGTTCGCCCAGAACAACCCGGCCGCTTCCAGGGCTCCACCCACCGCCAGGCAGACCAGCCCGCCCGCGCTGTGCAGCAGAACCCCCAGCGGGTCCGCCCCGAGCGCCGCGCCCAGACCCAGGCCGGCGACTGGCAAGAGCGCCAGCACCACGACCGTCGACCAGGCGCCCGCCAACTGGGCCCGCAACTCCTCCCGTCGGCGCCGCTCGGCCCGTAACGCCCCCTCCAGGCGGTCCAGACCGGCGGCAAGACCGGCCCCGCCGTCCACCGCCACCCGCCAGCACGCCGCCATTCCGGCGAGCCCGCCCAGGCCCGGCCCGTCCGCCGCCTGCCGCAACGCACCCGCCACATCTCCGCCGAACCGCGCCGCCGCCAGGACCGCGGCCTCCGCGCCGCCCATCGCCCCGGCCGACCCCTCCGTCTCCCGCACGGCGGCCAGCAACGCCTGCCCCGGCTCCCGTCCGGCGCGCAGCTCCCCCACCACCACACCGCACAGGGCGGCCACCGCCTCCGCCGACCGCTCCCGGTCCCGCCGCCCGGAGCGCGCCCGCAGCCACCTCCGTACCAGCGGCACCGCCACCGCCCCCGCCAACAACGGCAGCACCGATTCCCCCAGCGCGGCGAGCACCACCGCCACCGGCACGGACCACCACTCCCGCCGCCCCAGGACAAACGCCCGCACGGCGTCGAGGCCCTCCCGCGGCAACCGGGGCGTCGCCGCCCCACCCATGAACAGCGCACTCGCCCGTCGGGCACCCGGGTCCCGCACCGCGGCCAGCCAGGCCGCCGAACCCGCACAGACCGCCATCGCCTGCACCGTGTACGCCGATGCCCCGCCTGTCATGAGGCACCGCCGATCAGGGACCCCAGCCGCTCCCAGCCCCGGTCCCGCACAAAGCCGTCGGCACCCCAGCGCAGTGCGGGCGCCGTCACCACCAGCCCCGCCGCGTCCCGTTCGAGGACGTGCACCTCGGCGATCCGCCGCCGGCCCGACCGGTCCCGGACGAGATGCACCACCACCGAGAGGGCGGCGGCCAGTTGGCTGTGCAGCGCCACCCGGTCGAGGCCCGCCGCCGTGCCCAAGGCCTCCAGCCGGGCCGGTACATGCCCTGCGGCGTTCGCGTGCACGGTGCCGCACCCGCCTTCGTGCCCCGTGTTCAACGCGGCCAGCAGGTCGGTCACTTCGGCGCCGCGCACCTCCCCGACCACCAGCCGGTCGGGGCGCATCCGCAGCGCCTGCCGCACCAGGTCCCGCAGACTCACCTGCCCCGCGCCCTCCTGGTTGGCGGGCCGGGACTCCAGGCGCACCACATGCGGGTGGTCCGGCCGGAGCTCCGCGGAGTCCTCGGCGAGCACGATCCGTTCATGCGCGCCGACCGCTCCGAGCAGACTGGCCAGCAGCGTTGTCTTCCCGGCTCCCGTCCCCCCGCTGATCAGATAGGAGATCCTGGCCTCCACCAGCGCCCGGAGAATTCCGTCGCCGCCCGGCGGCACCGTCCCCGCCGCGACCAGCTCCGTCAGGGAGAAGGCCCGGGGCCGCACGACGCGCAGGGACAGGCAGGTCGAACCGACGGAGACCGGGGGCAGCACCGCATGCATCCGGGTCCCGTCGGGCAGTCGCGCGTCCACCCACGGCCGGGCGTCGTCCAGCCGCCGCCCGGCCACCGCCGCGAGCCTCTGCGCAAGCCGCCGCACCGCCGCCGCGTCCGGGAAGACGGTCCCCGTCAGTTCGAGCCCGCGGCCTCGGTCGACCCACACCCGGTCCGGTGCGGACACCAGCACATCGGTCACCGCCGGATCGGCCAGCAACGGCTCCAGCACCCCGGCTCCGACCAGCTCACCGCGCAGCTGCTCTGCCGTGCCCAGCACTTCCGCATCGCCCAGCAGGCGCCCCTGGGCCCGCAGCGCGGCCGCCACTCCGGCGGGCGTGGGTGGCGCACCGCTGCGCGCCAGCCGCTGCCGCACGGCGTCGAGCAAGGCCTCCGTCATGACCGGCCTCCCCCGGCCGGACCGGTCGTCGTGCCGACGGTCAGACCACTGCCGTACCGGACGTCCGCCCGGTCCCAGAAGGCTTCACAGAACCGCGCCAGCGGCCCGCGGGCACCGCCACCCGGTGGCACACCGCCGTCCTGGGCTGCCAGCAGCCCCGATTCCAGCGGAAGCTCACCCACGAGAGGCAGACCGAGCGCCTGCGCGACCCACTGTCCGTCCAGACCCGCCGCATAGGGCCCCCGCGCCACCACTCGGATGTCGTCCAGCACCATTCCGGCCATCGCCGCCACCCGCTTCGCCGCCGCGACCGCCCGCAGCTCGCCGGGGACCACGAGCAGGCCGAGGTCCAGTTGCGCCAGTGCCTCCGCGACGCCCCCGTCGACCCTTCTGGGCAGATCCACGACGACCGCCCCGCCGAGACGGCGCGCGGCGGCGAGCACGGCCTGCATCGCCTGCGCCGGGATGACGACCTCATCGTCCCGGCCCCAGCTGAGCACCCGCAGTCCGTGCAGTGCGGGTAGCGAGTCCTCCAGAGCCCCACCGCCGAGACGCCCCTTGGAATGGACGAAATCCGGCCACCGCATTCCTTCCGCCCGCTCACCTCCGAGCAGCACATCGATGCCACCGCCGAGCGGGTCACCGTCGATCAGCATGGTCCGGCGGCCCGACCGCGCCGCGGTGACCGCGAGGGCGCAGGCCAGCGTGGACGCGCCGGAGCCGCCCCGCCCGCCGATCACCCCGACGGTGAGCGCGGGCCTGCCCACCCCCTCGGAAGCATTGGCGATCTGGTCGACGAGCCAGTTCTCGGAATCGGGCAGCCGCAACACGTATTCGGCCCCGATCTCCACCGCCTTCCGCCAGACGTCAGGGTCGTCCTGGTCCCGTCCGACCAGCAGCACACCTCGTCTGCGCGCGGCACCGCGGCATCGCGCGGCCGCGTCGTCGCCCACCAGGACCATCGGAGCCTGCTCCCAGCCGCCCCTTCGTTCCGGTGGCCCGTGATGAACTTCGGGTTCCGCCCCGGCCGCCGCGCACAGCCGCAGCAGATCATCGAGCAACTCCACGTCTTCGGTCACGATCAACGGTCCGCCCCGCCGCCCTTCGGCGATCGGCAGACCTTCTCGTGCGAGGGATCCAGCCACGGTCTCCGCCCCTTCTCACTGCCCTTCAGTGCGGTTCGCGGCGATCTCGGAGCGTTCCGAGATGCGCGATTCCGGAACCCGCGGACTTCACGGGTGGAATCAACGTGCAACACCTCGGAAAAACATGTGGATCTTGCTGAAAAACTGTGGACAACTTCGGCTCTGTGAATAACTCCGTAGCTCATACCGGTGACTTCCGGAGCGCAGCCCTTCCGTTACACACGGTGACGAGAGAGAGTGTGCAGAGCGCGGCAAGAGCCAGGGCGGCGCAGACCCAGGAAGGAGGGGAATCATGAATCCGAGCGCCAGAAACGCATCCGGACATGCGACGACCCCCGCCGGGGGGGAGAGCGGGGGTCGTCCCCACGGCCGACTCGGGGGGGGGGAGGAGTCGGACCGGGTTAGCACGGTCGCGAACGATCCGTGACTTCCATGGTGTACCCGAGGGCCTTCTCAGGCAAACCCACGCGCCGGAGTTTACGCCGAATGGTGGGCCCCTATGCTCAGCCTTGTGGAAAACTGCTTCTCGCCGCGTACAGCAGCCTTCTTTGACCTGGACAAGACGGTCATTGCGAAGTCTTCGACTCTGACCTTCAGCAAGTCCTTCTACCAAGGCGGACTGATCAACCGCCGTGCCGTACTGCGCACCGCGTACGCACAGTTCGTGTTCCTTGCCGGGGGCGCAGATCACGATCAGATGGAGCGGATGCGCGAATATCTCTCCGCGCTCTGCAAGGGATGGAACGTCCAGCAGGTCAAGGAGATCGTCGCCGAGACCCTGCACGACTTGATCGACCCGATCATCTACGACGAGGCGGCCACCCTCATCGAGGAGCATCACACCGCGGGGCGCGATGTGGTCATCGTCTCGACCTCGGGCGCCGAGGTCGTCGAACCGATCGGCGAGCTGCTCGGCGCCGACCGGGTCGTCGCCACCCGGATGGTCGTCGGCGACGACGGCTGCTTCACGGGCGAGGTCGAGTACTACGCGTACGGCCCCACCAAGGCAGAGGCGGTCAAGGCGCTCGCGGTGTCGGAGGGGTACGACCTTTCGCGCTGCTACGCCTACAGCGACTCCGCCACCGACGTACCGATGCTGGAGTCGGTGGGACACCCCCACGCGGTCAACCCGGACCGGGCGCTGCGGCGCGAAGCGACCCTGCGGGACTGGCCGATTCTCGTCTTCGACCGGCCGGTTCGACTCAAGCAGCGCCTGCCCGCCTTCTCGATGCCGCCACGCCCGGCGCTCGTGGCCGCAGCAGCGGTCGGGGCGGCGGCCGTCGCCGCCGGGCTGGTCTGGTACGCCAATCGCCGGCGCACCGCCGGCGCACTCTCCGCGTGATGCGCGGGTCCGTAAAGCCGCCCGCCAGACCCGCCCGATTCACCCTTATTTGAACCTAAAAGTAAAGAAGTGGAGCCAGGGCTTTCCCTTCCCCTGGTACTGGAGTACAAAGGACTCAACGGCCCGCGAGACCAGGGACATCCGAGAGGATCACCTTCACGCAGCAAGGCCCCACGGACCGCGCACGAAAACCGAGCACCCACGCGACGTCGACCCGTCGATTACGGGCCAGCCGCACCAGGTGACGGGCAAGGTTCCCGACCTGATGGGCATATTCCGAGGACGCTTGGTAACTGGGTGGACGTGCCAGCGGCGGTACCGGAGACGGTACCGCCGCAACCCGTTCACCACCCCGACCGCCATGCGCGCAGACCCTACGCGGCACCTCGCTGAAGCGCCTCACACACCGCGGTCGACTCCCGCACTCCCAGCTCCACCGCGCGTCCGCAGTGGGTGATCCAGGCGGCCATGCCCTCGGGCGTCCCGGCCGTATAGCCCTCGAACGCCGCGACATAGGCCGCGCGCCCCTGCTCCGCGTGGCCCACCTCCGCCGGGCAGATGGACTTGGGGTCCAGCCCGCTGCCGATCAGGACGATCCGTTCCGCCGTCCGCGCGACCAGGCCGTTGCGGGAGCCGAAGGGACGCAGGGCGAGGAGTTCCCCGTGCACGACCGCGGCGGTGACCAACGCCGGGGCGGTACCGCCCTCGATGATCAGCCGCGAGAGACCTTCGAGCCGCCCGGCCACCTCGTCGGCACTCGGCAGCGGCGCCTCGATCAGCGGTTCGTCGACGGGCTCACCGGCCAGGCGCGGCCGTCCGACCGTGTCGTCGGGAGACGCGCCACCGGCCGCCACCAGGTGCAGTCGCGCAAGGACGCGCAGCGGCGACTGCCGCCAGATGGAGAGCAGTTGGCCGGCTTCCGCGGTCAGCCGCAGCGCCGCCCCGACCGTGCGCGCCTCGTCCTCACCACGGAAGTCGGTGCGCCGGCGCACCTCCTCCAGATTCCAGTCGGCACCGGCCAGCGCGGCGGAACCGCGCGAGCCGCGCAGCGCCGCTTCGGCGGTGACCTCGTTGCTGCGACGGCGCATCACGCGATGGCCGTAGACCCGGTCCACAGCCTTGCGTACGGAGTCCACGGCGTCGGTGACCCCGGGCAGGGCACCGAGGGCGGCGAGCGGGTCTGAGGCAGTCGTACTCATAAGTAGCGAGGCTACGCGCCCCTTGCACCCGTACCGCCTTGGAGTGGTCTTCTTCACGAACCATGGCAGCGGTGCGCGTTCATGCGGCTACCCTAGGTGAACATGAAGATCGCTTTCGTGGGGAAGGGCGGCAGCGGCAAGACCACGCTGTCCTCGCTCTTCATCCGCCACCTCGCTGCCAATGAAGCCCACGTCCTCGCCGTGGACGCCGACATCAACCAGCACCTCGGGGCCGCGCTGGGCCTGGACGAGGAAGAGGCCTCCGCGCTGCCCGCGATGGGTGCGCAACTGCCTCTGATCAAGGACTATCTGCGGGGCAGCAATCCCCGTATCGCCTCCGCCGAGACGATGATCAAGACAACGCCGCCCGGCGAGGGGTCGCGGCTGCTGCGCGTGTGCGAGGACAACCCCGTCTACGACGCGTGCGCGCGCACGGTCCGGCTCGACGACGGGGAGATCCGGCTCATGGCCACCGGCCCGTTCACCGAGTCCGACCTCGGTGTGGCCTGCTACCACTCCAAGGTCGGGGCGGTCGAGCTCTGCCTCAACCACCTGGTCGACGGCCCGGACGAATATGTGGTGGTCGACATGACCGCGGGGTCGGACTCGTTCGCCTCCGGGATGTTCACCCGCTTCGACATGACGTTCCTGATCGCGGAACCGACCCGGAAGGGGGTGTCGGTGTACCGCCAGTACAAGGAGTACGCCCGGGACTTCGGCATCGCGCTGAAGGTCGTCGGCAACAAGGTGCAGGGACAGGACGACCTCAACTTCCTGCGCGCGGAGGTCGGCGACGACCTGCTCGTCGGGGTGGGGCAGTCCGACTGGGTCCGGGCAATGGAGAAGGGCCGCCCGTCCCGGTTCGATCTGCTGGAGGCGGACAACCGGATGGCGTTGCAGGCCCTCCAGGACGCCGCGGAGGACTCGTACGAACTGCGGGACTGGGAGCGTTACACGCGCCAGATGGTGCACTTCCATCTGAAGAACGCGGAGAGCTGGGGCAACGAGAAGACGGGCGCCGACCTGGCTGCCCAGGTCGACCCCGCCTTCGTGCTCGACGAGCGGTGCGCACAGGCGGGTGTCAGCGCACCCGCGTAGCCGCGCGGCCGGCCGGCCGGGGCGACCCGACCGGTCCGGCGTCCCGGGCTATTCGACGGCGTGGCCCTCCGCCTTCGCGGGGGCGGCCTTCACTTCGCCGCCCTTCTCCGCGGGCTCATCGCCCTCGCTCTTACCGGCACCCTTCTCGGCACTCTTTTCCGTGCCCTTCTCGGCGGGCTTCGCGGACGCTGCCGCCGCCGGGGCGGTGAGGTAGGAGGTCCAGCCACCCTTCGGCGCCTCGCCCACGCCGAGGGTGGACAGCTTGGCCAGCGTCGCCGGGTCCTGCGCGTCGAGCCAGTCGGCGAGCTGCCGGAAGGACACGCAGCGCACGCCTTCCTTGGTGCAGACGGTCTTCACCGTCTCCTCGATGGCACGCATGTACGTGCCGCCGTTCCAGGACTCGAAGTGGTTGCCGATGATCAGCGGCGCACGGTTGCCGTTGTACGAGCGGTCGAAGGCCTGGAGCAGGCCGTCGCGCATCTGGTTGCCCCAGTACTCGTGCTGGTCGGGGTCGCCCTGCGTCGTGCCGGACTGGTTGAACATGAAGTTGTAGTCCATCGAGAGGGTCTCGAAGGCACGGCCGGGCACCGGGACGAGCTGGAGCGGCAGGTCCCAGATGCCGTCCTTCTTCTCGGGCCAGACCTGATTGCCGATCCCGCTGGAGTCGTAACGGAAGCCCATAGTCCGGGCTGCGGCGACCATGTTCTTCTGCCCTTCGAGGCAGGGGGTGCGTCCGCCGACGAGTTCCTTGTCGTAGTCGAAGGGCAGCGGGGCCTCGGCCTTGAGCTCCGGGGTATTGGTCTTCCACTCCTTGACGAAGGACTTGGCCTGGGCGATCTCGCTCTTCCACTCCTCGACGGACCAGGTCCCGACCCCGCCGTCCTTGCCGCAGAAGTGACCGTTGAAGTGGGTGCCGATCTCATTGCCGTCCTGCCACGCGGCGCGCAGTTCGGTGAGGGTGTCGCGGATGCCCTCGGTGTCGTTGAAACCGATGTCCGAGCGGCCCGCCGAGTGCTTGGGCGGGTCGTAGAGGGCCTTCTTCTCCTCGGGCAGCAGGTACACGCCGCTGAGGAAGTAGGTCATGTTGGCGTTGTACTTCTTGGCGACACCGCGGAAGTGCGAGAAGAGCTTCTGGCTGTCCTCCCCCGCTCCGTCCCAGGAGAACACCACGAACTGCGGAGGCTTCTGGCCGGGCGCGAGGCGCTTGGCCACCGGCAGCTTCGGCTGGACACCGGTGAAGGCGGTCGAGCCGTCCCCGATGAGTTCCACCGCGTTCCTGGGAGCGGCCGGGCCGTTCTGCTTGGCCTCCTGCGCCTTCTTCTCGGCGCCCGCACCGGACGCCCGGGAGCCGCTGTCACCGGACTCCGCGCCGGAACATCCCGCCAGACCCGTGATCAGTGCCATGGCCATGACGCCAAAGGCCATCCTCTTCGTGGCGGCCATCATCCGCCCACCCTCTTCCTTGCAGGTTGTTTGCGTTGAAGTGCCGACGGCGCCGCCAAATTCGCACGCAGCCCTGCAATCACTGCGCGACAGGCCGTATGAAAAGACGCTTATTCACTTGAATGGGTGATCCGATGGCCCATTTGCCCGAAATGTGAGACGCGCAACTTTACTCTCCATTACGATTCGTTTACTGAGAGTTGAGAAATCCCGCCGCTGCACGCCGTGACCCACGGCCGCGTCCCCCACACCCCGCGACCGCGCTGCCCCGGAGGAGACGGGAACATGTCTGCCTGCGTCCCCACTCGCCATGAACGCACCCCTCGTAGTTCGCGCCCTCCCCGCGCCTCGGGAGTCAAGCGCCCTCACAGCCCGCCGCCCGGCGGGCGCCGCTTCCGTATCGCGGGCGCCGATGTGTCCGCGTCGATCACCGTGTTCCTCATCGCCATCCCGATGTCCCTCGGCCTCGCCGTCGCCATGGACGCCCCGCTGGCGGCCGGCCTGGTCTCCGCGGCCATCGGCGGCATCGTCGCCGGCCTTCTCGGCGGGACACCCCTCCAGGTCAGCGGCCCGTCCGCCGGACTGACCGTGGTCACAGCCGAGTTGATCCAGATCTACGGCTGGCGCACCACATGCGCCATCACCATCGGCGCCGGACTTCTGCAGATCCTGCTGGGCTCGCTGCGCGCGGCCCGCAGCGCACTCGCCGTCAGTCCGGCCATCGTGCACGGCACCCTCGCCGGTATCGGCGTGGCCATCGCCCTCGCCCAGCTGCACATCGTGCTCGGCGGTTCACCGCAGAGCTCCGCCATGGACAACGCCCTCGCGCTGCCGGACCAGTTGGCCCGCTTCAGTCCGGCCGCTCCGCTGATCGGCGCACTCACCATCGCCGTCCTGGTGCTGTGGCCACGGCTGCCGGGCCGCGCCGGGAGAACGGTACGGAGAATTCCGGCCGCGCTCGCCTCGGTGGCCCTCGCGACCGCGGTGGCCGCACTCGCGACACCCGGGATCGCCCGGGTCGACCTGCCGTCGTGGCGCTCGCACGCCCTGCCCGAGCTGCCGCAGGGACCCGTACTGGCCCTGGCCACCGCGGTGTTCACGGTGATGCTGGTGGCCAGTCTGGAATCGCTGCTCGCCGCGGTGGCCGTGGACAAGCTGACCGCGGACCGCGCGGCGACCCGGACCGACCACACGGCCGACCGGACACCCTCGGCACCCTCGGCACCCGCGGCTCCGCCGTCCCCGCCCTCCGACCCCGCAGGCGGACAGACGCCCGCCCGGCCGGCCGGCCCGTCCTCCTCCGAGCCATCCGCGCCGAGCGCCGGACAACCACCAGCCCGGAGCACCGAACAGCTTCCGGTTGTCGTCCAACGCTCGGATCTCGACCGCGAGTTGCGCGCACAGGGCATCGCCAACACCCTGGCCGGACTGCTGGGTGGACTTGCGGTGTCCGGGGGCGCGGTGCGCAGTTCGGCCAACGTACGGGCGGGGGCGACCGGCCGGGCCTCCACCGTCCTGCACGGCGTCTGGGTCCTGCTCGCGGCGGTGCTGCTGGTGACGGTGCTCGAATGGATCCCGCTGGCCGCGCTCGCCGCGCTGGTGATGGTGGTCGGCATCCAGATGGTGAGCTTCGCCCATATCCGCAATGTCCACAGGCACCGGGAGTTCCTGGTGTACGGCGCGACGATCACCGGCGTGATCGCCTTCGGCGTGCTGAAGGGCGTGACGATCGGCATCACCGTGGCCGTGGCCGTGGCGCTGCACCGGCTGGCCCGCACCGGAGTCACCGTGAGCGAGCAGGGCGAGCGGTATCTGGTGACCATCCGCGGCCAGCTGACCTTCCTGGCCGTTCCACGGCTCAGCCGGACGCTAGGCCAGCTACCGCCCGGAGTGGACGCGATCGTCGAACTCGACGGGTTCTTCATGGACCACGCGGCCTACGAGAGCATCCAGGACTGGCGCACCACCCAGCTCGCCCAGGGCGCCCGGATCTCCTTCACCGGCAGGTCGGGCGGCCGAATCGCCGAGCCCGCCTCGGCGGCGCACTCCTGCTGCCGCCCCTGGACCCCGTGGCGCAACCACCACTGTCACGGAAACCCCACAGGACCCACCACCGCCGCCGACACACTCCACAACACCGGCTCCGGCACCGGCTCCCCTTCCCGCACCGGCCCCCACACCGGCTCCGACTCCGGCGCGCACGACGGCACGGCCGGGACAGAAGGCACCGGCGCCGGTCCCGACAAGGGCGTCGGCGGCGCTGCGGGCATGTCACGCCCGACCGGGGCCCATCGTCTGCTCAGCGGCCTCAGTTCGTTCCAGCGCAATACGGCACCTCTGGTGCGCGAGGAGCTGGCCAGACTCGCCGCCGAGGGACAGCGGCCCTCCCAGCTCTTCATCACCTGCGCCGACTCCCGCCTCGTCACCAGCATGATCACGTCCAGCGGCCCGGGTGACCTCTTCACCGTGCGCAACGTCGGCAATCTGGTGCCCACGCCGGACACCGAGTCCCCGGCCGGCGGGGACGACTCCGTGGCCGCCGCGATCGAGTACGCGGTGGACGTGCTGAGGGTCGAGTCCATCACCGTCTGCGGGCACTCCGGCTGCGGGGCCATGCAGGCACTGCTCAACGCTGACCCCGGGACTCCCAGGACGACGCCCCTGTGGCGCTGGCTGCGACACGGGCTGCCGAGCCTGGAGCGGATGGCCTCCCGCCATCACTCCTGGGCAAGGATCTCCGGCCGGCTGCCCACCGACGCGGTGGAACAGCTCTGCCTCACCAACGTGGTCCAGCAGCTGGAGCATCTGCGGGCGCACGAGGCGGTGGCACGGCGGCTCGCGGAAGGCACGCTCCAGCTGCACGGGATGTACTTCCACGTGGGCGAGGCGCAGGCCTATCTGCTGACCGAGGAGTCCAGTTCCGGTACGGAACCCGATGAGGTCTTCGACCGGGTCGGGCCCGGGGCGGGTCCCGATGCGCGGAACGGCACCGACCACGCGTTGTTCACCGACCCTTCCGGTCCGGGCGAGTTGGAACGTACCCGCGCCTGAACCGGCCACACCCTCTGAACCGGACACACCCCAGTTCCGTGAGATCTTGTGATCCCGTTCCGCACGTGCGATGCCATGCGTGCGGTGCCCCGTGGCACTGTGCGACGACACGCGGTGCGGAGCGGGATCGTGCCTCCATACACGAAGACACAGGTCTAAACCAATTCCCGGCAGACACTTGTCACCTGGCCCCCGGCCTGATGAGCTATGCCCCGGGACACAACGGACACCCTGGGACTGGGAGAAGTCGTGAGCAACGAAAGCCTGGCCAACCTGCTTCGGGAAGAGCGGAAATTCGCGCCGCCTGCCGAACTGGCCGCCAACGCCAACGTCACAGCACAGGCGTACGAGCAGGCCGAAGCGGACCGGCTGGGCTTCTGGGCCGAGCAGGCTCGTCGCCTGACCTGGGCCACGGAGCCGACCGAGACGCTCGACTGGAGCAACCCGCCCTTCGCGAAGTGGTTCGCGGACGGCAAGCTCAACGTCGCGTACAACTGCGTGGACCGCCATGTCGAGGCGGGCAACGGCGACCGGGTCGCCATCCACTTCGAGGGTGAGCCCGGCGACAGCCGCGCCATCACCTACGCGGAGCTCAAGGACGAGGTGTCCCGCGCCGCCAACGCCCTCATCGAACTCGGTGTCGGCACGGGCGACCGCGTCGCCGTGTATCTGCCGATGATCCCCGAGGCCGCGATCGCGATGCTGGCCTGCGCCCGCATCGGCGCCGCGCACTCGGTGGTCTTCGGCGGTTTCTCGGCCGACGCCATCGCCGCGCGCATCCAGGACGCCGACGCCAAGGTCGTCATCACCGCCGACGGCGGCTTCCGCCGGGGCAAGCCCTCCGCGCTGAAGCCCGCGGTCGACGACGCCGTCTCCCGTATCGAGAGCGTCGAGCACGTCCTCGTGGTCCGCCGCACCGGCCAGGACACCGCGTGGACCGAGGGACGCGACGTCTGGTGGCACGAGATCACCGGCCGGCAGTCCGCCGAGCACACCCCCGAGGCCTTCGAGGCGGAGCAGCCGCTCTTCATCCTCTACACCTCCGGCACCACGGGTAAGCCGAAGGGCATCCTGCACACCTCCGGCGGCTACCTCACCCAGGCGGCGTACACCCACAACGCGGTCTTCGACCTCAAGCCGGAGACCGATGTCTACTGGTGCACCGCCGACATCGGCTGGGTGACCGGACACTCGTACATCGTCTACGGGCCGCTGGCCAACGGGGCCACCCAGGTCATGTACGAAGGCACGCCCGACTCCCCGCACCAGGGGCGTTTCTGGGAGATCGTGCAGAAGTACGGCGTGACGATCCTCTACACCGCGCCGACCGCGATCCGTACGTTCATGAAGTGGGGTGACGACATCCCCGCCAAGTTCGACCTGTCGTCGCTGCGCGTCCTCGGTTCGGTCGGTGAGCCGATCAACCCCGAGGCATGGATGTGGTACCGCAAGCACATCGGCGCCGACAAGTGCCCGATCGTGGACACCTGGTGGCAGACCGAGACCGGCGCGATGATGATTTCGCCGCTGCCCGGAGTGACGGAGACCAAGCCGGGGAGCGCCCAGCGCGCGCTGCCGGGCATCTCCGCCACGGTCGTCGACGACGAGGCCCGCGAGGTGCCCGACGGCGGGGGCGGCTATCTCGTCCTCACCGAGCCGTGGCCGTCGATGCTCCGCACCATCTGGGGCGACGACCAGCGCTTCATCGACACCTACTGGTCACGCTTCGAGGGCAAGTACTTCGCGGGCGACGGCGCGAAGAAGGACGAGGACGGCGACATCTGGCTGCTCGGCCGGGTCGACGACGTCATGCTCGTGTCGGGGCACAACATCTCGACCACCGAGGTCGAATCGGCGCTCGTGTCGCACCCGTCGGTCGCCGAGGCCGCCGTGGTCGGCGCGACCGACGAGACGACGGGCCAGGCGATCGTCGCGTTCGTGATCCTGCGTGGTACGGCGACCGCCTCCGACGAACTGGTCGTGGACCTGCGCAACCACGTCGGCGCGACGCTCGGCCCGATCGCCAAGCCCAAGCGCGTCCTGCCGGTCGCCGAACTCCCCAAGACCCGCTCGGGCAAGATCATGCGCCGCCTGCTGCGCGACGTCGCCGAGAACCGCGAGGTGGGGGACGTCACCACGCTCAGCGACTCCTCGGTGATGGACCTGATCCAGACCCAGCTGCCGTCCGCGTCCTCCGAGGACTGACGGCCCGACCGCCGCGGCGGTCGATCATGTACGACCCCGATGGGCATCCGGCGACGCGCCGGGTGCCCATCGGGCATTTAGGGTCGGAATCGCTGCATACGGCTCCCGGGCGCCCAGGTACAGTGGTCGCTGCGTCAATAACGTAATAAGAAATCTCCAAAGGGTGTGCCGGGAAGTCTGGTCGGCAAGTGCATCAGCCATGCCATCGCTGCCGTACCGACCCGGAGGTCCCCACTCGTGGCCGCGCCCGCCCCCATACCCCCTACGCCCCGCCGCACCCTGTTCGGACGCCTTTCCCTGCCCGAGCGGAACTATGTCGCGGAGGCGCTGCGCACCGAGACGGTCGGCGGGGTGATCCTGCTGGCAGCCGCCCTCGCGGCGCTGGTCTGGGCGAACACCTTCCAGTCCAGCTACCGGACGATCAGCGACTTCCATCTCGGCCCCGGGTCGCTGGGCCTGAACCTCTCCGTGGCGCACTGGGCGGCCGACGGGCTGCTCGCCGTCTTCTTCTTCGTCGCCGGCGTCGAACTCAAACGTGAACTGGTCGCGGGCGAACTCCGTGACCCCAAGGCCGCCGCCCTCCCGGTCGTCGCGGCACTGTGCGGCATGGTCGTGCCCGCGCTGGTCTACGTCCTCACCACGAATCTCGGCGGTGGGTCCACGGACGGCTGGGCCGTCCCCACGGCCACCGACATCGCCTTCGCGCTCGCCGTCCTCGCGGTCATCGGCACCTCGTTGCCGTCCGCCCTGCGCGCGTTCCTGCTGACCCTCGCCGTCGTCGACGACCTCTTCGCGATCCTGATCATCGCGGTCTTCTTCACCGAAAGCATCGACTTCATGGCGCTCGGCGGGGCCTTCGCCGGTCTCGTCGTCTTCTACGTACTGATCCGCAAGGGGATCCGGGGCTGGTACATCTACATACCGCTGGCCCTGGTCATCTGGGGCCTGATGTACAACAGCGGCATCCACGCCACCATCGCCGGTGTCGCCATGGGTCTGATGCTGCGCTGCACCAAGCGCGAGGGCGAGCAGCACTCCCCCGGTGAGCACATCGAACATCTGGTCCGCCCGCTGTCGGCCGGGCTCGCCGTGCCCCTGTTCGCGCTCTTCTCGGCCGGGGTCTCCCTCAAGGGCGACGCGCTCGCCGGGGTCTTCACCCGTCCGGAGACGCTCGGTGTCGTACTCGGACTGGTTCTCGGCAAGACCGTCGGCATCTTCGGCGGCACCTGGCTCGCGACCCGCTTCACCAAGGCGGAGCTGAACAAGGATCTGGCCTGGGCGGACGTCTTCGCGGTCGCCTCGCTCGCCGGAATCGGCTTCACCGTCTCCCTGCTGATCGGCGAACTCGCCTTCGAGGGCGACGCGGAAACGGTCAACGAGATCAAGGCCGCCGTACTGATCGGCTCCCTGATAGCGGCCGTGCTCTCCGGTGTACTGCTCAAACTGCGGGTACGCAGATACCGGGCCCTGTACGAGGCGGAGGAGCTCGACGAGGACGAGTCGGGCGTGCCCGACATCTACGAACAGGACGACCCGGAATACCACCTGCGGATGGCCTTGATCCACGAGCGGAAGGCGGCCGAGCACCGCCGTCTGGCAGAACTGGCGGGGGCAGCGCGCAACAAGCCGGACAGTCCGGCATGATCTGACATCGGATGTGTCGAAGAGGAGAGGGAGTCAGGGATGAGCGACCCCGGCAACTACGTGGGCAGTGCGGACCGCAGTCTCGGACAGCTGGTCGCCTCGGCGACGGCCGAGATGTCCGCGCTGGTGCACGATGAGATCGCCCTGGCCAAGGCCGAGGTACGGCAGGACGTCAAGCGCGGCGTCGTCGGCAGTGTGGCGTTCATCATCGCGGGCGTGCTGATTCTGTTCGCGCTGCCCGTGCTGAGCTTCGCGGCCGCGTACGGGATCCACAATCTGGGGCTCGGGCTCGCCTGGTCGTTCCTGATCGTGGGCGGCGCGTTCATCCTTCTGGCGGTACTGCTCGCGCTGATCGCCATCGCCAAGTTCAAGAAGGTCAAGCCGCCGGAGAAGTCCATCGCCTCGGCCAAGCAGACCGCCGCCGTGCTCCAGAGCGTCAAGCCGCACCCGCGGCCGTCCGTCCGGGCCGACGAGATCCTCCGGGCCTCCGGCAGCACCCTGGCGGACAAGGCCATCGAGAACCGTCCGGGCAAGGACAAGGCCGCCGCTGTGGCACGCTCGTCCACATGACGGTCCCCGATTCCAGCCCTTTCGGTCCGGCAGGCTCGACGAGTCCGGCCGGTGCCGGCAGTCCTGTACGCCTCGACGGCCCCTGGACCCACCGCGACGTGGCGGCCAACGGCGCGCGCTTCCACATCGCGGAACTGGGTGACGGGCCGCTGGTGCTGCTGTTGCACGGCTTCCCGCAGTTCTGGTGGACATGGCGCCACCAGCTGACCGCTCTCGCCGACGCCGGGTTCCGTGCGGTGGCCATGGACCTTCGCGGGGTGGGCGGCAGCGACCGCACGCCCCGGGGTTACGACCCCGCCAACCTGGCGCTCGACGTCACCGGCGTCATCCGCTCGCTCGGCGAGCCCGACGCCGCACTGGTCGGCCACGACATGGGCGGCTACCTCGCCTGGACCGCCGCGGTGATGCGGCCGAAGCTGGTACGGCGGCTCGTGGTGTCCTCGATGCCGCATCCGCGCCGCTGGCGCTCCGCGATGCTCTCCGACTTCTCGCAGTCCCGGGCGGGTTCGTACATCTGGGGCTTCCAGCGGCCGTGGCTGCCGGAGCGTCAGCTCGTCGCCGACGACGCGGCCCTGGTGGGCCGTCTGATCCGGGACTGGTCGGGACCGCGGACCGCGGACTTCCCCGACGACGAGACCGTGAACGTCTACCGGCGTGCCATGTGCATTCCGTCCACGGCGCACTGCTCGATCGAGCCGTACCGCTGGATGGTGCGCTCGCTCGCACGACCGGACGGTGTCCAGTTCAACCGGCGGATGAAGCGGCCGGTACGCGTGCCGACTCTGCACCTGCACGGGTCACTCGATCCGGCGGTCCGGACGCGCAGTTCCGCCGGTTCGGGCGAGTACGTCGAAGCGCCCTACCGGTGGCGACTTTTCGACGGTCTCGGGCACTTCCCCCACGAAGAGGATCCGGTCGGCTTCTCGACCGAACTCATCAACTGGCTCAAGGATCCTGAACCCGACCGGTAGTCCGGGCGCACAGGTGGGCGACGCATGGCCAATTGCCCGCCGCATAGGCCAATTGGCTGACTCCCGCACGATTACCGACCTTGGGTCACGGGCAGACGTCGGGGTATGGGCTGGACGCACGACTTCACTGACGAAGCACGCAACCGCCGCTCCACCGCGACAGCCGGTGTGGGCACTCACGAGGGGGGCGGCCCCCAGGGCCGGCTGCACGACACGCATGACGTTCATCATCCCCACACCCATGCCAGGCTGGGGATTCCTCGCATTCTCCGCCGTCGTGCCCGCTGGGTCTCGGCGCGGCTGCGGCACCCTCGCAGCTGAACGCGAGGACGACTCCGCGACATCCTCACCCGCTGCCTGACCGGCAGGACCGGGGCCGATGAAACGGCTGCCGGCAGGACAGCGGCGGCCAGGACTCAGAGCGCGCAGCCCTGGCTGTCGACCTGCTGGTTGGCGGTACGGCCGTGGTCGATGTCCTCGCGGATCTCGTCCGCCGTCAGCGCGTAGCCGGTGTCCGGGTCATCGAGGGACTTGGCGAACACCACTCCGTACACCTCTCCTTCCGGAGTGAGCAGCGGTCCGCCGGAGTTGCCCTGACGCACGGTCGCGTACAGCGAGTACACATCGCGGCGCACGGTACCCCGGTGGTAGATGTCCGGGCCGTCCGCGTCGATACGGCCGCGTACGCGCGCCGAGCGCACGTCGTACCCCCCGTTCTCCGGGAAGCCGGCCACGATGGCGCTGTCGCCCGTCTCCGCGTCGTCGGTGCCGGTGAACCTGAGCGGCTTGGCCCGGAGATCCGGGACGTCCAGTACGGCGATGTCGCGCTCCCAGTCGTAGAGGACGACCTTCGCGTCGTACAGCCGTCCCTCACCGCCGATCTGGACGGTCGGCTCGTCGACGCCGCCCACGACATGGGCGTTGGTCATCACTCGGCGGTCGGAGAAGACGAAGCCGGTGCCTTCGAGGGCCTTGCCGCAGCTGGGCGCCATGCCCATGACCTTGACGATCGACTTCTTGGCGCGTGCCGCGACCGGGCTGCCGGCCAGGGCCGGGTCCGGGGCCTTGACGTCGGTGATCGGTTCGTTGGCGAAGGGGCTGAAGACCTGCGGGAAGCCGTTCTGCGCGAGTACCGAGGAGAAGTCCGTGAACCAGGTGGACGCCTGCTTGGGCATCACCCGGGAGACGCCGAGCAGGACCGAGGAGCTGCGGACCTCCTTGCCCAGTGTCGGCAGCGACGTACCGGCGAGCGCCGACCCGATCAGCCACGCGACGAGCAGCATCGCCACCACATTGACCAGGGCGCCTCCGGTGGCATCCAGGGCGCGTGCGGGCGACCACGTGATGAACCGGCGGAGTTTGTTGCCCAGGTGGGTGGTGAAGGCCTGGCCGATCGAGGCGCACACGATCACGACGACGACCGCGACGATGGCAGCCGTCGAGGAGACCTCGGACCCATCGGTCGCCCGGTCCCAGATGAGCGGCAGCAGATAGACGGCGACAAGTCCGCCGCCCAGAAAGCCGATCACCGACAGGATGCCGACGACGAAACCCTGGCGGTAGCCGATGACCGCGAACCACACGGCACCGACCAGCAGCAGGATGTCCAGCACGTTCACCGTCAATTGCCTCGCAGATTCGTCACCTGGCCCGTCCGTACGACGGGGTCCGGGCCGGGCCCGGAACAGCGCAGCAGGGAAGTCAGCCTGTCATGCGCGCCAGTCGAGCGGCACCTGCCTGGTCCGGTCCCACGGGCGCTCCCACCCGGCGTAGTGCAGGATGCGGTCGATCACTCCGGCCGTGAAACCCCAGACCAGAGCGGATTCGACCAGGAATGCGGGCCCCCGGTGACCACTCGGATGCACGGCCGTCGCCCGGTTGGCCGGGTCCGTGAGATCCGCCACGGGAACGGTGAACACGCGGGCGGTCTCGGCCGGGTCGACCACGGCCACCGGGCTCGGCTCCCGCCACCAGCCGAGGACGGGTGTCACGACGAAGCCGCTGACCGGGATGTACAGCCGGGGCAGCACGCCGAAGAGCTGCACACCCCGCGGATCGAGCCCCGTCTCCTCCTCGGCCTCCCGCAGCGCGGCTCTGAGCGGCCCGGTCGTCGCCTGGTCGCCGTCCTCCGGGTCCAGGGCGCCTCCGGGGAAGGACGGCTGCCCCGCGTGGGAGCGCAGCGAGCCGGAGCGCTCCATCAGGAGCAGCTCGGGACCGCGCGCCCCGTCGCCGAAGAGGACCAGGACGGCGGACTGCCGTCCCGCGCCGTCCTCGGGCGGCAGGAAGCGGCTGAGCTGTTGCGGTCGCACGGTGCGCGCGGCCGTCGCGACGGGGTCCAGCCAGTCGGGCAGGCCGTCGCCGGTGACGGCCATCGCGCTGTCCGGGATCAGAGCGGCGGTGGACGGGGCACCCGGTGGGTGCGGCGCCCCGGGCCGCACGTGCGGCGACCCGGCCTGTGCGTGCGGCGAGCTCTGTGTGTGCGTCATGGGCACCCCCGTCGCTTTACAACGCCTGTCGTCGGCCATTTCGTTCCGAGCCATTCCGTGAGGTGGGGGCTTTCCCGGGGCCGTTCCCTCATTCGGCTCCCGGAGCCGGTGCGGGCTTGCCCGGATAGTCCGGGGGCGGGCTGAGCCGCTGGCCCGGATAGCCGCCCATCTCGTACTTCAGGAGCTTCCTGGCCTTCTCCGGGTCCGTCTCGCCCTCACCGTACGAGGGACAGAGCGGGGCGATCGGGCAGGCGCCACAGGCGGGCTTCCGGGCATGACAGATCCGGCGTCCGTGGAACACCACGCGGTGCGAGAGCATCGTCCACTCGCTCTTGGGGAAGATCGCGGCGACATCCGCCTCGACCTTCACCGGGTCCTCCTCGGTGGTCCACTTCCAGCGGCGCACCAGCCGTCCGAAGTGGGTGTCGACCGTGATGCCGGGAACACCGAACGCGTTGCCGAGCACGACATTGGCGGTCTTGCGGCCGACCCCGGGCAGCGTGACGAGGTCCTCCAGACGGCCGGGGACCTCACCGCCGAACCGGTCCCGGAGAGCCGCGGACAGGCCGAGCAACGATGTCGTCTTGGCCCGGAAGAAGCCGGTCGGCCGGATGATCTCCTCCATCTCCTCCGGGACGGCCGCGGCCATGTCCTCGGGAGTGGGGTAGGCGGCGAACAGCGCCGGAGTGGTCTGGTTGACCCTCAGGTCGGTGGTCTGGGCGGACAGCACCGTGGCGACAAGCAGCTCGAAAGGATTACGGAAGTCGAGCTCGGGGTGGGCGTACGGATAGACCTCGGCGAGCTCGCGGTTGATCTTGCGGGCCCGACGGACCATCGCGAGGTGCGATTCCGGTTTCGTCTTCCTGGGGGCTTTGGGAGTCCCGGAGGCCTTGGGAGTCCTGGAGGCCTTCGGCTTCGACGCGGCAGTTGACGGCTTCGACACGGTGCTCGACGGCTTCGGTGTGGTGCTCGGCTTGGTGGTCTTCACTTCGGGCCTCCCGGCCGGCTTCTGGGCCAACGCTCCAGCGGAGCCCTTTGTGGCATATTTCGGGCGCCGAGCGGGCTGTTCGCCCACAGCGGAATTGTGGCCGTCCGACACCCCATCAGCCCCCTTGGCCTGCGCTCTCACCGGCATTCTGGACACCCGGTCAGCCTAGAGCCCGCCACTGACATCCGCCCCGGTCACCGCGCATCCACGCCCGATCGGCCCCCTGCCGTAGGGTCCGGCACGCCCGTGCGTCAAACTGGTTTGTGATTGATCGCACTGTTTTACCGTCCGGCATGATGGGGACCACGGTTCCCTGAACAGGCCGACAAGGAGAGAACTCGTGGACGACGTTCTGCGGCGCGCCCCGCTTTTCGCGGCGCTCGATGATGAGCAGGCCGCGGAGCTCCGCGCCTCGATGAGTGAGGTGACCCTCGCGCGCGGCGACGCGCTGTTCCACGAGGGTGACCCGGGCGACCGCCTGTACGTGGTCACCGAGGGCAAGGTGAAACTCCACCGCACCTCCCCCGACGGACGCGAGAACATGCTGGCCGTCCTCGGCCCCGGCGAGCTGATCGGTGAGCTGTCGCTCTTCGACCCGGGCCCGCGCACCGCGACCGCGACCGCGCTGACCGAGGTCAAGCTGCTCGGCCTCGGCCACGGCGACCTCCAGCCCTGGCTGAACGCCCGCCCCGAGGTGGCCACCGCGCTGCTGCGCGCCGTCGCCCGGCGCCTGCGCAAGACGAACGACCAGATGTCCGACCTGGTCTTCTCCGATGTCCCGGGCCGCGTGGCCCGTGCGCTCCTGGACCTGTCGCGCCGCTTCGGCGTCCAGTCCGAGGAAGGCATCCACGTCGTCCACGACCTGACACAGGAGGAGCTGGCCCAGCTGGTCGGCGCTTCCCGCGAGACGGTCAACAAGGCGCTCGCGGACTTCGCGGGCCGCGGCTGGCTGAGGCTCGAAGCCCGCGCGGTGATCCTGCTGGACGTGGAGCGGCTGGCGAAGCGGTCGCGCTGACCGAGGCCCGCGCCGATGTCCGAGGCCGAGCCTGAGGCCACGGCTACGGCTACGGCTGTGTGTTGCGTGTGATGAAGGGCCCGGCCGGACGGCAGGGCCCTTCACGCGCGCCCGGAACGGGTCCGAACAGGACCGAGCAGGACCGAGCAGGTCGGGAACAGCTCCCGGAACGACGACCGGACCGCCCCTCGACCGGACCGGGTCGGACCTGACCGGCCCTGGACCGGCCCCGGTCAGCCCTCGATCAGGCCGTGCTCCGTCAGGTACTCCAGCTGCGCCCGTACCGACAGTTCCGCGGCAGGCCACAGGGAACGGTCCACATCGGCGTACACCTGGGCCACCACCTCCGAGGGCGAGCGGTGCCCCGCCTCCACCGCCGTCTCCACCTGGGCCAGCCGGTGCGCGCGATGGGCCAGGTAGAACTCGACCGCCCCCTGGGCGTCCTCCAGCACCGGTCCGTGCCCCGGCAGCACCGTGTGCACCCCGTCGTCGACGGTCAGCGAGCGCAGCCGCCGCAATGTGTCCAGGTAGTCGCCGAGCCGCCCGTCGGGATGCGCGACCACGGTGGTGCCACGGCCCAGAATCGTGTCGCCCGTCAGCACCGCGCGGTCGGCGGGCAGGTGGAAGGAGAGCGAATCCGCGGTGTGCCCGGGAGTCGGGACCACCCGTAGTTCGAGCCCTCCGGTGGTGATCACATCGCCCGCCGACAGCCCCTCGTCGCCCAGCCGCAGTGCCACGTCCAGGGCGCGCACCTTCGTACGCGTCAGCTCGGCGAAGCGGGCCGCGCCCTCCGCGTGGTCGGGGTGGCCGTGCGTGAGGAGGGTGAGGGCGACGCGCCGTCCGGCCCGCTCGGCCGTCTCGATGACGGCCCGCAGGTGTACGTCGTCGAGCGGGCCCGGGTCGATGACGACGGCCAGATCGGAGTCGGGCTCGGCGACGATCCAGGTGTTGGTTCCGTCCAGCGTCATCGCCGAGGCGTTGGGCGCGAGGACATTGACCGTACGGGCGGTGGCGGGGCCGGAGAGCACCCCGCCGCGCGGCTGTCCGGGCAGTGCGGCGGCGTCACTCACCCGGCACCGCCGCCCGCGCCCGAAGCCTGCTCCCGGGCCGGTTCCGCCCCCGGGATGTGCTTGGTGAACTCGTCGTGCCCAGGCCAGCTCAGCACCAACACGTCGCCCTCCAGCCGGGCCTGCGCGAGTACGGGAGCCAGGTCCTGGGAGTCCGCGGCCTCCAGGGCCTCGGCAGCCGTCCCGTACGGCCTCAGCGTGCGCAGCGTCGACACGGTGGGCGGCATCATCAGGAGCTCGCCCCGGTCGTACCCGTCGGCGGCCTCACCGGGGGAGATCCACACCGTGCGGTCGGCCTCGGTGGACACATTGCGGGTGCGCTGCCCGTCCGGGAGCGCGGCGACGAAGAACCAGGTGTCGTACCGTCGCGGTTCGAACTCCGGGGTGATCCAGCGGGCCCAGGCACCCAGCAGGTCGGAGCGCAGCACCAGGCCCCGCCGGTCCAGGAACTCGGCGAACGACAGCTCACGGGCCACCAGCGCCTCGCGGTCGGCCTCCCAGTCCGCCCCGGTGACATCCCCGGCCACGGTGTCGGCGGTCGGCCCCGCGAGCAGGACGCCGGCCTCCTCGTACGTCTCACGGACCGCCGCGCAGACAATGGCCTGTGCCTCGGTCACCGTGCCGACGCCGAGCCGACGGGCCCAGCTCTCCAGTGACGGCCCGGCCCAGCCGATGAGGCGGTCGTCGTCACGCGGGTCCACTCCGCCACCCGGATAGGCGTACGCGCCCCCGGCGAACGCCATGGACGCGCTGCGGCGCAGCATGTGCACGACGGTGCCGCCCCCGGCGCCGGCTCCCGCACGGTCACGCAGCAGCATCACGGTGGCGGCCCGCCTGGGTGTCGCGGCCGTCAGCTCGCCCGCGGCGAGTGCCCGGATCCGGTCGGGCCATTCCGGTGGGTACCACTGACCATTGGACATGGCCGGAGGCTATCCGGAAGCGGGCCGATGTTCGAGAGGTGATCGAGAAAGACCACCGGAGCGACGGGCCCCGATGAGCGGCCCGCCGGTGAGCGGCCGGTGAGCGGCCCGCCGGTGAGCGGCCGGCCGATGGGAAAGCCCCGCCGAGGCGGACCCGGCGGCAGAACGAAGATCCCGCCCGGTCTCTCGACCGGACGGGATCACCACGTCTTCACTCACCGCACAGCGGCGCACAGCACGGCAGCGCACGTCTCCGCACCGGCAGCGCACCGCCCAGTGGTCTCTCAGGCCTCGACCAGCTCGACCTGGACCTCGACCTCGACGGGTGCGTCCAGCGGCAGCACCGCGACGCCCACGGCGCTGCGCGCGTGCACGCCCTTGTCGCCGAGCACCTCGCCCAGCAGCTCGCTCGCGCCGTTGATCACGGCCGGCTGCCCGGTGAAGTCGGCGGCCGAGGCGACGAAGCCCACGACCTTCACGACCCGCGCGATCCGGTCCAGGTCGCCCGCGACCGACTTCACGGCGGCCAGCGCGTTGAGCGCGCAGATCCTGGCCAGCTCCTTCGCCTCGTCCGGCGTCACCTCGGCGCCGACCTTGCCGGTGACGGCGAGCTTGCCGTCCACCATCGGCAGCTGGCCCGAGGTGTACACGTACACCCCGGAGCGCACGGCCGGCTGGTACGAGGCCAGCGGCGGCACGACCCCCGGCAGGGTCAGGCCGAGTTCGGCGAGCTTCGCCTCGACGGCGCCCGCCACTACGCCTTCTCCCGCTTCAGGTAGGCCACGAGCTGCTCGGGGTTGTTCGGGCCGGGGACGACCTGGACCAGCTCCCAGCCGTCCTCGCCCCAGGTGTCCAGAATCTGCTTGGTCGCGTGCACGAGAAGGGGCACGGTCGCGTATTCCCACTTGGTCATGGGCCGACTGTAATACCTGGCACGTACGGTCTCGTGCGTAGCCCGGGGCCGGACTGGTTAGGCTCGAATACGTGAGCAGGTTCCAGGTCGTCAGCGGCAAGGGCGGTACCGGTAAGACGACGGTGGCCGCCGCCCTCGCGCTCGCCCTCGCGACCGAGGGCAGGCGCACCCTTCTCGTCGAGGTCGAGGGCAGGCAGGGCATCGCCCAGCTCTTCGAGTCGGATGCGCTTCCCTACGAGGAGCGGAAGATCGCCTCCGCGTCCGGGGGCGGCGAGGTGTACGCCCTCGCGATCGACGCCGAGCGCGCACTTCTCGACTACCTCCAGATGTTCTACAAGCTGGGCAGCGCGGGCCGGGCCCTGAAGAAGCTCGGCGCCATCGACTTCGCCACCACCATCGCCCCCGGGGTCCGCGACGTCCTGCTGACGGGCAAGGCGTGCGAAGCCGTCCGCCGCAAGGACAAGCAGGGACGGTTCGTCTACGACCACGTGATCATGGACGCCCCGCCGACCGGCCGCATCACCCGCTTCCTCAACGTGAACGACGAAGTGGCGGGACTGGCCAGGATCGGCCCGATACACCATCAGGCCCAGGCCGTGATGCGGGTCCTGAAGTCCCCGGAGACCGCCGTCCATCTGGTGACCCTCCTGGAGGAGATGCCGGTCCAGGAGACGGTGGACGGTATCGCCGAGCTCCGGGCCGCCGAGCTGCCCGTGGGCCGGGTCGTCGTGAACATGGTGCGCCCGCACCTGCTGGACGAGGACGCGCTGCGCACCGCTTCGGGCGGCCGTCGCAAGGAGATCGCGAAGACGTTGACCCGGGCCGGAGTGACCGGTTCCGCCGCGCTCGTACGACCGCTGGTCGAGCAGGCCGCCGAGCACGCCCAGCGGGTCGGCCTGGAGCGGGAGCAGCGCGCCGTGCTGGCCGGTCTCGGGGTGCCGGCCGTCGAGCTCCCGCTGGTCGGCGAGGGCGTGGACCTCGCCGCGCTGTACGAACTGGCCGCGGAGCTCCGTAAACAGGGCGCAGGGGAAGAGGTGGGCTCATGACCCCGGTCGTGACGGCCGCGGACGCGGCACCCGGGCTGGACACCGACGCGCTGCTCGACGACCCGGGCATCCGGATCGTCGTGTGCTGCGGCTCGGGCGGGGTCGGCAAGACCACGACCGCGGCGGCGCTCGGTGTACGGGCGGCGGAGCGCGGCCGGAAGGTCGTCGTCCTCACCATCGACCCGGCCCGCCGGCTCGCCCAGTCGATGGGCATCGACCAGCTGGACAACATCCCGCGCCGGGTCGAGGACATCGAGGGCGACGGCGAACTGCACGCCATGATGCTCGACATGAAGCGGACCTTCGACGAGACCGTCGAGGCCCACACGGACGCCGAGCGGGCCCGCGCGATCCTGGAGAACCCCTTCTACCAGTCCCTTTCGGCCGGGTTCGCCGGTACGCAGGAGTACATGGCGATGGAGAAGCTCGGGCAGCTGAGGGCGCGCGACGAGTGGGACCTGATCATCGTCGACACCCCGCCCTCGCGCTCCGCGCTGGACTTCCTGGACGCGCCGAAGCGGCTGGGTTCGTTCCTGGACGGCAAGTTCATCCGGCTGCTGATGGCGCCCGCGAAGGTGGGCGGCCGGGCGGGGATGAAGTTCCTCAATGTGGGCATGTCGATGATGACGGGGACGCTGGGCAAGCTGCTCGGCGGCCAGTTCCTGCGGGACGTACAGACCTTCGTCGCGGCGATGGACACGATGTTCGGCGGTTTCCGCACGCGGGCCGATGCCACGTACAAGCTGCTCCAGGCGCCCGGTACGGCGTTCCTCGTGGTCGCGACCCCGGAGCGGGACGCGCTGCGGGAGGCCGCGTATTTCGTGGAACGGCTGGCTGCCGAGGACATGCCGCTGGCCGGCCTCGTCCTCAACCGGGTCCATGGCAGCGAGGCTTCACGTCTTTCCGCCGAGCGGGCGCTGGCCGCTGCGGAAAATCTTGAAGAGGCCCGCATTGTCGATCAGACGGCAGGGAAGGCTGCCCTTGGTGACCCGCCGCTCTCCCCCGAGCCCGACCTCACGTCCGAGCCCGACGCCGCATCCGAGTCCGACGCCTCAGCCGATCCCGCACGTGTACATGAGCCGCACGCCGGACCGGAACCCGGCCCCGATCCCCGCCCCGGTCCTGGCCCCCAGCCCGGCTCCGAATCCGAGAACGTCCTTGCCGCGGTCCCTGTCGAAGAGCTGACCGCAGGTCTGTTGCGGCTGCACGCCGAGCGCATGCAGGTCGTCGCGCGCGAGCAGCACACCCGCGACCGCTTCGCCGCGCTGCACCCGGAGGTCCTGGTGACGGAAGTGGCGGCCCTGCCCGGTGATGTGCACGACCTCGCAGGTCTTCGGGCCATCGGTGAGCGACTCGCGGCCGGCTCCGGTCGGACCACGCACGGAGCCGCGTAGCCAAGCACATCGGCACGGACACGCCGTGCCCCACACAGGGGTGTCCCAGCGGTATCCCTGGGCTACCCGGCGGCGGCGTACGTCTCGTGCAGTTCGTCGTCCTCCAGACCGATCACCGCGGGCAGGATGCCCGTCGACCGCTCGTACTCGCTACGCGCGGTCTCCAACAGTCGGCGCCAGGACGTGACGGTGGGGCGACGGCGCAGCAGTGCGCGTCTTTCCCGCTCCGTCATTCCGCCCCACACGCCGAATTCGACGCGATTGTCGAGCGCATCGGCCAGGCACTCGGTCCGCACCGGACATCCGGTGCACACCGCCTTGGCCCTGTTCTGCGCTGCCCCTTGTACGAACAGTTCATCCGGATCGGTAGTGCGGCAGGCTGCCTGCGCACTCCAGTCGGTTACCCAGCCCATGCCGGCGCCGTCCTCTCCCGAATCGAGGCTCCCCCACGGCGGCAGCGGCATATTCACCGCTGCCAGTTGAGGACGTTACGGAAGGTGGGGACAGCACAACACCCCCTTCGGGCCCAATCTTGAATGGTCCGAACGGACTATGCGTACGCGGCAGATCACCCAGGGGAGTGAGGTGAGGACATGCGGGACTATCTCCGCGAAATCGGGACAATACACCCGAGTTGCAGCGGACGTTCCATGACACACGAGGCGTTTTCGGGAACGTCTCGGTGGATGGCTCGGGTGCGCTACGGCCTGACGGAGAATGACCAGAAATTGTGCATGGGCCTTGATACGTAACCGGACTGCTGTGACAGTTGAGAGCAGCTTAGGCCAATGCATATACGCCTGTCCGGCGAATGAGAACGTAGGCTGCCCCCATGCCAAAGAAGCGCTCGGGCGGGGGTCTCACGACGACCCAGCAGGCCGCCAAGTTCCTCGGTGTCGCCGCACTCTCCGGAGCTGTGCTGGCGGGCATCGCGCTGCCCGCGGCCGGAGCACTGGGCCTCGCCGCCAAGGGGACGGTCGAGGGATTCGACGAAATCCCCTCCAACCTCAAGACTCCACCGCTCAGTCAGCGCACCACGATCCTCGACCGCGAGGGCGGCGCGCTCGCGACGGTCTACTCGCGCGACCGCACCGTCGTCCCCCTCAAGGACATCTCCCCGTACATGCAGGACGCGATCATCGCGATCGAGGACTCCCGCTTCTACGAGCACGGGGCGGTCGACCTCAAGGGCATCCTGCGCGCGATGAACCGCAACGTGCAGGCGGGCGGGGCCGCGCAGGGCGCGTCGACCCTCACCCAGCAGTACGTGAAGAACGTCTTCGTCGAGGAGGCGGGCGACGATCCGGAGAAGGTCGCGGAGGCCACCCAGCAGACCCTGGGCCGCAAGGTCCGCGAGCTGAAGTACGCGATCCAGGTCGAGGAGGAGCTGGGCAAGAAGAAGATCCTGGAGAACTACCTCAACATCACGTTCTTCGGGCAGCAGGCGTACGGCATCGAGGCCGCGTCCCAGCGGTACTTCTCCAAGCACGCCAAGGACCTGAAGCTGGAGGAGGCCGCGCTGCTCGCCGGCGTCGTCCAGTCGCCGAGCCGTTACGACCCGGTCAACGACGCGGAGGAAGCGACCAAGCGCCGCAACACCGTGCTCGCCCGGATGGCCGCCGTCCGCAGCATCTCGCAGGCCGAGGCGGAGAAGGCCATGGCCACTCCGATCAAGCTGAAGGTCAAGAAGCCGAAGAACGGCTGCATCACCGCCGTCAGCGGCTCCGGGTTCTTCTGCGACTACGTACGCAAGGCGATCCTGCGTGACCCGGCGTTCGGCAAGACCGAGGAGGAGCGTTCGAAGCTCTGGAACCTCGGCGGTCTGACCATCAGGACCACGCTGGACCCGCGCGCGCAGCAGGCCGCGAACGAGGCCGCCACCGCGAAGGTCAACAAGGACGACAGGTTCGCGGCGTCGGTGGTGCAGCTCCAGCCCGGCACCGGCAAGATCCTCTCCATGGGCCAGTCCCGCCCCTACGGCCTGGACCAGAAGAAGAACGAGACGGTGCTCAACCTCTCCGTCAGCAACAAGATGGGCGGCAGCACCTACGGCTTCCAGGTCGGCTCGACGTTCAAGCCGATCACCGCGGCGGCGGCACTGGAGAAGGGCATCAGCCCGGCCACGTCGTTCTCCACGGACTGGAAGCTCTCGGTCCCGATGAGTTCCTTCACCACCTGCTCGGGCTCCACCGCCGGTGGCGGCAACTGGGACCTGCAGAACGAGATGGAGTCGGAGAAGGGCTCCTGGGACATGACGAGCGCGCTCGGCAAGTCCATCAACACCTACTTCGCGCTGCTGGAGCAGAAGGCCGGACTCTGCGACACGGTCAAGATGGCGAAGAAGATGGGGTACGAGCGGGGCGACGGCAAGGAGATCGGCGAGAACCCGTCGATCACCCTCGGCGGTGAGGTGAGCACGCCGCTCTCGATGGCCGCCGCGTACGCGACGTTCGCCAACCGCGGCACGTACTGCACGCCGATCGCCATCGAGTCGATCACCGACGCCAACGGCAAGAAGCTCAAGGTGCCGAAGTCCTCGTGCTCGCGGGCGATGAGCGAGCGGACCGCCGACACGATCAACCAGATGCTCAAGGGCGTCGTCGAGGACGGCACCGGTACGCAGGCCGGGCTCAGCGACCGCGACAACGCCGGCAAGACCGGTACGACGAACGACCGCAAGGACGCCTGGTTCGTCGGGTACACCCCCAACCTCTCCACGGCGGTGTGGGTGGGTGACGACATCGGCGAGAAGAGCTCGATGTTCGGTGTCACCATCGGCGGCCAGTACTACGACAAGGTCTGTGGTGGCTGCCTCCCGGGACCGATCTGGAAGATCGCGATGACCGGGGCGCTGAACGCCTCCGAAACGCCTTCCTTCACCCCTGTCTCCGTCCCCCGGGCGAAGCCCAAGGAGGACAAGGAGAAGGGCCGGGACCGGGACGAGGACCACGAGGACCGCGAGGACGGCAAGCCCGGCGGCGGCAACCCGTTCCCCGGCATCAGCATCCCGCCGGGCGGGTTCGGCAACGGCGGCGACTCCCGCGGCAACAACGGCAACGGCACGAACGGTCCCTGACCCGTCAGGCGTCCGTAGGTACGACAGTGGGGCCTCCCGGTCGGTCACGATCGACCGGGAGGCCCCACTCTCGTCTGTGTACGGGGGTACGGCGCCGGCACCGAGGCAGCGGGCACAGAGGCTGCCGGGCGGCACAGAGACTGCCCTGCCGGGCGGCACACGGACTGCCGGGGTGGCACAGGGGCTGCCCGCCGGGTGCCACACGGACTGCCCGACGGCACAGGGACTGCCCTGCCGGGCGGTACACGGGCCACCCGGCACGCGGCCCCGGCAGACCCTCTCAGCCCGCGAGGAGCTTCTTCACCGCGGCGGCGACGCGGCCACCCTCGGCGAGTCCGGCGACCTTCGGGTTCACGATCTTCATGACGGCACCCATCGCCCGCGGCCCCTCGGCCCCGGCGCTCCTCGCCTCTTCGACGGCGGACGCGACGATGGCGTTCAGCTCGTCGTCGGACAGCTGCTTGGGCAGATAGCCGTCGAGCAGCTCGCCCTCCGCCTTCTCCCGCTCCGCCTGCTCGGTCCGGCCGCCCTGGGCGAAGGCCTCGGCCGCCTCGCGGCGCTTCTTCGCCTCCTTGGCGATCACCTTCTGCACCTCGTCGTCGGAGAGCTCGCGCGCCGTCTTGCCGCTGACCTCTTCCTTGGTGATCGCGGTCAGGGTGAGCCGAAGGGTGGACGAGGTCAGCTCGTCGCGCGCCTTCATGGCCGTGTGGAGGTCTTCCTTGAGCTTGGACTTGAGCGTGGTCATGACGCGATTGTGACAGGTGCGGGCCGCCCGCCGCCCGCCGGTTTTCCGCTCGCCGCACCGTGTCTGCGACGATGGGCGCATGCGCGCACGCTACGGAGTACCCCTGAAAGTCACGGCAGTCGGCGCGGCGGTCGGCGCTGCCGGCCTCGCCTACGCCGCCGGATTCGAGGCCCGCTCGTTCCGTCTGCGGCGGGTCACCGTCCCCGTACTCCCGCACGGGGCACGCCCGTTGCGCGTGCTCCAGGTCTCCGACATCCACATGGTGAGCGGCCAGCGCAAGAAGCGGGCCTGGTTGCAGTCGCTGGCCGGGCTGCGCCCCGACTTCGTCGTGAACACCGGCGACAACCTCTCCGACCCGGAGGCCGTACCGGAGGTGCTGGACGCGCTCGGTCCGCTGATGGAGTTCCCGGGGGTGTACGTCTTCGGCTCCAACGACTACTACGGCCCCAAGCTCCGCAACCCGGCCCGGTACCTCCTGGAGAAGGTCCAGGGCAAGCACGGCCTCAACGGAAACGCCCCGGCGGTGGGGGTCGTGCACAACCCGTGGGAGCCGATGCGCGACGCCTTCGACGAGGCGGGCTGGCTGGGGCTGTCCAACACCCGCGGCCGGCTCAAGGCCGACGGCCTGGAGATCGCGTTCACCGGGCTGGACGACCCGCACATCAGGCGGGACCGCTACGCGGAGGTGGCGGGCGGCCCCGAGACGGGCGCCGACCTCTCGATCGGCGTGGTCCACGCCCCGTACCTGCGCTCCCTGGACGCCTTCACGGCGGACGGATACCCGCTGATCCTGGCGGGCCACACACACGGCGGCCAGCTCTGCATCCCGTTCTACGGAGCGCTCGTCACCAACTGCGACCTCGACACCGACCGGGTGAAGGGCCTGTCCAGCCACACGGTGGGGTCCAAGCGCGCCTATCTCCACGTCTCCGCAGGCTGCGGCACCAACCGCTACACCCCGGTCCGCTTCGCCTGCCCCCCCGAGGTGACCCTCCTGACCCTGACCCCCCGCGACTGACGCCCACCGGGGTATCCCCGGCGCCCGGAGAAAGCAGATTTCGCCTCCGGGCGCGGGTGGGCTAAAGTAATCGATGTCGCCGGGAGACCGGTGGACATCGGGGTGTAGCGCAGCTTGGCAGCGCGCTTCGTTCGGGACGAAGAGGTCGTGGGTTCAAATCCCGCCACCCCGACAGCTGTAAGACCAGGTCAGGGGCCTGATCCGCGAGAGCGGGTCGGGCCCCTGAGTGGTTTCCGGGGCTCTTTGGGGGCCGGCTCAGGTCCGATGACCGGGTGGTCCGCCATTTCTCGGGCGACGCTGTGGCGCTGGGGACCTTCCCTCTCAGGTCGATGCTCCGATCACAATGCCCAGCAGCGCGGACGCGAAGAAGACCGTGCCCCAGAAGAGTGCGTGGCGTATGCAACGGTATTTGGTCCAGGCGATCTGGGACAGGATCGCCAGCTGGCTCAGGTCCCGGGACACGACATCGGTGCGGCGCACCGTCCGCTCCAGGTGAGCGGCGGACATCGCGAGTCTCGCGTCGCCGAAGTAGTGCGTGCGGGCGTAGTGGGGACTGCCGAGCCGCGGGGTGATGGCCAGGCCCAGCAGGACGAGTGCCGGTACGCAGGCGGCGCAGGCCAGCCAGAGGAAGAACTGCGGGACGACGGAGTACTGCCGCAGGGCGATGACGCCGCTGCCGATCGCGCCGAGCAGGGCGGTCAGGGCCGCGCCCAGGGACGCGAGTATGAGGCCGGCTTTGCTGTCGGCCTTCGTGAGTTCCTCACGGGCCTCGGACAGCAGGACCCTCGCGAGTTCCGCGCTGTGGTCCGCCGCGGCGTCGTTGTCCGGGCCGGCGTCGCCCCCGGGTGTGGTCATGCTTCCCCCTCCGTTCCGGTCGGTGTCGGGCGGCCGCCCCGGCATGCGGGGCGGCCGTGGTGCTGTGTCTCTGGTTGCCGTGTTCCTGGTTGCCGTGTTCCCGGCTGCTGTGTTCCCGGCCGGCGCAGGCGGATGTGTCAGACCGCCGACGAGCGGCGGATCTCGTCCTCCAGCGCGTTCACCGCCTGCCGGACCCGGATGTTCATCGCTGCGGTGTGTTCCCGGAGCGCCGCCTCCGACTCGGCGCGGTGCCGCCGGACCTCCTGTTCGATGGCGTCCTGAGCGATCTCGATGTTCGCCATGGCCCGGCGCTCGGCGAGCCGGGCCTCCTCGTCGTGGATCTTGACGGCGCTGTTGCTCGCGCTGGTGAGCATGCGGTCGTACGCGGACTCGCCGCTCAGGTACTTCACCAGCACGGGGAGCACATCGAGGAGTACGAACAGCAGGCGGACCAGCCAGATGCCCACGAACAGCACCGGGTTCCCGGCCGCGAGCCGGTCGAGCGCCCGCATCCGTTCCAGGACACCGATCCCCTTCTGCTTGGCGCGTTCCTCGCCCAGCCGCCGCTCGATGCCGTCGGCCCGTGCCGTGAGGAAGGCACCGCGGGACACGGTCTGTTCGGCCTCGATCTCCAGGGTCCGCCTGTTCATACGGGCCAGCCGCTTCTCGTTCTCGCTGGTGCGGTGGGTCGCCCGGTAGTCCTGCGCCTTGTCGCGCAGGCGCAGGCACTCCGACGTCCGCTGGTACAGGCCGGTGGCAGCCATACGGATCAGCTTGCGGCACTCGTCGCGTACGTCGGAGTCGATGCCCTCCAGCCTTGCGGTGTCACGGTCCACCCGCTTCTGCAGGACGGCGGCGTCCGCACGCAGGGCGGTCAGTTCCTCGACCCGTTCGCCGGGCGTATTGCCGAACGAGAGGACGTACGAGCTGCCGCAGCCCTTCGGGGTGACGGTCCGCGTCGTGGACGGTACGGGGTTGCAGCGCACCAGGTTCGTACGCAACCGGTCGATCGTGTCCGTACGTTCGTCGGCGACGTGCTGCTCGATGGCCGTCTGGAAGATGCGCAGTACCAGGGGCTCGGCGATCACCATGCCGAGCATCAGGGCGATCAGCAGGCGCGTGAGAAGGGGGCCGAGCCGTCGCCGTGCGTTGGGCTGCGGAGTGACCAGCCAGCGGTCGAGGTTGAGCACGAACAGCATCCAGATGACCGTCGGGACGAGGACCACCGGCGAGAACCCGCCGAGCGCCTCGGTCGCGAAGTTCCACATGGAGAACGCCGCGATGACGGATGTGCCGAGCACCACCCCGCCCAGGGCCGTGTACTTGCTCCGCTCGTACCTGACCCTGGCGAGCAGTTCCTCGTCGACGCCGGTCAGGGACCGCAGCCGTCGTGCGGCATCGAAGCCGTGGGGGCGACGGGCGGTACGGGCGGGGGTGCCGTCCCCGGTGGGGTGTGCGGCGGGCCCGCCCTCGGCGGTGCGGGCGGCGGCCCGGCGGCCGGCGGTACGCGCGGCGGCATCGTGGCCGGTGCCCTGTCGGTCCGCCGTGTCGGGGGCCGTCACAGGGTTCGTCAGGATGTCAGTCAACGAGATCGTCCTCGTCCTTGACGAAACCGCCCTGCGGGTCGCGCGAGCCGTTCCGGCCCGCTGCCGTACGAGCGGAGTTCATCGGTCCCGACTCGACCATGCGGCCGGCGCCGGCGGCGATCCCGACGCCGGGTTCGCTCGGGCTGCCCATCTCCCGCATGACCTGTTCGAGGACCTGTTGAAGGTCGACGTACTCGCTGCCGCCCATCTGCCGCAGCAGCGTCAGCAGCATTTCGCGGCGCAGTTGCGCCTCCGCGGTCTCCCGCGCCTGCGCGTGGGTCCGGTCCGACGTGTCGGCCTCGTGGCTGCGGGCCGACTTCTCCTGGGTGGTCCGGTGGATGCGGGCCGCCGCCGCGGTGACGTCGATCTCCTTCCGGGCGATGCCGAAGGCGTCCACATGATCGGAGCCCTGGGAGAGCAGTTCCGCGATCCGGAGCGCGTCCTGGGTCTCGAAGTCACGCTGCCCCCGCTGGAGTTCCCAGAGGCGTCGCTCATCGCGCAGCTTCTGCTCCCAGTCCCGCAGGTCCTGCGAGGCGTGGACCTCGGCGCTGACGAACTCCACGCTCATCCCCGCGACCCGCGGCGGCACGATCGCGCTGTAGGCGGTCATACGGTGACCGACCTCGGTCCGCACCGCGTTGACCTCTTCCACGCGGTGTCCGGCGCTCACCCTCGGCAGGTCCCCGTCGGCCACCAGGTAGGCGCGCAGGGGAACGGTGACATCGATGATGCCCTGCCGGGCGATGACGGTCGGATCGGTCACCTGGCAGGTGAAGGACGTCCGCACCGTGAAGTTGTCCGCCTCGCTCAGCGACGGGAGCGTGCGCTCCACCTCGACCAGGCGCGCCCGGGTGTCGACCAGGCTGACGGAGGAGGCATCGATCACGTCGGGGTGGGACGGGTCGAACACCATGCCCTCGGGGTACGGGCGGTAGTTCCCGCCGACCCGGAAGACGTAGACGGCGCCGGGTGGCAGGTCCGGCACATCGTCGCGGCGGCGACGCCGGGACCACCACGCGCCCTGGACCGTGGCCAGGATGTGCTCGCCGATGACGGGGTAGTTCACTTGCTTCGGCCTCCTTGAGCGGAAGGGAAGGGCTGGGTGGATATGAGGGACGCGGTGGTGCGCCGGTAGTGCCCCGGCGAACGGCCGCGCAGGGATCCGAGGAGCACCTGCGCCAGCTGGCGGGCGCCGGGGATCGCGTAGTCGGGATGTCTCAGGGCGATGGACAGGTGGTGGCACAGCGCGGCCCACTGGGGCGCGCTCATCGCGTTCCGCATGGCCTCGCCGAGTGCGCGTACGGCGTCGGTGACGGAGGGGTCGTCGCGCAGCTGCACGAGCGTCCGGCACAGCGCGCTGACCGCCCGGCTCCGATGGCCGCTGTGCAGGACATCCGCCCACAGGGACCCGAGGTGACGGGCGCTGTCCGGGGCTGTGCGCAGGAGGGCCGCGGTGATGGGTTCGGAGGCATCCGGCCGTTCGGCCCGCAGGAGCTGGATGGCGGCCCGCAGCGCGATCGACCGCTCCTTGGACCCCCGCGCGGCCTGGGCGATCATGGTCCGTACGTACCGGAGGATGAGCAGCGCGCGTTCCGGTTCCTGTTCGGCGGACTGCAGCAGCAGGACCAGCGAACGGTGGGCCGAGAACGCGATCCGCTCCCCGCGCCGCATCAGCGACCAGAGCTGGTTGAGCGCGTCCAGGCGGTAGAGGGAGCCGAGGCGGCCCGTCAGCGCCATCGCCGACGTCACGGCGCGGCGGGGCCCGCTGTTCTCCGCCCAGCCCAGGGCTATGTACAGGGCCTGCGGAGCGAGATGCTCGGTGTCGCACATGAACTGCAGCGTCAGCGCGGCGGTCACTCGCTGGCTGATGAGCCCTTCGGACCACACCTTCAGCATGTTCTCGTCGACCTCGGCGAGCGCGTGCCGGGCCAGGAGCGCGACGCCGCGGGCCACCTCCGTACGGGTGCCCAGATCACCCACCAGGGCCATCTCGGCCAGCCACTGGCGCATCGGGTACCAGAGCTCGTAGCCGTACAACTCGTGCAGCTCCGCGATGACGAACTCGCGGACACGCGGTTCGGTGAAGACCAGATGCCGCTCGCCGCGCCCGTCGTTCCGGCCCGGACCGGACCGGTGCTCGGTGGTCACGAGTCCCACCGCGCGTTCCTTCCAGCGGGCCCGGGACTGCTGGGCGACCGCACCGCGCAACGCCGTCCTGCCCTCGCTGTCCGGCTCCGCGGCCGGTGTCTCGCCGCTCTGTTCCCAGTCGCGCACAAAGGCGGCGAACACAGCACACTGCTTCTCGAACGTCCGCTCCGGGATGCCTTCCAGGAAGGCCAGGGCCGCCAGCGGGATCAGGTCGTCCGCGCACGGCTGCCTGCGGAACAACTCCCTCACCAGCTCGCGGCACCGGTCGCGAAGGGTGTCCAGCGCCGCCTCCGCGCCCTCCCTGGACAGGACCTCGGCCGCCGCGACCATGTCCGCGGGCCGGCGCTGTTCCCGGACCCGCTCCCGCAGCTCCCGTTCGACGTCCGGCGCGAGGGCGCTGCGCGGGAGCCGGTCCCTGCAGTGCTCGAACAGTTCCACGGGGTCCGGAGCCCGCCACGGCACGCAGTGGTCGCGCAGCGCCAGCCGCCGACGGGTCGTGCCACCCGCCGTCATCACCAGGTACGACCCCTTGCGGCCCAGTTCCTCGCTCAACCGCCTGATCGAGTAGGCCTGTACGGCCTCGACGTTCAGCTCGCCGACGTAGTCGAGGATGACGTATCCCTGGCCCGGCTTGAGGTCCCTCGACGCGGCCAGCTCGGCGAGCGCGTTGGCGGGCGACAGGCTGCGCAGCCTGGCCTCCTCGCCCAGGATCTCCCTGAGCAGGGCCAGGGAACCCGCGCCCCGACCACAGCTGTCCTCCCCGGTCAGCACGACGAAGGCGTCCTCGCGCAACTTCCCGAGCGCCTCGTCGAAGCAGGGCTGCGGCGGGACGTAGAAGCGCAGAGCGCGGTTCATCTCCTCGGGCTCGATCGTGCCGGGGGCGAGACCGGGGGAGGATGCGGCGCCGAAACCGAACGCCGCTCCGGAGGCGTCGACGACGCCGTAGAAGTTGTTGCTGACCAGCTGGTGGACGCGGCGCAGATCGTCGTAGCCCCGGTCGTCCTCCTCCTGTTCGTCCGCCTCCTTGCGCCGCTCGGGAGCCGGGTCCGGTCCGGCATCCGCTCCGGCATCCGGGCCGGCATCCGGGTCGGGGATGTCCTCTCCCGCTTCCGGCTCACCGGCGATGCCGTCCGGCAGGGGCGGCGCGATGTCCTCGTCGGCAGCGGGTACGGGCGGCACGGCCGGCCCTTCGTGCGGGTCCGGTTCGTCAGCCACCGGAGCTCCCGAAGCCGAAGACGGCACCCCGGGCATCGACGGAGCCGGCGACATTGGTGACGTTGATGTTGTCCGCCCGGTACTCGTGGCTGGTGCCCGTTCCCCCGGACCCGCCCGCGGCGGCCGGCTCCGGCCGGACCGCCGCGGGCTCCCCCGACGCAGGGTCCACGGATTTCCCCGTCTCCGTGGTCCCGGGCTGGTGTCCCGCGGTCCCGGGCCGGTACGAGGAGGCGGCGGATGCGCCGGGCGCGGGCACCCGGAGCCAGGCCGTGGCCTCGTACTCCTTCACCTGGACGGCGACGCGGGTGAAGTCCTCGGGGACCAGGGTCGTATGACGGCCCGCCACCACGGACCGGAAGACCTCGTCCGACAGCAGCAGCACCAGATCGGCCTCGGGGTGCGCGGCCAGGGCCTCGTACAGCGGATCCGCGTTCAGCAGACGCGCCGTGGCCACCACGGCCGTACCGGCGAAGCCGTTGTCGGCCAGCTCCACCAGCCCCTGATGGATGACGGCCCGCAGCCGCAGCCGCGCCTCGGGAACCCGCTGGGCGTTGAACTCACGTAGCTCGGCGGCAAGATGGCGGATGTAGTCGTCGACCAGGCGCGCTTCCATGCCGTCGACGGGCCGCACCGCCAGCTGCTCGTCGCCCTTGTGCTGGATCTGCCACTGCGCGCGGTCCAGACCGGCCCTCCTGGCGGCGCGGTCGAGAAGCCGCGGCAGATCGTGCTGGATTTCGGACTGCCTACGGTCGTTGTTGCTTCCGTAGCCCTGCGCGTCCACGGCAATGCAGGTGCAGGGATAGAAGTCAGGCCACGCAGCCACCCGATCATTTCCTCTCTGGGCAGGTGATGGGCAGACGCTGCCCACGAAGTGCTGCCCGAAAGGCTAGGAGTGCGTACGTAAAGTGATTCCGTATCAGTACGGGTTTTCGGCCACGACTTTGGCAAATTCAAGCAGCTTCGGAACATCACAGATGGTTATGTTTCGGTAACTGCGTTCCACCAGCCCCTGAGCCGTCAGCACGGCCAGGTTCTTTTCCGCGGTGTTGAGCTTGAGGCCTGCCAGGGAGGCGAGTTCCTTCTGTGTCAGCGTCACGCCGAGGTCGCAGCGCTTGCCGTCACTGTCCGGTTCGGGGCGGGCGTAGGCCTGGCTCAGCTCGGCCAGGACCCTGGCCAACCGGGTCAGCGAGTCGTACGCCTGGAAGTCGATCCGGCGCCGGTTGGCCCAGCGCAGCCGGGCGCACTGCATATGGAGGACGGCACGCAGGGCGTCCGGATGGCGGGAGAGGAAGCTCTCCAGCGCCCGCACCTGGATGATCCGCGCGTTCACGTCACTGCACGCGATCACCGTGCCGGACCTGGGGCGCTCCTCGAAGGCCGCCATCTCACCGACCAGGTCACCCGCTATGCGGACGGCGAGCAGCATGTCGTAACCGCTCTCCGCGCTGGCGACGACCTTCACGACGCCCCTCGTGATCAACAGGACGTGCCGGCTGTCGTCTCCCTGCCGGAGCAGGGCGCGGGACGGCGGATAATTCATCGGCGTTCCCTGGCTCAGGAGTTCTTCCCGCGTCGAGTCCCGCAACCGGCCGAGGAAAGTGGACGGCGGCCATGCGTGATTCACCAGTACCCCCGGCCTTCCCGCTCCGCGGCGCATCGCACCGCTCAAGCCTGGTCATGCTGCCGTCGAACCGAGTCCCGGCAAACAGGCCGGACCGGATGTGGCCTGTTTTCTTTCCCCTCAGCCAGAATTGACCGAACATGCATTCCAGATAAGAAACAACTGACCTACCCGCGCCCCGTGCCCAACCGCGCGGAGAACTCGGCGGACGCCGACCGAGGCCCCATCGAGGCCGACCCCGGAAGCCGGTCCGCGGAGCCGGTCCACGGAGCCGGTTCCTCCGAACCGATCCCTCCGAGCCGGTGCGCGGAGCCTGTCCCTCCGAGTCGGCTTCGGCGTCAGCCTCGGGGTCGGTCCCTTGGCGGCGAACTGGGCGCGCGATCGGCCGGTTCGCCCGGCGCGACGATGCGCTCGGGGCGGCACCCCCGGCACCCCGGCACTCCAGGCACCCCCGCACTCCCGTGCGCCGTGCCGCCCCCGACCGGGTAACCGCTGTGCGCGCGTACGTCATAGCGTCGTGCCCCCACGCCACTCCTCGGCGGCACTGAAGGTTCCGCCGAAAGTTCCCCCGAAATTACCGGTTCTCACACCGACTTGAGGGTTTATCTACGCGCGGAGCACCGGCACCCGAACGATCATTCGGGCATATCAGACGACTTCTCGCCAGGCCATTACCGGCGGGTACCAAGAGCTGCTAGAAACTGGGGCGCTCCACCAATCCCCCCACCCACTCCCACACTTCGAAGGGCTGGCAGCCATGTCAGTACGAAGAATTTGGGCATCCGTCTCCACCCTGGCTGTCGCGGCCGTTGCCGCCCTCGGTGTCGCCGGGCCCGCCGCTGCCGCCGACTCGGCCGCCGCGGGCGGCTATGTGGCGCTCGGCGACTCCTATTCCTCCGGCGTCGGCGCGGGGAGCTATATCTCCGACAGCGGCGACTGCCGGCGCAGCACCAAGGCCTACCCCTACCTCTGGGCAGCCGCGAACTCCCCCGCCTCGTTCGACTTCGTCGCCTGCTCGGGGGCGACGACCAGCTCCATCGCCAGTAGCCAGCTGGGCGTGCTGAGTTCGTCGACATCGCTGGTCAGCGTCACGGCGGGCGGCAATGACGTCGGGTTCGCCGACGTCATGCAGGACTGCGTCCTGTCCAGCGAGGCCACCTGTGTCAGCAGCGTGAACTCGGCGGTCTCGCAGATCCAGACCTCCCTGCCCTCGCGCCTCGACTCGCTCTACGGCAGCATCCGGGCCAAGGCTCCGCAGGCCCATGTGGTCGTGCTGGGCTACCCGCGGTTCTACAAGCTCTCGGGCAGCTGCATCGCCGGGCTCACCGAGACCGAGCGCAGTGCGATCAACAACGCGTCGGACGTGCTGAACGGTGTCCTGGCCAAGCGGGCCGCGGACGCCGGGTTCACCTTCTCCGGCGTGGCGGACGAGTTCTCCGGGCACGAGCTCTGCTCCGGTGACGCCTGGCTCCACAGCGTCTCGATCCCGATCTACAACTCGTACCACCCCAAGGCCGCGGGACAGTCGGGCGGCTACCTGCCCGCCTTCCGGTCTGCCGCATAGGGACGCACGGCACGCACAGCTCCACCCCCCACAGGTACGGCGGTCCACCGGGTTCGGCCCGGTGGACCGCCGCTGCCGTTCCGGCCGCCTTCCGCTGCCGCGTCCGCTCAGGCGGCGTTCGGTGCCGCGGCCGGGCGGGGCAGCGCCAGGGCCGCCCCGGCAGCCAGTACGGCGATGGCCGCGGCGGCCCACCAGCCGTCCCGGAACACCTCCAGTGCCGCGTCGGGTGCGGCGGGCGCCCCGATCAGCGTGACCATCAGCGCGACCCCCAGCACCGAACCCGTCTGGCGGGCCATGGTCGTGACGGCCGATCCGGTCGCGAAGCGGGTGGGCGGCAGGGCTGCTGCCGCCGCGCCGACCAAGGTGGTCAGCGCGAGGCCCACCCCGATGCCGGTGATGAGCATGCCGGGCAGGAACCCGGTCGCGTACCCCGGCTCCGTACCGAGCCGCAGGGCCCACCAGGCCATGCCGACGCCGAACAGGAAGCAGCCGAGCGCGGCGGTGCGACCGGCGCCGAAGCGGCGGACGACCGGACCGGAGGCGACCGCCAGCAGCGGCACGACGAGCGGGCCCGGGGCGATGGCCAGTCCGGTACGGATCGCCGAGTACCCCCACACCTGCTGGCACCAGAGCACCGAGGTGAGCAGCATGGCCGCGAACGCCACCGTGAAGAGCAGGGAGGCCAGGGTGGCCGCCGCGAAGGCCGGCGTACGCAGCAGGGGCAGTTCGACGATCGGTGCCGGATGCCGGGCCGAGCGCAGGACGAAGCCCGCGGCGAGCACGACCGCCGCGAGGAGCGAGCCGAGGGTCACCGGCGAACTCCAGCCCCAGTCCTCCGCCTTGACCAGCCCGAGCGCCAGGGACCCGATCGCGAGCGTGAGCAGCGCGGCACCCGCCAGGTCCGGCAGGCGGCCCTCGCGGTCCGGGCGCGCGTCGGGCAGCAGGCGGGCACCGGCCACCACACCGACCACCCCTACCGGGACGTTGACCAGGAACACCCAGCGCCAGTCGGCCTCCACCAGCACGCCCCCGACGACCGGGCCGAGTCCGGCCGCCACCCCACCGATCGCGGCCCAGCTCCGAATGGCCCGCGGGCGGCGTTGCGGCGGCGTGTTGACCAGGAGCAGCGCGAGCGAGGTCGGCATCAGGGCGGCGGCACCCGCCGCCTGGAGGACCCGGGCCGCGACCAGCCAGCCGACGTCGGGGGCGAGGGCGCAGAGCGCGGAGGCGACGGTGAAGACCGCCAGCCCCAGCAGGAAGCCCCGCCGGTGGCCGTAGCGGTCGGCGAGCCGTCCCGCGACGACCAGCAGCGCGGCGAAGACGATCGCGTACGCGTTGAGCACCCAGGACAGCGAGGCGAGGGAGCTGCCGCCGAAGGAGTCGCCGAGCGCGGGCACGGCGACGTTGACGATGAACAGATCGAGGTTCACGACGAAGACACCCGCCGCGATGATCCACACGGCGGCGCGCGACCGCGCCGGAGGCTGGGCCCCGGTGGAGACCTGAGCCGGGGAGGGGATGGCCGGTGGGGCGGGGGCGGCCTGTGCTGCGGAGGCGGGGGCGGCCGGTGGGGCGGGGGCAGCCGGCACGAGTGGGTTTGATTTTCCAACTGTCATGACGGCAAGCTAGCGCCAGTGAGTTTGAGATGGCAACCTAGTAGGGATGAACGCTTCGACGAACCCCGAACCCCTCGCCGTCAGGCTCCCCGGACGGCCCTGTTCCGCTGCCGCCGCACTCCATGTGGTGGGCGAGAAATGGGCGCTGCTCGCGGTGCGCGAGATCTTCTTCGGCAACCACCGGTTCGAGGCGATCGCCCGGAACACCGGTGCGCCCCGGGACCGGATCGCCGCCCGCCTTCGCGCACTGGAGCAGGCCGGAGTGGTCGAGCGCCGGCCGTACAACGAGCGCCCGCCGCGCTACGAGTACCACCTGACCGCGTCGGGCCGGGACCTCGCACCGGTGATCCGGGCGCTGCTGGAGTGGGGCGACCGGTGGGTGAACGAGGAGCCGCCGGTCGTGATGGTGCATGAGCCCACGGGCGAGCGGGGGGCGGAGAGCCCGCACAGCCACCCGCACGATCTCGATGCCATCTGGATCTGCCGTACGTGCGGCGAGGAGGTCGCGACGACCGCACTCACCGTGGACGTCCGCGCCCCCGGCTGGGACCGCACCGGACCGGTCCCCGCCGAGTAGGCCCCGTGTCCCGGGCCCCTGGTCCGTCCCGTGCCCCTGGCCTGTCCCGGGTCCGTGTCCCGTCCCGCTCGGAGGCCGGTGCTCAGTGCCCATGACTCAGGTGCCTGTTGACCAGCGCTCCGTGCGCTGTGTTCCGCGTGCTGTGCTCTGCGCGCCGTGATCCGTGCGCCGTGATCCGTGCGCCGTGCTCCGTGCGCCGTGATCCGTGCGCCGTGCTCCTGCCAGCCGTGATCCGTGCGCTGCGGTCTGTGCGCGCTGTGCCGTGCTCTGCGCTATGTGCGGTGCTCAGTAGCGCTCGACCAGATGCTCCCGGCCCGCCGGGGGCTCGTACGACTCGGGCCAGAAGTCCGTCACCTCCGTGATCCGCCCCTGCGCGTCGAACGTGAAGAAGTGAATCGCGTGCAGTTCCTCGCCGTCCGCGGTGACGTGGGTCCGCGCGGCGGCCTGCCGGCCCTCGCCGTCGGCCACGATCCGCTCGATCCGGATGTGCCGGTCCCCCGGATACTCCTGGTGGAACCGGACGTACCGCTCCTTGCCCCGGATGCGCTCACGGCTCTGCGGCAGGTCGTACACCACCTCGTCGGCAAGGGTCGCCGCCAGCGCGTCCCCGTCACGGGCGTCCGCCGCGGTCCAGTACGTCCGCACCACCGCACGCAGTTCGGCGCCGGTAACACCGCGGCCCGCCCCCTCCGCCCCGCCCGCCCTGCCTGTCATGTCAGTCGTGTCCGTCATGGACCGAGTGTGGCCCCCACCACTGACAATCGGCCGCGATCTGTCATCGTTCAGCCGCTGACCTGGCGCGATGCCTTGATCGAATACATCAGCGGAATCCGCGGCCGGTCCGCGGGGAAGCGGTAGTGACCGTCCGGGTGGCGCTCCAGCGAGCCGAAGCGGGCGAACAGCGAGACGTCGTGCTCGTGCAGGAACTCGATCCGGAGCCCGGCCGCCGCCAGCGCCGAGACCACTTCGCCCACGGGATGCTGCCACTCGACGCTGCGGTTGTGGACGGTCGGGGCATCGAAGTCCGCGTACGTTCCGGGCGTCTCGTCCACCCACGCCTCACGGCTGAAGTAGTCGTACGTGATCGTCGACCCCGTCGAGTCGTCCAGCGTGTCGGTCAGCGGATGGAATTCGGCGAGGTAGAGGAAGCCGCCGGGGGCGACGAGCGAGGCCGCGGTCTCCGCCCAGCGCCCGATGTCGGGCAGCCAGTTCAGCGCGCCCACGCCGGTGTAGACGATGTCGTACGAGGAGTCGGGGACGGCTTCCTTCGCGTCGTACACATCAGCGGCGACGAACGCCGCCCGGTCCGGGGTGAGGCCCAGCGACCCGGCGAGCGAACGGGCGGCCTCCACGGCGGGCTCGGAGAAGTCGAGACCGACGACGTGGGCGGCGCCGTGCCGGGCCCAGGACAGGGTGTCGAGCCCGATGTGGCACTGGAGGTGCAGCAGGGACTTGCCGGTGACATCGCCGACCTCGGCGAGCTCGAACTCGCGAAGGGCGTCCTTGCCCGCCCGGAACGCGTCCAGGTCGTAGTAGTCGCTCGCCTCGTGGATCGCCACGCGCTCGTCCCAGCGCGCGCGGTTGGCGTCGTGCCAGTCGTCCGGGGTCGGTGAGTACATGAGCGGAAAGTTACCCACAGGCCGGGGGTGGTGCGAGTGGTTATCCACAGGCCGCCCGCTCGTGCGTCCGATCGGGTTGGATGGTGGCATGAGCGATACACAGAACGCCTCGTCCGCACCGGAGTGGGAGCAGCGGTTCCGCGCGCCCCGGGTATCCCTTCCCGACTGGGCCGAGGACGCCCCTGAGCGCTCACTGTTCGTCTCCAACGCCACCGGCACGTACGAGCTGTACGCCTGGGACCGGACGAGTGGGGAGCAGCGGCGGGCGACCGACCGGCCGAACGGGACGACCGACGGGGTGCTGACCCCCGACGGCGAGGCCATCTGGTGGTTCAACGACACCGACGGCGACGAGTTCGGTGTGTGGATGCGGCAGCCCTTCACCGGCGGCGAGGACGAACCGGCGGCTCCCGGTCTGGAGCCCTCCTATCCGGCCGGTCTCGCCATCGGGCGGGACGGGACCGCCGTGATCGGCCGCTCCACCGACGAGGACGGCACGACCGTCCATGTCGTGCGCCCGCGGGAGGAGCCCACCGAGATCTACCGGCACCGGGAGTCCGCCGGGGTCGGGGACCTCTCCCACGACGGCGCGCTGATCGCCCTGGAGCACACGGAGCACGGTGACGCGATGCACTCCGCGCTGCGCGTCGTGCGCCCGGACGGTTCCGTGGTCGCCGAGCTGGACGACACCGAGGGCGGCACCAAGGAGCTGGGCCTCGCGGTGCTGGGCTTCGCACCGGTGGCCGGTGACTCCCGGCTGCTCGTCGGCCATCAGCGCAGGGGCCGCTGGGAGCCGATGATCTGGGACCCGGTCGCGGGCACCGAGACCGCCCTCCCCATCGAGTTGCCGGGCGACGTGGGCGCCGAGTGGTATCCGGACGGCTCCGCGTTGCTGATCGAGCACAGCTTCGAGGCGCGCAGCGAGCTGTGGCGGTACGAGCCGGGCGCCGACGGGCCGGTCAGGGTCCATACCCCCGCGGGCACGGTCTCGGGCGCGACGGCCCGCCCGGACGGCACCGTGGAGTATCTCTGGTCGTCGGCCGCGCAGCCGCCGGCCGTCCGTTCCACCTCCGGTTCCGTGGTCCTCGACCCGCCCGGTGCCAAGGCACCCGCCTCGGTGCCGGTGGAGGACGCGTGGGTGGACGGCCCCGGCGGCCGTATCCACGCCCTCGTGCAGCGGCCCGCGACCGGTGACGGCCCGTTCCCCACCGTCTTCGAGATCCACGGCGGCCCGACCTGGCACGACAGCGATGCCTTCGCCTCCGGCCCGGCAGCCTGGGTGGACCACGGCTTCGCGGTCGTACGGGTCAACTACCGCGGCTCGACCGGCTACGGCCGCGCCTGGACGGACGCGCTCAAGCACCGGGTCGGTCTGATCGAGCTGGAGGACATCGCGGCCGTACGGGACTGGTCGGTGAAGTCCGGGCTCGCGGACCCGCAGCGGCTGATCCTGGCCGGTGGCTCGTGGGGCGGCTATCTGACGCTGCTCGGCCTCGGCACACAGCCCGAGTCGTGGGCCCTCGGACTGGCCGCCGTGCCCGTCGCCGACTACGTCACGGCCTACCACGACGAGATGGAGGCCCTGAAGGCGATGGACCGCACGCTGCTGGGCGGCACGCCCGAAGAGGTCCCGGAGCGCTTCGAGGCCTCGTCTCCCCTGACGTACGTCGACTCGGTACGCGCCCCCGTCTACATCTCGGCGGGCGTCAACGATCCGCGCTGCCCCATCCGTCAGGTGGAGAACTACGTGGACCGCCTCAAGGCGCGTGGCGCGGTGCACGAGGTGTACCGGTACGACGCCGGGCACGGCTCGCTCGTCGTGGAGGAGCGGATCAAGCAGGTCCGGCTGGAGCTCGACTTCGCGCTGAAGCACCTGGCTGACCCCCCGGCGACAACGGTCTGAGGGCCGGGGCCGAGGCCGGCTGCGGCTGCGGCTGCGGCTGCGGCTGCGGCTGCGGGCAAGGACTGGCCGGACCGAGGCGGACAACGGGGGCTGCGGCGGCCCGGGGCCGGGCTCGCGGCGGACTCCGGGCGGTCCGGTCGGCGTGTGACGTCAACGTGGCGACCGCCCGTCGCCGCCCTCTGGGACGCGTAAGGGCCGGATAAATGGTGTACCCCGCTCCGGGCGGCCGGGGCGGGGACCGTACCGTGGAGGGGTGTACCGGTTCCTGCTGACCCCGCGATGGTGGGGGATCAACCTGTTCGTCGTGCTGGCCATCCCGTTCTGTGTGTTCATGGGCACCTGGCAGCTCGGCCGCTTCGAGGACCGCGTGCAGACGCACGAGCAGGCCGAGAAGCAGCCCGACCCCAGCACACGGGCGGCCAAGCCGCTCGACTCGCTGCTGCCCGTCGACAAGGTGACGTCCGGCCGTCCGGCCGTCGCGTCCGGTACGTACGCCGACCAGTTCCTGGTCCCCGGCCGCGAGTTGGACGACCGCAACGGCTTCTACGTCCTGAACATGCTGCGGACCGACAGCGGCAAGGCCCTGCCCGTCGTACGCGGCTGGCTGCCCGGCACCGCGGGACGCACCGCCGTCCCGGCCGCGCCCAAGGGCGAGGTCACCGTGACCGGTGACCTCCAGGCCTCCGAGAACATGAACAGCGACGGCGTCAACTCCGAGGGCGGGCTCCCCGACGGGCAGCTGGGCATCATCAGCGCCGCGTCGCTGGTGAACCTCGTCCCGTACGACGTGTACGACGCCTGGGTGACGCTCCCCGAGGCAAAGACCGGTACGGGCGGCGCGATGAAGCCGGTCCCGGCCGCCGCGCCGCAGGGCACCGGGCTCGACCTGAAGGCCTTCCAGAACCTCGGCTACACCGGTGAGTGGTTCGTCTTCGCGGGCTTCGTGCTCTTCATGTGGTTCCGGCTCGTCCGGCGTGAGGCCGAGGCCGCCCGCGACCTGGAGCTCGGCCTCGTCCCCGAGACCCCGGCGGCCGAGTCCCCCGCACTCTCGCGCGACGAGGACAAGGCCTCCGTCTGAACCCGGGACCAGGGCCTGGGCCCGGACCCACCGCCCGTGCCGCTGCGGTCGGAACACTGTGACCGGTAACACTGCGACCGGAACGCTGCGACCCGGACGCTGCGGCCGTGCCCCGGGCCCTGCTCCCGGGAAGTCACGGTCACAGCGTTCCGGACCGTTGTGCTCAGGCCGTGCGGAAGGGCACGTAGTCCGTCTCGTACCCGAAGTAGCGCGGCCCAGCGAGTTCCAGGCCCTCGGGGCTGGTCCAGCGCGGGTCGCACGGCGCCGCCAGCACGCTGATGCGCAGCCCGTAACGCAGGCCCTCCGTGGTGACCGGATCGCCGGAGTCGGTGTCCAGCACACAGATCAGGTCCGGGGTCGTGGCCACCGTCTCGCCGTCCCTGGTGGCGAGCAGGTGCTCGTTCTGGAAGTCCAGCTCCAGCGTCCGGCCCGCGTCCGTGCCGACACCCTCGATGCGGGCCCGGCCGCGGGCGAACCCGCCCTCGGTGCGCCGGCTGACGTCGATCACCTTGCCGGTCAGCAGGTGGGTGCCGGACAGCAGGTTCCGGGCCGCGGCCACCGGGTCGGTGTGCGCGGCGCGGGCCTCCCGTACGGCGGCCCCCAGGTCCTCGGCCAGCGTCAGGGTCGCCGGGACCAGGCCCGCCGCCAGCTGGTCGCCCCGCAGGACCGTGTCCGCGCTGGAGATCTGGCAGCCGAGTTCGACGCAGACCGCGCGGGCGATGCGTTCGGCCGCATGGTTGTCGACGGCCTCGACGATGATGCTGTTGCCCTTGTCGTCGGAGATCGCCATCGGGGTGTTGCGGACCCCGATCAGTCCGGGCAGCACCATCTGGGCCTCCGGGAACGCCCGTCCCATCGCGTCCCCGTCCACGATCGGCAGCCCCGCCTCGGCGGCGCAGGCGATCGGCAGCATGGAGTTGACACCGCCGATCTCGATCGGGGCGATGTGCGTGGCGGGGCGCCCGATGTACTTCTCCAGGGCGCGCAGGGCGGCCAGCTCCTCGCCGCCGTTGGGCACCCGCTCCAGAAGGACGGTCGGCGCCCCCATGCCCGAGATCGGTACGACGGTGGCGTCGGGCGCCACCTCGTCGAAGTCGACGACGCGGACGGGTCCGTGCCTGCGGATGGCCTCGCGGGCGAGCAGCATGCCGATGTAGGGGTCGCCGCCCCCGCCCGTGCCGAGGATTCCGGCGCCCCGGGCGATGTCTTCCAGGTTGTCCAGGGTGATCTCACGCATGTGCCGCTGCTCCGGTGGTGCGGGCCGTGCCGTTCACGGCGGTGTGTGCTGCCTCGGTGATACGCGTCAGGTCCAGATCGCCGACCGCCTTGACCCTGATCCGGGTGGCGCCGCCGGGCAGATAGGCGAGCGGCACCTCCTCCAGGTCGACGATGCGCACGGTGCCCTGCCGGGCCCCGGCGTCCAGGGCCCGGCCCTCGGCCTCTTCACGGGCCTGGGCGAGCACCTGGTCCCGGCGGCCCTCGGGGACCCGGAAGACCCGGTCGACCTCGCCGCCCACCTGGGCGATGGCGGCGCCGACCGCGTTGGCCACGTCGAAGTGACCGGGCCTGCGCACATCGTCGAAGCCGGGCAGGGCCCCGGGCACCAGGATCGAGCCACCGCCGACCGCGACCACGGGCAGCGGGGCGGCGGAGGTGCGCATCCGGTCGACGGTCTCCGCGAGGCGCTGGGCGATCCGGTCCAGGGCGCGTTCGGCGAAGTCCCGGTCCAGGTGCGCGACCAGGGCGGCGTCGCCCACCTCGGCGCGGCCCGCGGCGACCGCGAGGTCCGTGGCCGTCAGCCTCGTACCGCCGAAGACCAGGGCCTCCTCGGTGAGCCGGTAGCCGACCGAGCGGGGCCCCGTCGCGCCGTCCTCCGATACGTGGGAGCCGCCGCCGATGCCGAGGGAGAGCACGTCGGGGATACGGAAGTTGGTGCGGATTCCGGCCGCCTCGCTCTCGCCCGCCGCCTCCCGGGGAAATCCGCCGACGAGGATGCCGACGTCGGACGTCGTGCCGCCGACATCGACGACCGCGCAGTCCCCGAGCCCGGAGAGATGGGCGGCGCCCCGCATCGAGTTGGTGGGCCCCGAGGCGAAGGTGGCCACCGGGTACGTACGGGCGAAGTCGACGTCCATCAGGGTGCCGTCGTTCTGCGAGAGGAAGAACGGCGCGGTGATGGACACCTCGGCGAGCGCCTTGCCGAACGACTCCACGATGACGGTGGCCAGGTCGCGCAGCCCGGCGTTGATGATCGTCGCGTTCTCGCGGGCCAGCAGCCCGATGCGGCCCAGTTCGTGGCTGAGCGAGAAGTGCACGCCGTCGCCGAGTTCACCGGCGAGTATCTGTGCGGCGCGCCGCTCGTCCTCCTCGGCGACGGGCGAGAAGACGGACGAGATCGCCACGGAGGTGATGCCGCGAGCGGCTATGTCGGCGGCGGTCCGCCGCAGTTCCTCGGGGTCGAGCGGAGAGAGCGGCCGGCCGTCGAACTCGCGCCCGCCGTGGCACAGATAGCCGTGGCCGCCCACGGCCTGCCGCTGCCGCTCGGGCCAGTCGACCATCGGCGGCAGCGCGGCGGTCGCGGGCAGTCCGAGCCGGACCGCGGCGACGGGTGCCAGCCGGGCACCCTCGATGAGCGCGTTCAGGAAGTGCGTCGTGCCGATCATCACCGCGGTGATGGCCTCGATGGGCGGATTCAGGGCACGGATCGCCGCGGTCACACCGGAGGTGATGTCGGACGTCGTGGGGGACTTGGCGGCGGCGATGACCCGGCCGTCGTCCCTGAGGAGGGCGGCGTCGGTGTTGGTGCCTCCGACGTCGATACCGATACGCATGGGGAGTGTCCGTCTCTTGAGTTCGTACGCGGGTGGCTCGTACGGGGGTGGCCCGTACGGGGGGGCTCGCACGGGGTGAGGTAGGGGGGTTGGGGGGAGGGTGGGGGGGTGTCTGTCCGTACGGGTGATTCAGGTCTGTGTGGGTGGTTCCCTGTTGTCCGGGGGTTCCTGGGCCGAGTGGGTGGTTTCCGGTCGTGCGGCCCCGCCCGGTCGTGGAGGCTCAGGGGATGCACGGGGCTCAGGTGCCGTACGAGGGTCAGGGGGTCGGCTTCACCGCCTCGCCCACGGCCGCCTCGGCCCCGGCCCCTGCCCCTGCCCTTGCCTCGGCCTCTGCCCTTGCCTCGGCTTCGATCTCCACTGCCGCGGCGGGCCGGTCGGGCTGGGTGAAGGGCAGTTCGCGTGCGGCGCGCACCAGCCCGAGCCTGCCGAGAACGACATAGCCGACGCCCGCCAGCAGCAGGGAGTTCAGGGCCGGGATGCCGCCGATCTGGTAGTGGTCGCCGAGCCAGCCGACGAGGGAGGCGACCGCCCACAGGGCGATGGTGGCCGGCACCCAGCTCGGCTCGGTCTCCGGGAGCCGGCCGAGGGCCCGCGAGGCATCGAGCTGCGGGCGCCAGCGCTTCACGATGAAGTACTCGGCGACCATGATCCCCGCGACCGGCGGGGTGAGGACGCCGAGGATCGTGAGGAAGTCCGTGAACCTCTCCAGGATTCCGGCGGCGGCGGCGAGCGAGCCGAGCACCCCGATGACGACCGTCGTGCCCACCCGGCCGAGGCGGATCTTGAAGAGCGACTCCACCGCGCTGACCAGGCCCAGCGTGGACGAGTACAGGTTCCAGTTGTTGATCTTCACGGTGGCGGAGACCAGGACGATCACGCCCACCACTCCGGAGGACGCGGTGATGATCGCGATCAGGTCGGAGGACTTCACCGCGTAGGCGAGCAGCACACCCGCGAGACCGAGGACGTACTCACCGAGCGAGATGCCGATGACGGTCTGCTTGACGACGTCACCGGTGTTGCGGTTGAAGCGGGTCATGTCGGGGGTGGTGACGGCGCCGACGATGTACGAACCCGCCACGATCGTGGCGCCTGTGGCGATGGAGATGCTTGCGCCGAACGGCTGTGCGGAGATCAGGTCCCCGAAGGAATGCCGGGATATCTCGACGCTCATCGCCCAGCCGGCCAGGCCGAGGAAGGCGGGAACGGTCACGAAGGCCGTCCAGCCCATGGCCCGGAAACCGCGCAGGACCAGGGCGGTGACGGCGAGGCCGCAGATCAGGCACCAGGCCCAGAGGGCGACCGAGGGCACCAGGGAGTGCAGCCCGGCGGCGAAGACAGCGGTCTGCACGCCGAACCAGCCGAACAGGCTGACCGCGATGACCAGGCCGATGAGCGTGGAGCCGTAACGGCCGAATCCGGTCCAGCGGACCAGCATCGACGTCGACAGCCCCTCCCGCATTCCGGCGATGCCCACGAAGATGCAGACGATCTCCAGGATCACCGAGCCCAGGGTGAACGCCCAGAAGGCGCCCCAGAACGAGAGGCCGGCGCCGAGCGTGGCACCGAGCAGGAACTGGGTGAGGTCGGAGAGCTGGCCGAACCGCTGTACGGCCACGTTGAACCACGAGTAGCGGGCCGCCTTGGGGACCCGCTCCAGTGGGTAGTCCTCGTCGGTTCCGCCGGGAATGCCGGCCGCTTCACGGCTGCCCGGGGCGCCTGGTGAGCCGGGCGCGCCCGGGGTGCCGGGCGGGGTGGCGGCTTGCGAGTGGGTCATGGGGACGTCCTTGAGGAGTGAGCGGGCACGGCGGGGAGGGGCAGCGCGGCGGCGGGCTGCCCGAACGGGAGGGGAGGGTGTGGAGGTCGAGGGCGGGGGTGCGGTGAGCGGGGGCGGTGTGGTCCGGGTCCCGGTTACAGCGGTAGCGGTGGTCCCGCCGCCCTCGCCCGGAGCAGGGTGGCGCCCGGGAGGTACGGGACCGAGATGTCCGGTTCCAGCGCGGTACGGACCCGGCGGGGATCCGCCCCGGCCCGTACGGCGGAGGCGCGCGCCAGTTCCCGTACCTCGTCGCGGGCCGCCGCGAGGCGGGTGGGCAAGCCGGGGCCGGGTGGCACGACGCGTTCGTGGTGCCCGCCGACCGGGCTGGCGGCTGCCCCGAACGCGCCTGCCACACCACCGTGTTCGGGGCGTACGACGTCGAACCCGGCCAACGCGGTGGCCGGTACCGTACCCGCGCCGCCGCCCACCAGAAGCACGGGGAGGCGCCCCGCCGCAGGCTGCATCCGGTCCACCGCCTCGGCGAGTTCACGGTGTGCGGCGCTACGGGCCGGCGGGAGCGGCCCGGGATCCGGCCCCGCCCCCGGCTCCGGGGGCAGGCCCTGTCGCGGCGCGCCCACCGGTGGCAGGGCGACGGTCAGCAGATCGGGAATCCGGATGCTGACCGGCACGCCTCCGATGCGCTCCCCGGCACCCGCCTCGCGCGGATAGCCGCCGGTCAGCACACCGACGCGCGCCCGCCTGCCGCCGATGTCGGCGACCACCGCCTCGCTCACCCCCGCGAGCAGTCCGGCCCCGCGAAGGGTGCAGGCGGGACCGCTGCCCAGGCTCAGCCCCGGATAGCGGCGCAGATAGTCCAGGCTCATCAGCGTGCCGTCGTGCCGGGTCACCAGGACCGAGGCGCCGGGGGCCAGTCCCAGCAGGGGCAGCGCGGCGGTGAGTTCGTCGGCGATACGGACCACGAGGTCGCGCAGCGCGGCGTACAGGACGGTGGCGTTCTCCCTTTCGAGGAGGCCGAGGGTGCCGACCTCGCCGGAGAGCAGGACCGGTACGGAGGGACCCGCCTCGGCCTGAAGGATCTCGGCGGCCTCCCGCTCCTGGCCGGCGTCGGCCGGTGAGAAGATCCCGCACACCGCGAACGCCTCGGCCCGACCGGCGAGCCGGGCACCGAACCGGGCCACCGCCTCCCGGTCGAGCGGCATGCCGCCGTGCGGGCCGAGGACGCTGCCGCCGTCGACGTTGGAGTACCCGGCGCAGACGGCGTCCCGCAGGTCCGACGGCCAGCCGAAGAGCGGACGCACCGCGTCCGCCGCGGCTCCCCCGATGCGCAGCACGCCCACCTTGGCCAGCCCTCGCCGTTCGTTCACGGCACGCGCGGCAGCCCTGAGCCCGACGGCGAGCTGAACCGCCCGTCCGCGCGGCCCGGCGGGCAGCGCGCCGACCGCGGCGATGATCGAGGCCACGGCGTCGTCGGGCACGGACGGCACCTTGGCCACGGCCACGGCGACGAGGTCACGGCCGGCGCCCGTGCTGTCGTGGCCCGCGCCCGAGCCGGGGACACCGCCCGTGCCGTTGCTGCCGTTTCCCGTGCCGACACCGCCGGAGCCGACACCGCCCGAGCCGATGCCCCCCGTCCTCCCGCGTTCGCCGAGCAGGACGGCATCGGTGCTGGTGGGGCCGACATCCACGCCGACGATCATGTGAGACCCCCCGGGGCGGTACCGGTCCGGGCCCCGTCACGGTCCAGGCCCGCCAGGCCGAAGACGGCGGGACCGGCCAGGGCGAGGCCCTGCGGGGTGTACCAGGCGGGATCGGAGCGCAGGGTGAGGAGTTGGACGCGGAGCCCGTAGCGCACCGACTCGACCTGGACCGTCTCACCGGTCCGCAGATCGAGCAGGCAGATCACATCGGGCACCAGCGCGAGCGGCCTGCCGTCCTCCACCGCCGCGACGAACTCGCTGCGTCCCTCGACCAGGACGAGCCGGCCCGCGTCGGGCCCCATGCCTTCGAGCAGCACGCCCGTCGCCTCGCCGCCGTCGCTCTGTGTGGAACGCCGGACGGAGGACACCTTGCCGGTGAACCCGGGGCCGAAGTCACCACCGGGGCCGAAGTCACCACCGGGGCCGAAGTCGCGGCCGGGGCCGAAGTCACCGCCGGGGCCGAAGTCGCGGCCGGGGCCGAAGTCACCGCCGGGGCCGCCGGGGCCGCCGGCGCCGACCTCCATGCCGGTACTGGTGCCGATGCCGGTGCCGGTGTCTCCGTGGCCCGGCGTCCGTGCCGTCCGGCGTCCGAGGCGCAGGGCCCGGGTGACCGAGCCGGCGACCGCGTGTGCCGCGGCCTGTGCCGCCGTGAGCGGGTAGTCGCTGGAGACCACCCGGCCTCCGAACGCGTCCACCGTGGCACGGCCCAGGAGTTCGAGATGGGCACCGTCGATGTGGTCGAGGATCACGGTGCGGCCCCATTCGTCCGCGAGCACGGCGGGCCCGGGGCTCATCCCGGCGAGTTCGAGAACGTTCTGGTCCATCCGGGGGAACGCCCGGCCCATGGAGTCGGCGTCCAGCAGCGGGAGCCCCAGCCGGGCCGCCCAGGCCAGCGCGAGGCAGCCGTTCAGGCCGCCGATCTCGCCGCTCATGACGGCCTCGACGGGCCGTCCGTGCTGCTCCTCGACCCTGGCGCGCAGCCGCGCGGGTTCGGCGCGGCTGCCGATCCGTTCCCCGGCGACGACGGGTGAGCCGATCTCGCTGACCGGCATGATCAGGGCGTCCCCGGGGAGCCGGTCCGGGGCGATCACCGGCACGGGCCCGCACTCCTCGATCGCCTGCGCGGCGACAACACGGGCCGGGGTGACGGGGCCGCCGCCTCCCGAGCCGAGGACGGCACAGCCCCGCGCGAAGTCGGCGAGCGCTCCGGCGTCGATGTGCATACCCCTCAGCGTACGAAGGCTCCGGGCGCATCCCATGGGCCACGCGCCCACGGTTGCCGTGCCCGCTGTGCCTCCAGCACACTTCAGGGGTGCCGAACCTCGCCGACCTGCTCGCCGCGCCCGGCCTCGAATCGGTCCGCCCCCTGGCCGGACCGCTGGACGCCGTCGCGGTGACCGGGGTCCGCCTCGTACCGGCCCGGGACCGGATCGTGGAGGTCCCGCCGGGTACGGTCGCCATCCTCCTCGCCCCCGTACCGGGCCTGCTCCTGGACGTGGCGGTACGGGACGCGGCGGCGGCCGGAGCGGCGGCGCTCGTCCTGACCGGGCCGGACGAGGCCCCGCTCTCCACCACCGTGCGGGTCCTTGCCGAGCGGGGCCGGGTGGCCGTGCTGCACGCCGAGGGCGATCTCGCCGCCCTCGTCATCGCCGTGCACCGTGCCGCCGCGGGCGACCCGTCCGACGCGCTGGCCCGGATCGAGGCCGCCGCGCGCCGGCTCCCCCCGATGGCGGGCGACCCGGACCGGGTGACCGCGACGGCCGGGCGGGTGCTGGGCCGGCCGGTGGAGCGCCGGGCTCCGGGGCCGGACGAGGAGGGCGCGGCGGCGGCCGGGGCGGACGGCGAGGTACGGCTCGCCTCGGCCGCCCGGCCGGGGCACGCGGGCACGGCCGTCCGCGCCGTGCTGGCGCTGGCGGCGCTCGCCGCCACCGGCGGGGCCACGGGCGACGTCCCCGTACGCTCGCGCGGGCAGCTCCTCGCCGAGCTGCTGACCGCTCCCCGCGACCGGGCGGTACCGCTGGCGGCCCGTGGACGGGCGCTCGGCCTCCCGGTGGATTCCTGGCACATCGCGCTGCGCCTGGTGCCCGTGGCGCTCGACGGCACGGAGCGCTACCGGGTCCTGGAGAACGTCGCGCCGGAAGCTCTGAACCTGCTGCGCACCGTCCTCCCCTACGCGGCGCCCCCGGCCGCGCCCGCGCACGCCTCCACGCCCCCGACGGCATCCGCCACCGCGCCCGCGCACACCTCCACGCCCGCGCACGCCTCCATGCCCCCGCCGGTATCCGCGGCCACGCCCGTGTCCGGGCCCTCACCCGGCGTCCAGTGGAACGCCACGGTCGTCGACGACGCCCTCACCCTGCTCTGCACCCTGCCCGCCGACCCCGGGCCGGACGGTCATCGTCAGGTGCTCGGCGCGACCCGGCGGGCCGTGGAGCGTCTGCGCCGTCTGCACCCCGACGCCGATCTGCGCTGCGGCGTGGGCGTCCCGCACCGCGGTCCCCTGGGGATCAGGTCGTCCGCCCGTGAGGCGCGCGCCGCACTGCCGCGGGCCGGGGGCGAACCGGTGGCCGCGCACGACGCCGCGGGCGTGGACCGGATGCTGCTGGAGTGGTACGCCTCCGAGGCCGCACGCGAGGCGGTCGGTGAGCTGCTGGCCCCCGTCATGGCCCTGGGCCCCGAGCGCGCCGAACCCCTCCTGCGCACCCTCCAGACCTACCTGGACCACAACAACTCACCGGCCCGCGCCGCCGAGGTCCTCCATCTGCACCGCAACGCGGTGGGCGCCCGGATCCGCAGGTTCACCGAGCTGACCGGCGCCGATCTCAACGACCCGGAACAGCGCATCGCCCTTCAGCTGGCCTGCCGCGCGGGTCTCGCCCCACCACCGCCCTGAGCGGCCCCCTGAACGGCCGGTGGCACAGCCCCCGCCATCGCCCCGCGCCTGCGGCCCACCCCGCACCTACGACGCGGTGAGCACGCCCGTCCGGTAGATGGTGCCCGCGCAGGCGTTCTGGATCTTCGTCTCGGCGGTCGGTGCGCCCGATTCCGGGGTGTGCGTCACGGCCACGCTGCCGTCCGCCGTGCTGCCCCCCTCGCCGCTCGCGAACTGCGCGTCCGGACCCTCGGCCGCGGGGACTTCACCGGTCGAGCCCCCGGCACCGTCCGGCGGGGTCGGGCTGGGGCTGGCACCGGTGGTCGGACAGGTGTCCGTCGGCACCCAGGCGAACTTCACCTCGTACGCCATGGACGGCTTCAGCAGCACCGTCCCCGGCTCCTGCGAGGGGTCGGGGAGCGCGCTCGCCGCGTCCCCCGCCGTGTGCTGGACGACATCGATCTTGTGCTGGTCGGCCGCGCCCAGGGCGGTGAACCCCACCGTGCCGTCGCTGCTCACCGAGCAGTCCTTGCCGGACACGTTGGCGATCTTGAAGCTGCCGTACACCGTGCCGTCGGCACCCGCCGCGCCCGTGCCGGCCGAGGCGACGCCGAGCTGACCGGGGTCGCAGGCGGGCATGGCGGCGACCTCGGAGCGGGGTGAGTCGGCGGTGCCGCCGGTCTCGGAGCCCTCGGCGTTCTCGCCACCGCTCGCCGAGGGCGAGCCGGAGGCGTCGGGCAGGCCCTTGCCGCCCTCGTTCTCCCGCTCGGAGGACCCGGAGGGCAGGTCGTTGCCCGATTCGGTACCGGTCTCGGTGCCGTTGCCGCCGTGGGCCTGCTCGCCGTGTCCGGCGATCGCGGGCCGGGCGGCGGAGGAGCCGTCCGAATTCGCGACGTGGACGAAGGCGGGGATGGCGGTGCCGATGAGCAGGGCCGCCGCGGCTGCCCCGACGACGGCCTGCCGCCGCTTGGTGCGCCGGGCGGGAACCGCGCGGCGCAGATGGTCGAGGGTGCCCTCGGTGGGTTCCAGGTCGTGCACCGCTCCGTGCAGCATGCGGCGCAGCGCCACCTCGTCCAGTTCACCGCCGCCCGCGCCGCCGTGACCGCCACCGCCGCCGGTCGCCCGGCCCGCGAAGAGGTCGGTCAGCGTGCCCGAAGGGCCGGCGTCCGCGGATTCACGCGGGAGGTCGATGTCCGCCGATCCACGCGAGAGGCCGGCGTCCGCGGACTCACCGTCCACGTCCGGCGAGGCGCTGTTCCCCGGCAGCTCTTCCCGGACGCTCTCCGGAGCGCTCTCCGGGGCGTTGTCCCGGGAGGCCTCCGGCGTGTTGTCGCGGGCACCGCCCCGGCTGTCGTCCTGCGCGCTGCCCGGGGTGTTCTCCGGCCCGTGGTTCACAATTCCGTTTCCAGTCCGGTCATTCTCTTGCCTGCCCTCGGGCCCGCTCATGCCTGCGCCTCCATCACGACGCGCAGGGCCGCGATACCGCGCGAGCCGTACGCCTTGACCGAGCCCAGCGACACCCCCAGCGTCTCCGCGACCTGCGCCTCTGTCATGTCCGCGAAGTAGCGCAGCACCAGCACCTCGCGCTGGCGCCGCTGCAACCCCTTCATGGCCTTGATCAGCGCGTCCCGCTCCAGCTGGTCGTACGCGCCCTCCTCGGCGCTCGCCATGTCCGGCATCGGCTTGGAAAGCAGCTTCAGCCCGAGGATGCGGCGGCGCAGCGCGGAGCGGGAGAGGTTGACGACGGTCTGCCGGAGGTACGCGAGCGTCTTCTCCGGCTCCCGTACCCGGTTGCGCGCGGAGTGCACGCGGATGAACGCCTCCTGCACCACGTCCTCACAGGACGCGGTGTCGTCCAGCAGCAGGGCGGCGAGGCCGAGCAGCGAACGGTAGTGGGCGCGATAGGTCTCGGTGAGATGGTCGACCGTGGTTCCCGCTGCCACCGTCTCCTCAGCGCCCTCGCGCTGTGACGGCAGTCGCGCCGGGCGCGCAGCGGGCATGGGCGCGATCACCGGCATGCCGCCGGGCGCGCGGGGCCGCCGGAGCGGACGTACCGAAGCACCCCGCAACGGGCCCACCACTGTGATATCGAGAACCTCTGCCACGCCAGTTGGACACGCTGCCCCCCATCAGGGTTGTACGCGTACGGCACCGCGTTCAGCGCTGTGCGATATGCCCTCATGCGTACCTGCTCTTCCCCAAATGCCCCAAAATTGCGCCCCGCCGCGCAAGAAGTGACGGCATAGACGCTGCCCGACCGACATGCGGTTGCAGGTGGCCGGGAGATCATCGTCGGATATGACAACGCCCCAGCTCAAGGGGTTCAGACCAGCGAATTCTGCAACGGGTGTTCACAGATCCTACAAAACAGGTTCGATCAGCCCCGGGGGAATTCGGCGGCCACGGATTCTGCGATCTGAGCGACGTTCAAAGCAGCACCTTTGCGCCGATTGTCGCCACAAATGAACATTTCGAGTGAGCGTGAATCGTCCATGGAGCGCCGCACCCGCCCGACCCAGGTCGGATCGGTTCCCACCACGTCGGAAGGCGTGGGGAAATCGCCGGAGGCCGGGCTGTCGAACAGCACCACGCCGGGGGCGGTCGCCAGGATCTCGTGCGCCCGGTCGACGGCGACCTCGCTCTCGAAGCGCGCGTGGACGGACATCGAGTGCGTCGCGATGACGGGGACGTACACACAGGTCGCCGCGACCTTCAGTTCCGGCAGGTCCAGGATCTTGCGGCACTCCTCGCGGATCGCCAGTTCCTCGGACGACCAGCCGTCCCCGGCATCGGTCCCGGCCCAGGGCACGACGTTCAGGGCCACGGGTGCGGCGAACGGGCTCCCGCCGTCGTCGCCGAGCGCCCGCCGTACGTCGCCGGGGTGCGTGCCCAGCTCCGTACCGGCCACCAGCGACAGCTGTTCGCGCAGGGCGGCGACACCGTCGCGGCCCGCGCCGCTCACCGCCTGGTACGAGGAGACGATCAGCTCCCGCAGCCCGAACTCGGCGTGCAGCGCGCCGACCGCGACGATCAGCGACAGCGTGGTGCAGTTCGGGGAGGCGACGATTCCGCGCGAGCGGAGCCGTACGGCGTGCGGGTTGACCTCGGGGACGACCAGCGGCACGTCGTCGTCCAGCCGGAAGGCCGCCGAGTCGTCGATGACCACGGCACCCTTGGACGCGGCGAGCGGGCCCCACTGGGCGGACACCTCGTCCGGCACCAGGAACAGGGCCACGTCGACACCGTCGAACACGTCCTCGCCGAGCGCGAGGACCTCGGTCTCCTCACCGCGTACGACCAGCTTGCGGCCGGCCGAACGCGGTGAGGCGATCAGCTTCACCTCGCCCCAGACATCCGCGTGCTGCGAAAGGATCTGGAGCATGACGCCACCGATCACCCCGGTCGCGCCGACGACCGCGAGCGAAGGGCGGCGGGCGGTCATCGTCCGGTGCCCCCGTACACGACGGCCTCGTCGGAGTCGCTGTCGAGGCCGAAGGCGGTGTGCACGGCGCGCACGGCCTCGTTGACGTCGTCGGCGCGGGTGACCACCGAGATACGGATCTCGGAGGTCGAGATCAGCTCGATGTTCACGCCCGCGTCGGACAGCGCCTCGAAGAAGCCTGCCGTGACGCCCGGGTTGGTCTTCATACCCGCGCCGACCAGGGAGATCTTGGCGATCTGGTCGTCGTAGCGCAGCGAATCGAAGCCGATGGTCGCCTTGGTCCGCTCCAGGGCGTCGATGGCCTTGCGGCCCTCGGCCTTGGGAAGGGTGAAGGAGATGTCCGTCAGTCCCGTCGACGCGGCGGAGACGTTCTGCACCACCATGTCGATGTTCACTTCCGCGTTCGCGATGGCGCGGAAGATCGCGGCGGCCTCGCCCGGCTTGTCGGGGACGCCGACAACGGTGATCTTGGCCTCGGAGACGTCATGGGCGACTCCGGAGATGATGGCGTGCTCCACCTGCTGGTCCCCTTGCGGCTCGTTGCTGACCCAGGTGCCGCGCAGTCCGGAGAAGGACGAGCGGACGTGGATCGGAATGTCGTATCGGCGTGCGTACTCCACACAGCGGTGCAGCAGCACCTTGGAGCCGGACGCGGCCAGCTCCAGCATGTCCTCGAAGGAGATCCAGTCGATCTTCCGGGCCTTCTTCACGACCCTCGGGTCGGCGGTGAAGACACCGTCCACATCGGTGTAGATCTCGCAGACCTCGGCGTCCAGCGCGGCCGCGAGTGCGACGGCGGTGGTGTCGGATCCGCCCCGGCCCAGCGTGGTGATGTCCTTCTTGTCCTGGGACACACCCTGGAAACCGGCGACGATCGCGATATTGCCCTCGTCGAGCGCGGTACGAATCCGCCCCGGCGTGACATCGATGATCCGCGCTTTGTTGTGAACCGAGTCGGTGATGACACCGGCCTGACTGCCGGTGAACGACTGGGCCTCGTGGCCCAGGTTTTTGATCGCCATGGCCAGCAGGGCCATGGAGATCCGCTCTCCCGCGGTCAGCAGCATGTCGAATTCACGCCCGGCAGGAATCGGGGATACCTGCTCGGCGAGATCGATCAGCTCGTCCGTCGTGTCGCCCATCGCTGACACCACGACAACCACTTGGTTGCCGTTCTTCTTGGCATCGACGATTCGCTTGGCGACCCGCTTGATGCCCTCGGCATCGGCTACGGAGGAGCCTCCGTACTTCTGCACGACAAGGCCCACGTGCGCTCCTCGCTCAGTCCATTACTGCGGTCGGCTCAGTTTAACGAGCAGTCCGGAATCGCCCGCCTCATACCAGATGGTGAGATGTCCCGCCCGCCACATGATCCGGCGTGTCGTCCCGGACTGCTCGTACCGGGCTGTTGCCCGCCGATCGCCCCCGCACTCCCGTATGTGTCCCAGCCCACACACGTATGTGTCCCACCCCGCACGCTGCGTCACCGGGGCGGCGGTCGGTCCGCGCAGCCCTTGAGCCGGGATCTCCCGCACGCTCATCGGCGCGGCCTCGGCACCGTGACCGTCCCGCGCCCGGCGGCCGACCGCAGTTCGGCCACCCGGGCGGCGACGTCCAGCGGCTGACGCGGCCGGGCCAGGAAGGTGTCCGGTACGTCGCCGGTCGCCCCGCTCGCCTCGTCGCGGTCGATGTCGGCGCGGCAGTCCCCGCAGACGCCGTCGACCAGCGTGGCCGTGGTCTCGTCCTCGTCGCAGAAGGCGCACATCATCAGGGCGCCGAGAATCTCCTCGCGGTGGACGTCGGTCCTCGCGGGCTGCGGGACAGGGGGCATCTTGTTCTCCAGTCGGGTACGCAGGAAGGCCCCGGCGGAATGCACGGAGGCGGGCAGCCCCGCCACCAGGGCCCGGGTGATCTGCTCCCGGCCGAGCCCGCGCACGAACCACTCGTCGACCAGGTGTTCCAGCGCCACGCACTCGCCGTCGGACAGCTGGAGCCTCGGTTCCTGGCCGCCGAGCGCGGCGAGCACGCTGTACGCCTCCGAGCGCGGGGCGGGCACGCCGGGCTCGGGCTCGGGCGCCGACTCCGGCTGCCGCTGCGGCAGTTGCTGTTGCTGCTGCTGTTGTTGTTGCGGCTGTTGCGACGACCAGGGCTGTGGCTGCTGTGGCTGCTGCGACGCTCGGGGGTGCTCCCGCTCCACCGCACCCGGGGCCGGTGGCTGGCCGGGGGCGTCGATGCCCCGGACGAACCGCACGTACCGCGCCCACCAGTCGGCATCGCGGGCGGTGCGGGAGAAGTACGTGCGCGTCACCCAGCGCCTCCCGCCGTCGGCCACGGTGACATGCACCTTGATCCGCCGCAGGTGTCCGGCCCGGGTCAGCCGGTCCAGCGCGCTGCGGCAGGCCTGTTGGCCGTACTGCGGCAGTTCCTCGGCCAGCACCTTGTAGCCGATGGCGGCGCCTTCGGGGAGGCGGTCGATGTACGCGGCGACGGCGGCTTCCCGGGCGTCCAGATGGCTGAAGTCATCGGCGCCGCGCGGGGCTTCGTCGGGAGCGTGACGCTTGCCATATCCGGCCTTCGCCATGGGATGGGCGGGCGCACGCAGGGCAGCACTAACATTGGCGTCAGCCATGTGGATCGAAGTCTCTTTTCGATCTGATACGGCCAGACCCCGGTTGGTGTTGGCGCACCGCCGGGGTCGTCCGTTTTTCGGACTGTGGGTTGCTCGGCACGAATCTAGAGCGCACACACGCTGCGGCGCAAACCGATCACCGAATGTCACCCCCGCCTCGCCCGCCGGCTCATCTGCGCGGGTCCGCACGGGATTTGGGAGGGTGGGTGGGTTCAACCTCCACCACCCATTCCTACAGAAGAGAGCTCGGAGCCCGAGGTTCGGAACTCGGAGCTTGAGCCCCGGGACAACCTGCGGCAACAGCCTCGGAACGGCGGCGGGGAGGCGGCAAAGGACGGGCCGTCACCACTCCCCGGTGCCATGATGATCGCCGTTCGGCGGGTTCCCGCTCGTGGACCACCTGGTCCGCCGACGGACCCGCCTCACCCGGTTCGAGCATCGTGATACGTGCCGAAGGAGAGCCCGTGAAAGACCGGTCACAGCAGGAGCAGACGCAGGAGCAGGCGCAGGAACTGGCGCAGGGGCAGGCTCAGGAGCAGGAAGAGGCGAGCCCCGAGGTACAGGCCCGTATCCGGGCCGGATTCGACCGCCACGGCCTGATGCACCACCTCGGCGCACGGATATCGCGGATCGCCCCGGGCCGCGTGCACATCGTGCTTCCGAGCCGCCCCGAGGTCACCCAGCACAACGGGTTCATCCACGCGGGCGCCACCGGAGCGATCGCGGACACCGCCGGTGGCTTCGCGGCGGTCACCCTGTTCCCGGACAACGCGGAGGTGCTCACGGTCGAGTACAAGATCAACCTCCTCGCACCCGCCCTCGGCGACCACATCGAGGCGGTCGGAACCGTCCTCAAGCCCGGACGCACCCTGACCGTGTGCGGGCTGGAGGTGTTCGCCGTCCAGGACGGCCGGAGGAAACTGGTCGCCAACGGCCAGCAGACCCTGATCCGCGTGACCGTGCCCGGCCCCTGAGCCCCCAACCGCCGCCCCGTCCCGCGCGGCGCACGAGGACGCGGCAGAGTGGGACCGCTCCGACCCGGTGAGCGTCAACCGCTGCGCGTACCACCGCGGTCGGGCCGGATCGTGCCCGCTACTTCACCGGGCGCAGCCCCAGCGGTCCCGCGATCTCCTGCACCATCACGCGGCCCGCCTCCTCCGCCAGGTCGTCCTCGCCCGGGTCCTGGTCGATGTCCAGGCCGTCCAGCTCTTCAAGGGGCTGGTTGAGGCGGATGTGGGCGATCAGGGACTGGAGGGCGCGCAGGGTGGCGGAGGCGGTGGAGCCCCAGTTGGAGAAGTACGAGAACTGCCACCACCACAGCGCCTCGGCGGTGCGGTCGGCCTCGTAGTGCGCCAGACCGTGGCCGAGGTCGGTGACCAGATCGGCCAGGTCGTCGGAGATGCGGTGCGGGACCGGGGCCTTGCGGGGCTCGTACGGGTCGAAGACCTCGGAGTAGACGTCGATCGGCTCCAGGAGGGCCGCGAAACGCTCGCGCAGGCCGTCCGCGTCCGGCTCGGCGCCCAGGTCCGGCTCGTAGCGCTCGTCGGGCAGGACGTCCTCGTACGCGCCGAGGCGACCGCCCGCCAGCAGCAGCTGGGAGACCTGGAGGAGCAGGACCGGAACGGCTTCCTCGGGCTCCTCGACCTTGGACACCTCCGTGACCGCGACGATGAACGTCTTGATCTGGTCCGCGATCTGGACCGCGAAGTCGTCCGGGTCCTGCGTGACGGAGTTCAGCGTGGCGTCAGACATCGAGGGGACCTCCCGTGGGCGCGGTCTCGAACGGTGAGTGGGGCCGGACGTGCACGGCGGCGGCATCAGACATCGAGCAGCCGCCTTCCTTCGAAGGCGCGGCCCAGGGTGACCTCGTCGGCGTACTCCAGGTCACCGCCCACGGGCAGGCCACTGGCCAGCCGGGTCACCCTGAGCCCCATCGGCTTGACCATCCGGGCCAGGTACGTGGCGGTGGCCTCGCCCTCCAGATTGGGGTCGGTCGCCAGGATCAGCTCCGTGATGGAGCCGTCCGCGAGCCGGGCCAGCAGTTCCCGGATGCGCAGGTCGTCCGGGCCGACGCCCTCGATCGGGCTGATCGCGCCGCCCAGGACGTGGTAGCGGCCACGGAACTCGCGGGTCCGCTCGATCGCGACGACGTCCTTGGGCTCCTCGACCACACAGATGACCGTCTGGTCGCGGCGCGGGTCCCGGCAGATCCCGCACTGCTCCTGCTGGGCCACGTTCCCGCACACGGCGCAGAACCGGACCTTGTCCTTGACCTCCAGGAGGGCATGGGCGAGACGGCGTACGTCGGTGGGCTCGGCCTGCAGGACATGGAAGGCGATCCGCTGCGCGCTCTTGGGACCGACGCCGGGCAGCCTGCCCAGTTCGTCGATGAGGTCCTGAACAACGCCTTCGTACAACGGAACGCCTTTCCTCAATGCTGCTTCGTACCGTAGTGGGTACGGGTCGGTACCAGTAGGGCTCGGTCAGAAGGACAGACCGGGCATGCCGCCCAGTCCCTGCGCCAGCGGGCCCAGCTTCTGCTGCTGGAGCGCCTGCGCGTTCTCGTTGGCCGCCTTCACCGCGGCGACCACCAGGTCGGCCAGGGTCTCGGTGTCCTCGGGGTCCACGGCCTTCGGGTCGATCACCAGGCCGCGGAGCTCACCGGCACCGGTCACGGTGGCCTTCACCAGGCCGCCGCCCGCCTGGCCGTCGACCTCGGTCCTGGCCAGCTCCTCCTGGGCCGCGGCGAGGTCCTGCTGCATCTTCTGGGCCTGCTGGAGCAGCTGCTGCATGTTGGGCTGACCACCACCGGGAATCACGGTCACTCCTGGCATTTCGACGACGAATGTTTCGGTAAGCCGAGCCTACGTGCTCGCCGGTCGCCACGCTCCACCCGCCGGGGACCAACTCTTTCGGGTGAGATTCCGACGGCCTCTCAAGGCCTCCTATACCTGATCACAGGCCGTGTGCAGGCGGGAATCCCGCGATTTCGACCCCACGGCCCACCATTCGGCGGTAGGAAGGGCACGCGCATCAGTACGCACACCGGCATCGCCGGTAACGCAGAGTTACCCGGGCGGGGCCGTCGGCCGCGCCGGCTGCCCCCGTCCCCGAGCCACGCCCGGGAAGCACGTCGAGTCAGTCGAGTCAGTCGCTCCGCCGAGTCCGCCGAGTCCGTCGCGTTCTTGGACAGAGTCCTTAAGCAGAGTCCTTAAGCAGAGTGCAGAGGAGTGCCCCGGTGAGTCAGCCGGAGATGCAGCCCGAGGGGCCGCCCCGCAAGGAGACCGACGCGGGATCCGGTGGAGGTACCGGAACCGAGCGGCCCGTTCCGGGTTCCGGTGCGGGGCCCCGCGACCTGGCCGCCCGCGCCTTCCCGCTCGGCGACTGGGGCGATCCCGCCGAGCGTCTGGACGAGCTCTACCGCTGGGTCGAGTCCGGTGCCCTGCGCACCGCCGACTGGTATCTCCGCGACCGGGTCCGGAAGCGGCGCCGCGCCCGTGCGCTGCGGCTCGGCACCGCCGCCGGGGCGGTCGCGGGGGCGGCACTGCCGCTGCTCGACCTCACGGGCGCGCTGGACGGGTCGGCCGGCTGGGGCTATATGTCGCTGCTGCTGGGCGCCGCCTGCATGTCCTGCGACCGGTACTTCGGTCTGACCTCCGGCTGGATAAGGGATTTCGCGACGGCTCAGGCCGTGCAGCGGCGCCTCCAGGTGCTCCAGTTCGACTGGGCCTCGGAGTGCGTGCGCGAGGTGCTCGGGCCGACCGAGGGCACGGCCAGCGAGGCCGCTGAGCGGTGCCTCGGAGTGCTGCGCCGGTTCTCGGAGGACATCACGGAGCTGGTCCGGTCGGAGACCGCGGACTGGATGGTGGAGTTCCGGGCCGGTCCCGCGCCCATGGGCATGCAGTCCCTGGTGACCGGCGGCGGGAACAGCCGTACGGAGCCGGCGCCGGGGGCGGGGCGGTTCTCGATGCCGTCGGTCGCCACCCGGCCGAACATGCCCCGGCAGCGGCCCCCGGAGTCGCCCCGCTGAGGGCGCGGTCTCCGGGGGGGTCCCCGGGGCGGTCTCCGAGCGTGCGGCCCGTTCCCGACCGGGGCCGGGGACGGGCCCCGGTCGGGAACGGGCCCGATCGGTCAGCTGAAGATGATCATCGAGCCCTGCGCCAGGCTGCGCGTCACGGCCGCGTGCAGACCCAGCCAGACGTGCCGCTCGCGTGCGAACGGGCTCTCGTCGTACGGGATCGGGGCCGCCGGTTCCTCCAGCGTGGTCGGCCGGTCGGGTGGCTGCGGAGCGATCGGCGGATTGACCGGGTCTATGCCGATGGACGGAGCCACGAACTGCAACTCCCGCAGCAGCCCGTGCGCCGAGCCCAGCGGTCCACCGCCCGCCAGGAGCTGGTCGTCGGCGAGCGGGTACAGGAAGTCCACCGGGACGTACGCCCCGGCGTGGTCGTAGTGCCAGACCAGGTGCGACTGCTGCGCGCTCTGCTCGAACATCTCCAGCAGTTGCTCGTAGTCCCCGCCCAGCGCGTCGACCGGAGTGACGGCGAGCCCGCTCAGCCGGAGGAGATACGCGCGGCGCAGCAGGTGCAGGGCGTCGTAGTCGAAGCCCGCGACGGGGGCGACGTCCCCGGTCAGGCCCGGCATATAGGCGTAGACGGGGACGGGTGGCAGCCCCGCGTCGCTCAGCGCCTTGTCGTAGATGGCGATCTCTTCGGCGAACGGGTTGTCGGGGCTGTGGCACAGCACATCGACGAGGGGGACCAGCCACAGGTCACAGGCCACGAAGTCTCGCTCTCCAACGGGTTCGGGCGGTCGTCGGGACAGCGTAATGCGACCCGTACGTCGCGCACAGTGCCCCTGCGCGGACTGCGGCCAGGCCGGGGCGGGAACGGTGTCAGGGGGGGGAGGGGCAGGCAGCCGGTGGCGAGGAACAGGGAGCCCCGCCGAGCCGGGAGCCCGCCGTCAGTCCCGCGTCCCTCCGGAGGCGGGGCCGGGACCGGGGGCGGGATCGGGGGCAGGACCGGACGGGGCGGGATCGGACGGGACGGGATCGGACGGGGCGGGGGCCGGGGCGCCGGCCCGGCTCTCCTCCTCCGCCAGCCGGTCCGCCCACGCCAGCGCGTGCAGGTAGTACGCCCGCATGGTCGCGTGGACCTGGTCGCGGTCGTCGCGAGCGATGGCCTCGACCAGTTCCTCGTGGCCGAACCACAGCCAGCTCCCGCTGTCCTCGTTGCCGCGCAGCCGGTGCACGGCGAACACCCACGCCTGGACGCGCAGCCTGCCGAGGAAGTCGGTGATGTACGGGTTCAGGACGAACGCCCCCAACTCCCGCCAGAACCGCAGGTCGTACCCGATCAGTACGTCGAGGTCGCCGCCCTTCGCCGCGCGTACCGCCTCCGCCGCGCGGCGCCGGATCGAGGCCATCCCGTCGCCGCGCACGGCCACCTGGTCCCCGGGACTGCGGAAGATGCCCTCCACGACGAGGGAGCGCGCTTCCACCATGGACCGGTAGTCGGCGACGGTGAACTCACGGACCTGGAAGCCGCGGTGCTGGTCGGATGCGAGCAGCCCCTGCGCGGAGAGGTCGAAGAGCGCTTCGCGGACGGGCGTCGCGGAAACGCCGTACTGCTCGGCGATCTGCTTGACCGTGAACTCCCGCCCCGGTGTCAGACGTCCCGCCAATACCTCGTCACGCAGTGCGTCAGCGATCTGCTGACGCAACGTACTGCGGGTCACACCTCCGCTCGCACACATGACGCCCCCTCCCCTTTTCGGCTCCGGTCACCTTAAGCCAGGCCACTGTGCCCGGATCCGGGCAGGGCGAGCAGGAGGGGAGGGGCGGGGAGGAGGCGTCGTGTGCGGTCGGCTACGCCGTGTGCTCGTCGGCGACCGCGAGGGCCGCGTCCAGGGCCGCGAGCCCTTCCTTGGCCTCTGCCTCGGTGACGTTGCAGGCGGGGACGGCATGGGTGCGGTTCATGTTGATGAAGGGCCACAGGCCGTGCTTCTTGGCGGCGGCGCCGAAGGCCGCCATCGGCGCGTTGGCCTCGCCCACGGCGTTGTACGGGACGAGGGGCTCGCGGGTCTCCTTGTTCCGGACCAGGTCCAGCGCCCAGAACGCGCCGAGACCGCGGACCTCGCCGACCGAGGGGTGGCGCTCGGCCAGTTCGCGCAGGCCGGGGCCGAGGACCGTCTCACCGATGTGCGCGGCGTTCTCGATGACCTTCTCGTCCTCCATCACATGGATGGTGGCGACGGCGGCGGCGCAGGCCAGCGGGTGGCCGGAGTAGGTGAGGCCGCCCGGGTAGGGGCGGGTGTCGAAGGTGGCGGCGATCTCCGCGTTGATGGCGACGCCTCCGAGCGGCACATAACCGGAGTTGACGCCCTTGGCGAAGGTCATCAGGTCCGGCACCACGTCGTAGTGGTCGGCGGCGAACCACTTGCCCGTACGGCCGAAGCCCGCCATGACCTCGTCGAGGACGAACACGATCCCGTACCGGTCGCAGATCTCGCGGACGCCCGCGAGGTAGCCGGGCGGCGGGGTCATGATCCCGGCCGTGCCGGGGATCGTCTCCAGGATGATCGCGGCGATGGTGGCCGGTCCCTCGAAGGCGAGGGTGTCCTCCAGGTGCTGGAGCGCGCGGGCGCACTCCTCGGCCTCGGTCCCGGCGTGGAACGGCGAGCGGTAGAGGAACGGGGCCCAGAAGCGGACGACGCCCGCGGAGCCGGTGTCGGAGGGCCAACGGCGCGGGTCGCCCGTGAGGTTGATCGCGGTGGAGGTGGCCCCGTGGTACGAGCGGTAGGCGGAGAGCACCTTCGTACGCCCGGTGTGCAGCCGGGCCATGCGGACGGCGTTCTCGACGGCCTCCGCACCGCCGTTGGTGAAGAAGATCTTGTCCAGGTCGCCGGGGGTGCGCTCGGCGATGAGGCGTGCGGCCTCGGAGCGCGCCTCGATGGCGAAGGCGGGCGCGAAGGTGGCGAGCTTGCCCGCCTGTTCCTGGATCGCGGCGACGACGGTCGGGTGCTGGTAACCGATGTTGGTGTAGACGAGGCCGCTGGTGAAGTCCAGGTAGCGGTTGCCGTCGTAGTCCCAGAAATACGCCCCCTCGGCGCCGGCGACGGCGAGCGGGTCGATCAGGCCCTGGGCGGACCAGGAGTGGAACACGTGCGCGCGGTCCGCGGCCTTCACGGCCGCACCGGCCGCGGAGTCGATGAACGGGACATGAGGGGCATGAGGGGTCATGCGGCGAGCGTAGGCGGCGGCAGGGGCGGCACTCCATGGCCACCTTGTATGGCATGGGGCGCGTGGTTCGGCAGGGTGTCGGGTTTCGCGAGAGGCCGCAGCTTTTGACAGCACCCTGTCGTTATGACAGTATTCTGTCATCGAGATCGAGGAGCTCACCATGACCGGCAAGACCGTTCACCTGGCCGTCTACGACACGTTCGCCGACTGGGAGACCGGGCACACCACCGCCCATCTCGCCCGGAGCGGCTACACCGTGCGGACCGTGGCGGCGGGCACCGAGCCCGTCACCACCATGGGTGGCATGCGGGTCCTGCCCGACCTGGCGCTCGACGCCCTCAGGCCCGAGGACAGCGCGCTGCTCATCCTCACCGGGGCCGACCTCTGGGACTCCGGGGACACCCTGGCCCCGTTCGCCGCCAAGGCCCGCGCCTTCCTCGCGGCGGGGGTGCCGGTCGCGGCCATCTGCGGAGCGACGGCCGGGCTCGCCCGCGAAGGGCTGCTCGACGACCGGGCGCACACCAGCGCGGTCTCCTTCTACCTCGACGCCACGGGGTACGGAGGCGGCGAGCGGTACGTGGACACCGACGCGGTCACGGACGGCCTGCTCGTGACCGCCGGACCGACGGAGCCGGTGGCCTTCGCCCGGGAGGTCTTCGCCCTGCTCGGGGTGTACGAGCCGAAGAAGCTGGACGCCTGGTACCGGCTGTTCCACGACTCGGACGTGAGCGCGTTCGAGGTGCTGGAGGGATGAGCGGGGAACGGAACCGGGGCCGGGAGAACCAGGACCGGTTGAGCAGCGCCGCGCTCACGGTCTTCCGGCTCAACGGCCAGGTCCTCGGTGTCGCGGACGAGCTGGCCCGGCCGGGCGGGCTGACGGCGGCGTGGTGGCAGGTGCTGGGCGCGGTGCTGCACGAGCCGTTGCCGGTGGCCGGGATCGCGCGGGCCATGGGGATCACCCGGCAGAGCGTGCAGCGGATCGCGGACCTGCTGGTCGCCAGGGGACTCGCGGAGTACGCGCCGAACCCGGCCCACCGCCGGGCCAAGCTGCTCCGGCCCACCCGGGAAGGGCTGGCCGCGGTGGGCCGGATCAACCCCGGACACGCGGAGTTCGCCGCGCGGCTGGCCGAGGAGCTGGGCGAGGACGGGTTCGCGCGGACGGTGGAGGCGTTGCAACGGCTGTCGGCAGCCCTGGACGTGGTGACGGCGGCCCCCCGGACGGACGCCCCGGCGGGACCGGCCGCCGCTCCCCCGGACGCGCAGGCCGCCGCCACCCTCCCGGACGCACAGGCCGCCGCCGCTCCCACGGACGCGCAGGCCGGTTGACCGGCCTCCCGGACGCGCGGGCCGGTTGACCGGATCACCGCGCCGTCCGGGTCATTCCGATCGGTCGGCGGCCAGTTGGCGGACGGTCGGGAACATGTACAGGTCGCGCATGGCGACCGTGAAGCCGCCGCCGTGCCTGCGCAGCGCCGCGCCGACCCGCATGGCCAGCAGCGAATTGCCGCCGAGGTCGAAGAAGTTGTCGTCCGGGCCGACGGCGACACCGAGCACGTCCCGCCAGATGCCGAGGAGGACGGCCGCGAAGGCGTCGCCCCGGTCCCCGACGTCCGAAGAGGGATCGGCGGCGGCGGAGGCCGGAGCGGCCACGGCGGCCACCGCCGGGCCGGGGGCCGGAAGCCTGCCCGTGTCGAGCTTGCCGTTCGCCGTCAGCGGCAGCCTGTCGAGCGCGGTGACCGTCGAGGGCACCATGTACTCGGGCAGATACCTGGCCGCACGCTGCCGCACAGCGGCGGTGTCGTCCCCCTCCAGCACCACGAACGCGTCGAGCCGGGCGGTGGCCGGGTCCTCCGGATCGGTCCGGTTGAGCACGACGGCGGCCGAGCCGACCAGCGGGTCGTCCAGCAGCACCGCGCGGATCTCGTCCGGCTCGATACGGAAGCCGCGCAGCTTGACCTGGTTGTCCAGCCGGCCGAGATGCTCCAGCCGGCCGTCCGGCAGCAGCCTGCCCCGGTCGCCGCTGCGGTACATCCGCTCCCCGGTGCGCGGATCGACGAGGAAGCGCTGCTCGGTGAGGTCCGGCCTGTTCAGGTAGTGCGACGCGACCCCGGCCCCGCCCACCAGGATCTCTCCGGCGACGCCGACCGGCAGCGGCCCGCCCTCGGGGTCGGCGACCCGCACCCACCAGCCGGGCAGGGGGTGCCCGACCGACCTCGATCCGGTGAGCGCTTCGGCCCGGGTGACGGTCTGCGCGGTCACATGCACCGTGGTCTCGGTGATGCCGTACATGTTGACCACCCGGCACGCGGTCTCCGGGTGCCGGTCGAACCAGGGCAGGAGCATGCGCGGTTCGAGGCTCTCACCGCCGAGTACCACCAGCCGTACGGGAACGGGACCGGGGCCCGCGCCGTCCCGCTCGGCGTCCACCAGGTGGGCGAAGGCCGAAGGGGTCTGGCTGAGCACCGAGACCCGCTCCGTCACCAGCAGCCGGCGGAACTCCTCCGGCGAGCGCGACACCCAGTACGGAACGACGACCAGACGGCCACCGGTGAGCAGGCAGCCCCAGATCTCCCACACCGAGAAGTCGAAGGCGCTGGAGTGGAACAGCGTCCAGGTGTCGTCCCCTCCGAGGCCGAACTCCCCGGCGGTGGCGGCCATCAGGCCGAGCACGTTCAGGTGCGGGACGACCACCCCCTTGGGGCGGCCGGTCGAACCGGAGGTGTGGATGACGTACGCCGGGTCCTGCGGGCCGGTCGTCGAGGGCGGCGGGCCGTCGCACACCTCGGGGGCCAGCTCCGCGAGCGCGGCCGTACCGATCACACGGACGTCCCCGCCGACAGGGAACTCCGCGGGGCCGAGGTCCGTGACGACCGTGGCCGGCCCGGCGTCGGCGACGGTACGGACCAGCCGCTCCCGAGGCTGCGCGGGGTCCATCGGCACATAGGCGGCGCCCGCCCTGAGCACGGCGAGCAGGGTGACGACGAGGTCGGCGGACCGCTCCAGACACACCCCCACCAGGTCGCCGTCCGCCACACCGCTCCGGCGGAGCGCGTGCGCCAACCGGTCGGCCCGGTCGTCGAGTTCGCGGTAGGAGAGCTGCCGGCCGTCGAAGGAGACGGCGACGGCATCGGGGCGGGAGGCCGCGACGGCGGCGATCACCGCGTCGATCCGTCCCGACGCGAACGACGGCGGCCGGGCCGACCGGACGGGCAGGGCCGACCGGACCGACGGGGCTGACGGGGCGGACCGGCCGAGGGCCGCCACTCTGTCCCTTTCGTCCTCGTCCAGCAGTTCCACGCGCACGACCGGGATGTCCGGCGATTCGGCGAGCATCCGGTGCACCCGGCACACATGCCTCAGAAGCTGGTCGGCGATCGCGGGGGACAGGGTCCGCGCCGAGAAGTCGCAGCGCAGTTCCCGGTGGCGCGCGGTGTCACGCGCCACCGAGAGGGTCACCGGGAACGGGGCGCGCTGGAACGGCCGGTACACATGGTCCCCACCGAGGTGATCACCGTCCTGCACGGCGACGATGCCCACGGCGGGCCCGCCCGTGACATCCCCGTCCCCGGCCGCCAATTGCCGCTGAAGCTCCTCGGTGCGCCAGGCCGGACCGTCCGCCAGCCCCGCGCGGACACGTTTGTCGACGGTGCCGAGCGTGCTCGCCGGGTCGGCGTCCACCGGTATCAGCGCTATCCCCTCGACGGCGTACGCGCCCACCGCTCCGGCGGTGTCCGAGGTGTCCGAGGTGTCGGTGACCATCGCCGCGAGCACGGGCCGGGCGACGCCCTCGTAACGGGCGAGGACGATGCCCAGCGCGGCCACCCAGCTCTCGGTGTCGCCCGGCGGATGATCGGCGGGCAGCGGCAGCACACGGGTCTCCGCCGTTTCCGGGCCGTCCGGGGAGCCGAGCCCCCAGTCCGCCCGCACGCCGAACCGGCATCCGGCGAGCGCTGCGGCCTGCGCGGCGGTGCCGGAACGCCTCCCCTCGCCCTCCCGCCCGGCGGTGGGTGCCCGGTCCGGTGCCGGGGCGCGGCCCAGCAGCGCGGCGGTGAAGCCGTGCAGCGCCCCGGCACCGAGCACCGCACGGTGCGCGACCACGACCAGTTCGGCCACGCCGTCGGCGTACTCCAGCAGCACGGCGCGCACCGCCGCGTCCCGGTGCGCCACCAGCGGCCGGGTGAGCTCCCGGCTCCGCCACCGTTCCGCGCCGGGTGCGTCGGAGCGGCACGGCACCGGCTGCCGCCACAACCGGGCGGCCGAGCGGAACACCGCCGCCGTCCCGGTGGCGGGCGGAAGGGCGGCGGCCAGGGCGGCGAACCGCCGGGACAGCCCCTGCGGCCCGGACAGCCCGTTCCGCAGGTCCGGCTCACGGTTCGGGTCCGGCTCACGGTTCAGGTCAGGCTCCCCGGATCCGGTGAATCGCACGCACAACGCGTGGCACACCGCGCCGGGGGCTTCCCGGCCGCCCTCCCGGACCCGGTCACCGGGGTGAACGACGGTGCGCCGCGCCGGAGTCAGAGCTGCGACGGCGACCTGTTCAGAGATCGACACGAGTGTTTCCCCTCGGCTTGTCATCCATCACCAGCGGATCCGATGGAATCCGCCCCGCCGGACGGCCCCGGAAGGCCCGGCTTCGCCGGACGCCCGCAGAGCGTGGATCCTCGCAGATCGGTCTCGGGTCCGCGCCCGCCGGAAGCACCACTCCCGCACTACTCGGTGGTACCGTATAGCGGTACTCAGCATCACGCAGTACCGGGAGCCGAGGAGGAATCGCGATGGACGACCTGACGGAGATGCTGAAGGGCACGCTCGAAGGATGCGTGCTCGAAATCATCGGCGGCGAGGAAACCTACGGGTACGCCATCACCCGACAGTTGAACGAGCTCGGCTTCGCCGACGTCGTCGAGGGCACGGTGTACACCATCCTGCTGCGACTGGAGCGGAACGGACTCGTCGAGGTGACGAAACGACCGTCCGGGGTCGGTCCGCCGCGCAAGTTCTACGCGCTCAACGAGGCCGGACGCGAGGAGCTCGCGAAGTTCTGGACGAAATGGCAGTACGTCTCCTCACGCATCGACAAGCTCAAGGAGGGCGGCAAGTGAGCTTCTGGGAAACCGTCACAGGCAGCGATCTCACCAGGGAGTGGAAGGCGTTCGAGACCCGGTCCGAGGCCCTTCCCGACGACTACCGGGCGGCGTGGGAACAGATCAAGGGCCACCTCTTTCCCCACGGGGACTTCACCGGCCGCAACCTGATGCCGATCCTCGACGCCGCCCTGGGGCTGCTCGAAGAGACAGCGGCGGAGGGGCAGAGCGTGCACGAGGTGCTCGGCGACGACATCCGGGGCTTCTGCACGGCGCTGGTCGGCGGGGAAGGGGCTCGCACCTATCGCGACCGGTGGCGCGAGCAGTTGAACAGGAACGTCGCCGGAAAACTGAGCCGGCCGGGAGGCTGACATGGGCATCCAGGACATCATCGAGGGCAAGAAGCAGTGGCGGGCCCACACGGCTCGGGTCAGGGCACTCCCGCCGGACTACCGGATCGTCTACAAGGAGATGCAGAAGTACCTGTTCAAGGTCGGACCGATCGACCTGCCCGACGGGCCCCTGCTCCCCGGGATCGTCGACTTCTTCGAGGAGGGCGCCGCCGCGGGCAAGGGGGTCCTGGAACTCATCGGCGACGACGTCGCCGCGTTCTGCGACGGCCTGGTCATGGACTCTCCCACCTATGCGGACGCCTACCAGGCATCCATCGGCGGGGAACCCGGCGCGGCCGGGAAGTGACCCCGGGCCGCCCCCGGTCGGCGGGCGCGGCCCGGCACGCGCCCGCATCCGCACTCACGCCCGCACCCGCACCCGCACCCGCTCGCAGCCGTCACCGTGCGGTGAAGCCGCCGTCGACGGTGAGTACGGAGCCGGTGACCTGCCGGGACTCGTCCGAGGCGAGCCAGACGGCCGCCCCGGCCACGTCCTCCGGTTCGATCAGCGCGTTCATCGGCTGCGACTGGACGAACGTCTCCTCGTGTCCGGCGACCGGGAGGTCGAGCGACCTCGCGATCTCGGCGAGCATCCGGCCCTCGGCCGGGCCGTCGTCCCGGACCGATCCGGGACACAGGGCGTTGACCCGTACCTTCAGCGGCGCGTAGTCGAGTGCGGTCGCCCTGGTCAGGCCGATCAGCCCGTGTTTTGACGCCGTGTACCCGGCGAAGTTCCGGTATCCGACCAGACCGGCGGTCGAGGCGACGTTGATCACGCTGCCCGACCGCTGGGCGATCATCAGGGGGCCGACCACGGAGGTCATCCGCCAGGCACCGGACAGGTTGATGTCGAGCATCACCTGCCACTCGTCCTCGGTGACCTCATGGGCGGCCTTTCCCGAAGGCGCCGCGATCCCGGCGTTGTTGAGGAGTACGTCGACGCGGCCGAACCGCTCGACCGTCCGGTCCACGGCCGCGCTCAGCGCCGCGCGGTCGCGGAGGTCGGCCTCGGCGGTGAGTACGGCGGCCCCCTGCTCGCGGCACAGCTGCGCCGTGTACGCGAGCTGGCTCGCGGTCCCCAGCGGGTAGGGAACACCCTCGATGTCACCGCACACATCGAGCAGCGCCAGATCGGCGCCCTCCCGGGCGAACGCCAGCGCACAGGCCCGGCCGACGCCCCGCGCGGCTCCCGTCACGATGATGGTCTTCCCTTGCAGGCGCACCCAGTCTCCTCACGTTCGGGGCGGTCGGTGGCCCGGCGCTCCACCCGCTCCGCGGCTCCCCGCCCGGAACCCTAAAGGCTGTCCCGCAGGCCGTGTTCCAGGCCGTGTCCGCAGGACCTGTCGGGCTCCGGGAACACGGGGTGGGGTCCGCCGCTATTCTCGAACACGGTCTGCCACGGCCGTACGGGGGAGGAATCGCACCATGGAGAAGCTGAGGTCGGACGACCCGCACCGGATCGGGGCATACCGGCTCCTCGGCCGCCTGGGAGAGGGCGGCATGGGCATGGTCTTCCTCGCCCGGTCCGACCGCGGCCGAACCGTCGCCCTCAAGCTCGTCCGCCGCGAACTGGCCGAACAGCCCGAGTTCCGCGCCCGGTTCCGGCAGGAGGTCCGCGCCGCCCACCAAGTGGGCGCGGCCTGGACCGCCCCGGTCCTGGACGCCGACACCGAGGCTCCCGTCCCCTGGGTCGCCACCGGCTATGTCGCCGGTCCCTCACTCCAGCACATCGTCTCCGGACGCCAGAGCGGGCCCGCGTCGGCCTCCGGGGCGTACGGCCCCCTGCCCGAACGCTCGGTCCAGCAGCTCGGGTCCGGCCTCGCCCACGCCCTCCAGCACATCCACGGCGCCGGACTCATCCACCGCGACCTCAAGCCGTCCAACGTCCTGCTGACCATCGACGGCCCCCGGGTCATCGACTTCGGCATCGCCCGCGCCATGGAGACCGTCGCCGACGGCGGCCTCACGCGCACCGGCGCGCTGGTGGGGTCACCGGGCTTCATGGCTCCGGAGCAGGTCCGCGGCGAGCGCGTGACCACCGCCTGCGATGTCTTCTGCCTCGGCTCCGTCCTCGCGTACGCGGCGACGGGCCGCCTGCCGTTCGGTTCCGCCGACAGCGGTGGCGTCCATGCCCTGATGTTCCGCATCGCGCACGAGGACCCGGACCTGACGGGCGTCCCGGTGGGCCTGGTCGAGGTGATCGCGGACTGCCTCGCCAAGGATCCGGCCGCACGTCCGTCCACGGACGAGATCCTGGAGCGGCTGGGCGAGTCCGAGGCGACCGAGACCTGGCTCCCCGGCAGGCTCATCGCCCAACTCGGTCGCCATGCGGTGGAGTTGCTCGACTCCGAGGATCCGGAGCAGCCGCCGTCGGGGGCGAACGGCGGGGCACAGGGCGGGGCGAACGGCGGAGCGCCCACCTCACCGACGTACCACCGGACGGCCGCCGGGCAGCAGAGCCGCCCCCACCAACAGCCCCACCAGGCCCAGCAGACGCACCCCCAGCCTCACCAGAACCACCTGCCTCACCAGACCCACCAGACCCAGACTCCCCTGCACCACCCTCAGCCTCAGCCGAGCCCCCAGCCTCACCCGGGCCACCAGGCGCAGCAGGCGCAGCAGGCGCAGCAGGCGCACCACCAGACCTTCAGCCAGCCGTTCGCCGCGACGTATCAGACCCCCGCCGCGCCACGGCGCCGCTCCGTCGGTTCCACCATCGCCCTCGTGGTCGTCGCCCTGGTCGTCGCCGTCGGGGCGGGCGGGTCCGTGTACGCCTTCATGAACGGCAAGGGCACCGGCACCACCACCTCGTCCAACTCCCCCTCCCCGGACCCGAAGAACGGCGACGGTCACGTACCCGGCGACTACATAGGCACCTGGACCGGCACCATCGACGGCGACTCCGGACCGTCGACCCGCCGCCTCGTCATCCGGCAGGGCCGGGTGGGCGACCCCGTCCTCTCCCTGACGGCGGACGGCCCGCTGGCCTCCGGCGGCACCTACCACTGTGTGTTCAAGGCACCCCTGGCGGAAAGGCCCGCCTCCGACGACCAGGTCCACATCGGCCCCTCCACCGTCTCCGAGGGCCAGCCCTCGACCTCGTGCAGCCCCGGCCGGGCCACCGATCTGACCCTGCTCGCGGACGGCACCCTGCGCCGGGCGACCGCCGGAACCGACGAGAGCCTCGTCTACACGAAGTCCGAGTGACCCTCCCCGCACGCCGCGAGCCCCCTCACAGCAGGCTGCGCACCGTCAGACCGATACCGACCGCCAGAACCGCGACGGCCGTCAGGACCGCTCCGTACGGGGTGTAACGGCGCAGCGCCGGAAGCCGCCGTTCACCCAGCGCCGCGAGTCGGCTCCCGCCTCCGGCGAGCAGCAGCCCGGCGGAGGTCAGGGTGAGGGCCATGCCGAGGCCGTAGCCGAGGACGAGCAGCACGCCGAAGTACGTACGGCTCAGCCCGATCGCGCCCAGCAGGACGACGAGCGCGGAGGGGCTGGGGACCAGACCGCCCGCGAGCCCGACACCGAGCAGCGCGGGAAGCCCCTTGCGACGGCCCGCACGACCCTGTTCATGACTGTGCCCGTGGCTGTGCCCGTGCGCCGGCTCACCCCCGTGCCCGTGTCCATGCCCGTGTCCGTGTCCGTGCCCGTGCTCCTGCCCGTGATGACCGTCCTCGTGATGGTGCGAGGGATCGTGAGGGTGGTGATGGTGGTGGTGCCCGTGCAGCAGGCGGCCCGAGCCTCCCCCCGCCCGCACTCCCCGCACCGCCGATACCACCAGCACCGTTCCCAGCACCGCGAGCACCATCCCGCTCACCGCACCCAGCCAGCCCAGCAGTCGCTCCCCCAGCAGCCCGCCGCCCGCTGTCAGCACGAGGCCCATCACGAGCACCCCGGCCGTGTGCGTCACGGTCACCGTCGCGCCCACCGCGACCGCCGCCCGTACGCCGCCCTCCCGGCGGGCCAGACAGGCGGCCACCGCGAGCTTGGCGTGGCCCGGGAGCGCCGCGTGGCCCGCGCCCAGCAGCAGTGTCAGCAGCACCGCCAGCAGGCCGACCGGCAGGGTGGGATCACGGCCCGCCATGAGGTCGGTGAGGCGGTTCTCCACGGCGGGGAAGAGCACCGCGCCCCGGTCCACCGCCCGCGCGCCCGGCGCCTCGTCCACCGGCGTGCCCGCGACCGCTCCGGGACCGGGCGCGCCCGCCCCCGCGCCCCCCGGTTCCGTACGCAGCGTCGCGGACACCACGGCCGAGGGCTCGTCGCCGCCGTTCGCCGGATAGCGGCGCAGCACGTCGCTCGGGCTGGTCGCGGGCACCGGGGAGGCCGTCAGCCGCACCCCCGTCCCCGCGACCGCCGTGATCTCCTTCCACCCCGTGCGCGACGCGTCCGCCGACGAGGCGAACGTGATCGCTGCGGGTGCCGACAGGTCCGCTCCGGCCCGCAGCACACAGGTCAGCCGCGCCACGGACAGACCGGCCGCACCGTCGGCGTACGTGAGGCGCGCTCCGCGTACCCGCCAGTCGAGCCGCTGACCGTCCACCGAAGCCCGGGTCCGGCGGGCCAGGTCCGCACAGCGGCCGGCGGCCCGCGCGGTGGCCTCGCGGCGCGAGACGGACCCGTCGTGGTCGGTGTCCGTGGCGTCGGCGTCCTGGGCGGTGGGGATCTCCGCGCTGTCGACGACCGCCGTGTCCTCGATCGCGTCCCGGGTCAGGCGCAGCCCGTCGTGGTGGTTGACGCTGAAGTTGCCCAAGGGGTGCGCGAGTGCCGGAGGCGCTGCCGCGAGCGCCAGCAGGAGCGCGGCGGGCAGGACGGCCGACGCCCGGCGTGGCTGCCTCATGTCCGGCTCATCTCCTCGGCGCGCGGGGCGTGGTACGGGGAGAAGCGCGGGTTCAGCGCCAGCGCCTCGCGCAGGTGGCCGGTGGCTCCGGGCAGGCCGAGCGCGTGCTCGATCGCCCCCAGGTGGTAGCGGAACAGGGCGTTCTTCCACCCGGTCGCGGACGCCCTGCGCGCGTACTCCATCGCCTCCGCGTTCCGCCCGTCCCGGTGCAGTGCCCATGCCAGCGCGTCGGCGGCGATCACACTGCGGGTGTGCTTCCACTCGCGGCGCATCAGCTCGACCGCGACGGCCGGGTCACCGTGGTCGGCCGCGTACAGCGCGACGTGCGGATCGACGGGTCCGCCGTCCGCCCGCGACAGCCGTACCTGCGCGTCCAGCGCGGCCCGCTCCCCACCGCTGCCACCGCCACCGCCACCGCCGTCCCTGTCGCCGCCCGCCGAACGCCTCAACTCCACGGCCTCCAGGAGGAACTGCGGCAGCGGGGTCCGCTCCAGCAGCCGTTCGTACGCGGCCATCGCCTCGTCCGTGCGCCCGCGTGCGGCGAGCACCCTGGCCGTGCCGGCCCGCGCGTAGGGGTGGCCGGGTACGGCGTCCAGGGCACGCCGGTAGTGCTTCTCCGCCCGGCCGACCGCGCCCCGGGACCAGGCGAGGTCGCCCAGCCGGGCTTCCGCGAAGGCCCGTTCGTCGTTCGTCGCGGCACTGTCCACGGCCCGTTGGAGCGCGATGGCGGCGTCCTCGGGACGGCCGTTCGTCTCCAGGTCGTAGCCGGCCCTGCTGTACGCCGCCGAGGCCGGGGCGAGGTCCAGCATCCGCTGCACGGCGGTGCGGGCCGCCGGGTAGTGGCCGAGCTGGATCTCCGCGTCGGCCAGGATCGCGTACCCGTCGGGCCGGTCCGGGGCCATTCTGGTGGCCCGCAGCCCGTGCGCGCGCCCCTCGGCGAACTCGTGCCGGGCGTTGGCCAGCAGCCCCTGTCCGGTGAGCGCGGCGTAGTTGTCCGTGCCGTCGAGGTCCAGCGAACGGCGCAGGGCTCGCCCGGCAGCGTCCAGCCGCGCCGCGTCCAGCGCGGTGCGGGCAGCCTCGATCTCGGCGTGGCCGAGGGCGGCCCAGACGGTGGGGTCGTCGGGGTACGCCCGCGTGCGCTCGCGCGCGGCCTCGACCGCGCCACCCGCTCCACCCGCCGCGACCGCTGCGGCGGGAGGGGCGGCGGCCGGGGCATCCGGCGAGGGCCGGCCGGTGCCGGGCCCCAGGTACAGGAGGCCCGCCACACAGCCGGTCACGGCCACGGCTCCGGCCGCCCCGGTGAGCAGACCCCTCACGGGCCCGCGTGCGGGAGGTTGACGTAGGGGAACGTCGCCCGTGCGTCGGCGGGTTCGAGGCGCACGACCGGGTCCGGCAGCAGACCGCGTGCGGACGGGCCCGCCGGCTCGCCCTCCAGCATGCGGATCAGTGGTCCGTCGATGTTGTCGTTCAGACGGCGGCCGTTGGGGAAGCCCTGGAGGTCACCGTCGAGGACCCCGTGCGCCCGGGGATCGGCGGTGACGGGCGTGGTGAGGTTGAGGCGGAGCTGCTCGGCGAGCACGATGCGCGAGGCGTCCGCATCGCCGTTCAGGGCATGGCTGTTGAGGTCGAAGCCGAACAGCGAACCGTTGCCCTTGGCGATCCCCTTCATGAACAGTGCCTGGATGTCACGGCGCGGGGTGGCCGGAGCCTTGCGCCCCTGGGCCGCCTCGATCCGGTGCGGCGGCGCGGGGTCGAGCACCGCGGCGACGAAGGCGTCGTCCAGGTGGTCGTCCTTCGGGGCACGGGCCTGGAACCGGTCCTCGGGCCCGCCGGGCTTCGACAGGCCGATCGTCGAGCCGTGGACCGCGAACGCGAGGTGCGGGGTGCCGTTGCGGGAGACCTGCCGGTACGAGGGTGCCTGGGCGGCCAGACCGCTGCCGAGGTCGGCGCCCTGGCGCGAGACGGTCGACCAGACGCCGATCACCGGGTTGCGCTCGACGTCGCCGTTCAGCGCCACCTCGCTCTTGGGCACCTGGAGCACCAGGCTGTTCACATTGAGCGCCGACAGCGGCTGGGCGTCGGGCAGCCAGCCGGGCACCGGGCCCGAGGTCCCGACGGTGAACAGCCCGAACACCTGGGTGTCCGCCTTGAACGAGTCCGCCGCCTGGGTGGCGACCGTACGGCCGCCGCCCGGCAGATCACGGGTCGCCTGGGCGCGCAGCCTGCCGTAGTCGGGCATCAGCACACGGCCGGTGTTGGTGGGCGAGGCGATGGCGTCGCGCAACAGCGTCCTGCTCGTGCCGTCCGCCGCGATCCTCTCCAGCGTGTACTTCTGCCGGACCCCCAGCGAACGGTCCTCCAGCGAGGTCACCGGCAGCGGGCCGACCTTCGGGCCCATCCCGAACGGCCGGCGGTCCTCGTCGCGGAACGTCCAGCGGTACGTGGCGTCCGGCGCCCCGTCCCCGTCGGCGTCCGTGTGGATCTCGTACCGCGCCCCGGTGGCGAACGGGAAGTCCACCAGGGCGTTCGCCGCGGTCCCCGGCACCTGGAACGGCCGGACGTTGGCGATCAGGGTCACCATGTCGGTGTCGTCGGGGCTGGTGAAGGCATAGACGTCGGTGATGTCCGCCGGGGCGTCGGACACGGACGACGGTGCGTCGATGTGGCCGCCCGCCTGCCCGGTTCCGGTGAGCGGGCCCGCGACGGAGGCGGCCGTCAGGGCGGCGACGGAGGCGGCGAGCGCACAGAGCCTGCGGCGCGAGAAGTACGGCTTCCGACGCGGAAGTCTGTTGAATCCAGGAACGTCGTCCGGTCCGGACATGCGGATCTCCAGTACTGGGTGTGGGGGGAGTGGAGCCGCACCAGAGTGATCGTTTCACCGATCCCCATGCGGCCTTCTCACCCCCAAGGCACCCAGTCGCGTGCAGTTTTCCGTCTATGGGGTGAGGCGCGGTTTGATCTTCGCCTCAACTATGCATGGATGGACCTGCCCCAACAGGAGGCCGGGCGTTCCTCGGTCTCGCCGACCTCCGACGAACTCGGCCTGCCCCCCACCCTGTTGGGCGCACCGCGGACCGGATCTCCGGCTCCGCCCCTTCCCCCCACACACAAGAAGGTCCATGAGCATGCACGGATTCCGCCGCCTCACCGTCCTCGCCGCCCTGGCCGCCCTCGCGCTCCCGCTGGGGATGAGCTCCGCCGGGGCCTCCGCCCCGCAGCAGGCCGCAGCCGCTCCCCGGGCCGCCGTCGCGGCGCCGTTCCCGGGCGCGTACATCTCCCCGTGGGGCGACGCGCAGGTCGCCCTGAGCGACGAGGCCATCGACTGGATGAAGCGCGAGGGCATCACGCTGGATGCCATCGGCCCGTTCGCCATGGACAAGGATGCCCGCGGCTTCTCCATGCCGATCGGCTCGACCGCCGGTGACGGCCTCGACTCCCAGGGCCGGATCTTCTACCCGGGCGGCCTGAACTTCCACCACGCGGCCTCCGGCAAGACCATCACCCTCAAGCCGACCTACATCCGCGTGATGCCGACCCCGGCCTACTCCGCGGGCGTCCTGGTCGACGGCGTGCCGTTCGACGACGAGGTCACGATCGCGGAGTCCACCTACGTGGAGGTGATGGCCGGGGCCCGTCCCAGCCTCACCGGCTTCCGCATCAAGCAGGCGCCGTTCTACATGACGGAAGAGGCGGCGAGCATCTTCCGCTCCGTGACCGGCGGCGAAGCACCGCGCGTCGGCTCGCTCTTCGGCACCCTGACGCCGAACTTCGACTACATCCCCACCAAGTAGGCACCGCTCCTCCTCGGAACCGGACAGCGGCAGCACGACGTCCCCCGTCGTGCTGCCGTTGTCGTCGTGTGGGGGGCATGCGTCACATGTGGTCCGTCCTGGGGATACTCTTCGCCGCCGCGCCTCTGGTCGTCTGGAGGATGCTCGCCCGCAGCCGGGGGGTCGGCCTGACCGTGGGCGGGTTCCTGCTGGCCGAGGCGTGCCTGCTGGTCGCCGCCCAGCAGACCTGGCTGGACATACCCCGGGCCGACGCCCACCTCGTCCACGCGGTCCTCGCGCCGGCCGTCATCGCGTTCGGCGCGGTCCTGGAGCACGGCGGGAAGGGCCCCGGCCCGGCGGACTGGATCCCCCGGCGCAACGGCGCCATCGGCTTCCTGGGCACGCAGTTCGCCCTCGTCCTGGTGGCCTCCCTGCTGTACGTCGTGCTCAACAGCGAGGGCTCCGAAGCCCCGCCCGCCGACGCGGTCCCCCCGCTGCCCGCCGGCCTCACCATCGAGTCGCAGGGCACCGGATGCGGGTCCGGCGGCTGCTACCGCACGGTGCGGATCGGCAGCAAGGAGAACCTGTCCCGCCAGGAGATCATCCGCCGCCTGAACCGACCGCACGAGACCTGCCGCCCCAACGGCTGACTCCTGGACCGGCGCGACCTCTGCATCGGCGTCACGGACAACGGCCAGTACCCGGTGCTCTACCTCAGCCTCCGCAATCTGATCGACTGAGCGCGGCCCGCCCCCGCCCGCCCCCGCCCGCCGCCGGCCTCACCCGCGACGGTACGACGGGGAGCGCGGGAGCGCCCTTCGCTCCCCTATCGTCACCATAATTGCGCCCTGGGTGTCATTGTCATGCCATACCCTGCGATTCGGGCCGCACCCCTCTCTCATCTCCGGGTGCCAAGCGGCCCGCCTACCGTGGGGGTATACGTCACTGTGCGCACGCGCAGAATCTCGACCGCGACAGCGCTCGCGGTCCTCTTCAGCTCCGTAGTACTGGTCGGCGGTGCGGCGAACCCGGCCGCCGCCGACTCCAGTACGTCGCTGCCGATCGCATCGAGCGGCGACATCGTGGTGGACGGCGTCCACCACCGGGTCTTCATCAGTGACCCGAAGTCCGGCAAGGTCGTCGCGACCGACTACAGCGGCAAGGTCGTCGGCACGATCGCCTCCCTGCCCGGCGTGCTCGGACTGGAACTGTCCAAGGACTCCGGCACCGTGTACGCGGCGGTGCCCGGCGACGGGTCGATCGCCGCGATCGACACCGCCTCCCTCACCGAGAGCAAGCGGTACGCGCTCGGCAAGGGCATCGAGCCGAAGTATCCGGCTCTCGCGGGCGGCAAGCTCTGGTTCGGCTTCAACGCCCTGGACGTCGCCTACCGGGGCCAGATCGGGTCGATCGACCTGACGGTTCCGGAAGCCACGGTGACGCTTCCCGAGGGCGGGGGGAACAGCTGGTACTCGGCCCCGAGGCTGGCCTCCGACCCCGCCGCACCCAACGTGCTGGCCGCCGCCCAGGAGGGCAGCAGCTTCATCGCGCTGGCGGTGTACGACGTGGCGGGGGGAACGCCCGAGCGCGTGGCGTACGGCCCGGACAGCTCCGGCGGCGAGTACCAGTCCTACCTCTCCGACTTCGACGTCACACCGGACGGCAAGCAGTTGCTGGTGACGGGCGGCGGGTCCCCGTACCAGGCGCAGGCGTACTCGACCTCGGACCTGTCCCGGGTGGGCGCGTACAACACCGGCAGTCACGGCGCGGCGGTGGCCGTAGCGCCGGACGGCATGGTGGCCGCCGGGACGACCCAGTCGTCCCCCGACGTCTTCGTCTACCGGCAGGGCGCCACGAAGCCGCTGCGCACCTACGACATCCCGTACTCGACCGGCAGCATCACGGCGACCAACGACCTCCATGAGGCGGGCCTCGCCTGGGCGCCGGACCGCAGCCGGGTCTTCGCCGTCACGACCAACGTGTACAGCGACGTCTACGCCCTGCGGGTGCTGACCGACCCGACCAAGTCGGCGGTGAGCCTCACGGTGAACGCGCCGTCCAAGGCGACCCGCGCCAAGAAGCTCACGGTGACCGGCAAGGCCGCGTCCGGGGCGGCGTTCCCCGCGGGCACCAAGGTCTCCGTCGTGCGCACCGACGTCGACTCGCCGAAGGGCAAGTCGCTCGGCTCGGTGTCGCTGGCGTCGAACGGCACGTTCTCGTTCACCGACACCCCGCCCGCCGGCGGCACGGTGACATACCGGGTCGGCTACGCGGGCGACGCGACGCACTCCGCGGCCTCCGGGGCCGACTCGGTCGCCGTCTCCCGCGCAGCGACCTCGCTGACGCTGAACCGGAACAAGGACGTCTACTCGTACGGCAAGGACGTCTCGTTCACGGCGCACCTCGGCAAGACGTACAAGAACCGCGTCGTCGAGCTGTGGGTGGACCCCTTCGGCTCGGACAAGCCGAAGAAGCTGGCCAAGAAGGGCAAGGTCAACTCCAAGGGGAACCTGTCCGTCACGGTCGACATGAAGCGCGACACGACGGTCACCGCCGTGTTCGCCGGGGATGCCCGGAGCGCGTCGAAGTCGGTCAAGTCGACCGCGTACGCGAAGGTGAAGGTATCGACCTCCATCTCCAAGCAGTACAAGACGGCGAAGATCGGCAAGACGTCGTACGCGTACTTCCACAAGAAGAAGAACCCGGTCTTCACGAACACCATGAGCTACTACCCGGGCCGCTCGCACAAGCTGTCCCTGGAGCTCTACTACCAGGGCAAGTGGTACGACGCGGGCCAGCAGTACTTCAAGCTGGGCAGCAACGGGAAGTCGATCGTGACGCTCACCGGTACCCATGAGACCGGCTACAGGATGCGGGTCCGCGCCTCGTACGTGAACGGTTCCTCGGGTGACAGCGTGAACTCGACCACCCACGGCGCCTGGAAGTACTTCATCTTCACGAAGTAGCGGACCGGGGGCCCGGTCCGAGCTCCAGTGCCCTGAACGCCAGCCACAGGTCGTAGCGGGCGCTCGGGGCCTGGAGCAGCGAGCGCCCGAGCACGGTTTCGAGCCGGGCCAGGCGCTTGCGGGTCCCGGGGACGGAGATGCCCAGCGCGGCGGCGGTCGGGCCGAGTTGGGCCTCTCGGTCCAGCCAGGTACGCAGCGTGGCACGGGCGGTGTCCGGGGCCGGTGTGTCCGCCGTTTCCAGGGGGCGCAGTTGCTGGGTTGCCCAGGCGCGGACGGCGGGGCGGCGCAGGATCTCTTCGAGGTCGTGCGCCGCCTCTGCCGTTCCCGCTGATTCCGCTGTCTCCCCGCCCGGCGCCGTCCCGGTGGCTGTCCGGCGGGGGGCCGGGGTGGCACGGATGCGGAGGGCCAGGTCCAGGGCGGCCTGGTCGGCGAGAGTGCCCAGGTCGAGACCGAGCAGTTCGCCGATGAGCCTGAGCCGGGCGGCCAGGGTGTTGCGGTGCACCTTCAGGTGCTCCGTGGCGTGGGTCGAGAAGGACAGCCAGGACGCGGCGGTGGCCGCCAGTTCCTGGCTTCCCGGGTCCTGGGAGCGGCGTGGCAGGTGGTGCAGGAGCGGGGCGAGCAGGGCATCGGCCCACAGCGCGCCCGCCCGGCCGACGACGAGTGCCGGCTCCGGCGAGGCCCCGAACCTGGCGTGCCGGCCGGGAAGTCCACGGGCGACGGCGAGGGCGTGGAAGGCCTGGCGGTATCCGGTCGCCGTGTCCGGGAGCGGCAGCTGTTCGCTGACGCCCACGACGCAGTCGTCCACGAGAGCGGCGACGTTCTCGTCGAGCGGTTCGTCCCCCTTGCCCCCTGCCGGCATGACGAGGATGAGGTGGCTGGCGTAGACGGGGCACCGCACGATCCAGGAGCGCCCGCCGTCCGCCTCCGCGCAGACCCGCGCCACCTCGTCGCGCTGCCCGCCCGCACACTCCACGACGCACACCCGCACCGGGTCGGGGAGCCTGGGGCGCAGCGCGCCGGCCACCTGGTGGGCGATGGACAACTGGCCCGTCATCAGCAGGTGCAGCACCGCCTCCCGGCCCCGCGACTCCGCGAGGTCGACCCGGCGCCGCTTGCGTTCGACCGTCTCGGCCCGCCAGCACAGGGCCGCCGGGGCCAGCGCGTCGGCCAGCAGGGCGGTGAGCCCGGCGGGCACCGGCCGGGGGACGACGACGGCCAGCGCCGGGGCGGGCGGTGCGTCGAGCGGGAACAGCAGCGCGGTGTGTGTGGCCGAGTCGAGGGAGTGCGCCTTGGCGCCACGCGCCGTCAGGGCCCGCGCGCCCTCGGCCGCCAGCTCGGCGGCGTCCGGGGCGGCGGGGGCATCGGGTGCGGGGAGGTGCGGGGCCGGCAGGTGCGGGGCCGGGGCGGCGGATACCGCGTGCAGGACGGTGCCGTCGCCGTCGACGAGCCCGGCCCAGCCGCCCGCGCGTCCCGACAGCCAGTGCAACAGCTCGGGTGTGCCGCCGGTGCGCACCAGCCGGTGCATCCGCAGTACGTCGTCGGCCCGTTCCCGCGCGCGCAACAGGGTCCTCTTCTCGCTGATCGTCACGATCTCGGTGGTGCCGCTCGGCTCGCCGCACCCGGCCCGCGAGCCGGCGACTGGCCGGAAACCGTCCGTTCGGCCTGAAACCGGAGTGCAGCGTACCGGTTTGATTGTGCGGACTGATACCCCCGATGCGCCACACAGGGCGAAATGAACCTGCCGCTCCACCGCCCGACGGCCTAGGGTCCGAACGTGTTCCGGCACGTCGGCGACGACGGGGGACATCGGGAGTCGTCGGGGGACGACGGGGGACGGGTCCGGAACGCGCGGGGAGCGCGGCGGCAGCGGCTCACGGGGGTGGTCGCTGTCGCCGGTTTCCTGTGATCATGAGCATCATGATGAGCGCCGAAGACGTGCTGGACATCCTCGACCTTCTCGGCGGCGCCGGGGTGGACGTATGGCTCGACGGGGGCTGGGGCGTGGACGCCCTGCTCGGCAGGCAGACCCGCGCGCACGACGATCTCGACATCGTGGTCCGGCACTCCGACCGGGACCGGTGCACCGAGGTCATGGCGAACGCCTCGTTCACGCTCTGGCACGACGGCGGCCCCTTCAACTGGGTGCTGAGCGACACGGCGGACCGGCGCGTCGACGTCCACCTCGTGGACCTCTCCACGACCCTTCTCGACGAACGGGGCGAGCCCGTCCACGGGCCCAACGGCCTTGCCCATCCCGTGGGTTCCCTCGACGGCACCGGTACGGTCCTGGGCCGGACGGTGGCCTGCGTGACCGCCGAGTTCCAGGTGCACTCGCACACCGGCTACGCCATCGACGACAACGACATCCGCGATGTGCTGGCACTGCACCGGCGCTTCGGCATGCCGCTGCCGCCGCCGTACGCGGATCTGGCCGCCCGCGCCTGACCGCGATCCGGAACCCGGCCGTCAGGGCTGGCGCTGCTGGACGAACTCCAGGACGGCGCGGGCCAGCGACTGGAGGACCCGGTCGGAGGCCGGCTTCTGTTCCACCTCGAACGAGACCGTGTTCCTGCCGTCCTTCCGCTTGAACGAGACACCGACCCGGAGCCGGAGCCAGCCGACCACCGCGCCCAGCACGATCAGGTCGTCGGTGAGATTCTCCAGCGCCATCTGGTCGTCGGCGGGCGGATCGGCGAGGACGGGACCGACCAGATCGGCGCTGCGCCCGTCCTCCGCCAGCGCGGAGAGCACCCGGCGCGCGGTCTCCGGTGACGCCAATTCCCTTCGTGTGGGGCTCAGTTCACCGGCCGCCGCGCAGACCGCCTCCAGCACCGCCCACGCCTCGTACTGATCCCGGGGACCGTCCGGGTGCCGTGCCGCCAGGGCGTACGAGATCTCTTCGAGCGCCAGGACCACGGCACGGTCGTCAAGGGTGTCGAGGTCCGCTTCCCTCATGGTCATCTCCAGTCTCCCAGCGGGACGAAGCCCGCCCAGTGGTACGGATGCGAAAGATACGGCCGTTCGGTGTCGGCCAGAAAGCTCTGCTGCGCCCGCCACATGGCCTTCCAGACCGGCAGCCCCGCCATGCGGTTGCGGATGAACAGGTCCAGCAGCTCCGCCGAACTGCCGCTGTACACACGCCAGACGGGGGCCACCACCGTCCTGGTCCCCTCGCGGAACAGGGAGCGGGTCAGGCCCGTGAAGTCCTCGCCCCGGTGGGCGGGGGCCTGCCAGCCCGCCGAACAGGCCCGCAGGACCACCGTGCCCGGCAGACCGCGCGGTGTGGTGAGTTCGCGGGCCCGCAGCAGGAAGGGCAGGGCGTCCGGGGAACGGGTGGACAGTTCCCGGCTCGGGCGCCTCCGGCCGTCGGAGAGGATCAGCGCCGCGTCCCGGGGGTCGCTGCCCCCGGCGTACCCGTGGCAGGCGACGTACGCCAGGTCGCACTCCTCGAACGCGCTCAGCACCGCGTGAGGTGTCGCCGCGAGCCCGGACAGCTCGGTCACCTGCCAGCCGTCCGCCCCGGGCAGCCGGTACGACTCGAAGCCCGTGTCGCCCGAGGCCGCCAGGTCCTCGTCCGCCGCCACGTTCACGCACAGGGCGCGTCCGCGCGGTGCGGGACCGGCGCCGAGCAGGTACTCCAGGGCCGAGACACTGGGGGCGTACACCGTGGCCGCGCGCTGCCCGACGTACGCCCCGTCCGCCAGCCGGAGCGCGGTGAGCGGGAGAACGGCGAGCGGACCGTGCGGCGCCACACACATCAGCTCCCGGTCACCCAGCGCGTCCTGGAACGGCAGCAGCAGCGCGGACAGCTCCTCCAGGGGCAGCGGCACCGGGCGGCGGGGCCGGATGGGCGGAATGCTGGGGAACACGGACCCGTCCCCGTCCACCAGCCGCCGGACGGCCTCCACCCTCGTGTGCAGCTCCGCCCGGCCCAGCGCGATGCGGTAGGTGCGCAGCCGGAGTTCGCCCGAGGCGATGACGAAGCAGAACGTCTCGCGGTGCCCCACGAAGTACGAGACGAGGAGCATCCCCTCGTCCGGCGCGTGCCGCTCCACCAGCCGGGCGGCGTCCCGCGCATCGGCGCCCAGGGCGCGGCGCAGACGCTCGTACCCCGGGGCGACCGCGCCGATGGACGCGCTGATGCTGTCGAGCCGCTGCTGGATGGACGTCACGTACGAGGCCCCGGCACGGGCCGTCGGCGCCCCGCTCTCCAGACCCGCCAGGATCCGGCGCACGGTCAGGAGCAGCCCGGCCTCCTCCGCCAGCACCTCCCGGGACACGCCCAGGGGCGGCGGCAGCGGGTGGAGGGCCAGCCCCTCGACGACGGAACGGGACTTCCCCTCCTCGTGCAGGACGAACGCGAGCTGTTCGGCCGTGCCGCCCACCGGCAGTCCCAGCCGCTCGCCCCGGTCCAGGAGCAGCCCGATCAGTTCCTCGTACACGGGCAGTGCCTGGCCCGCCAGCTCGTCACTGGACATCCGCACCGGCCCGAAGACACCGCGTCTGCCCAGCAGTTCACGACAGGCCCACAGCTCGTCGAACGCTTCCTGGTCATGGCCGGGGAGCCCGGCGAGCAGCCGGGCCAGCGGGAGCCTGACCCACATGCTGTCCTCGGAGCGGCCCTGCCTCTCCTCATGGGCCAGGACGGTGCGCAGCAGGGTGACCGCTCCTTCGGCACCCTCGCTGTCCTCGACCACCCCGGCGGCCCGGACCGCGAGTTCCTTCAGGGCGCTCCAGTCGTCGCGCTCGACGGCCCCCTCGATGCCGGACCGCAGTTCGCGCGCCAGCTCCCGGCGTTCCCCGTCGTCCTCGGAGACATGCCACAGCCGCTCCATGACCCGCGTCCGGAGCGGCGGGACACCGTCGACGGGACCCATCCTGTCGAGCCGCTCGCGGATGCGGGCACAGCCGGTGGTCACCAGGCCGGTGAGGCCGTCCCGCTCCTTGCCCTCGGGAAGCACATTGAGCAGACGCTCCGTGACGTGGACGGCGGACCGCTCCCTTTCCCCGCTGCCCGTGCCTTCCCCGCTACCCGTGCCTTCCCCGCCTCCGGTGCCTTCGGCGCTGCCCGGTTCGAAGAGCAGCGCGTCCCGGTAGTAGACCGCGGCCTCCTCCGGCCGGTCGTCCTCGCGGGCGAGATCGCCCAGCGCCACGAAGACGTTCCCCACACCGGGCCAGAAGGGGCCGGGCGTCATTCCGGCGAACAGGCTCAGCAGCAACTGCCGCGTGGCCTCCTCGAACCGGCCCTGCCGGATGTGGACCCGGGCCAGCTCGTGCCGCAGCGGGGCGAGGAAGCGGGAGTCCGTCCGCTCGCCGGTGAGGACGGACTCCTCCACCAGCTCCGCGGCCTCCCGGTCCCTGCCCCGCTCCTCCAGACACCCGGCGAGCTCCAGCACCGTCTCGTGCCAGACCGCCTCCTGCGACGGCTGCGCCCGGTCGACGGTTTCGAGAATCCGGTGGTAGACATCGGTGGCCGCCCCGAGCGCACCCGCTTCCCGCCAGACCCGGGCGTGCAGAACCAGGACGGCGACCGGGGTGTGCAGCGGGACACCCGCGGGGACGTCGGGCAGGGCCTGCGCCGCGTCGAGCTGCCGCAGCGCCTCGCGGTAGCGGTGCACCCCGGCCAGGGCACCGGCGCATTCGACCCGGAGCGCCTTCTCATGGGGCCGGTCCACGGTGCCGTCGGCCTCCACCGCGGCGACCGCGTCGACGTACACCTGTGCCGCGGCCGCCGCGTCACCCATCTCGGCCAGGACGGCGGCCAGCCCCAGATACGCGTTGGTGAGGGAGCCGGAATCCCCGGCGACCAGCTGCTCCGCCACGGCCCGCGAGGCGTGGAACAGCGCCCTTCGGTACCGCCCCCGGGCGCGCAGGTGAGTCGCCCAGTCGGACCGGGCGGTGACCCGCCCCGCGCCGTCCTCGGCCAGCAGGGCGAGGGCGCCCATCACATGGGCGTGGGTGTTCCGCACCTCGGGGTCGTCGCCGATGAGGTGGAGCACGGCCCGCACCGGCGAGGGCGGCAGCAGGTGCCGGTGGCGGCGCAGCAGCGTATGGGCGGTGAGCGGGCTGTCGGCGGCGTGGGCCATCCGTATCAGCGTCCGGAAGTCCTGGGGATCCGCCGGCCGGCTCTTCGCCCCGGCTTCCTCCCGGCCCTCTTCCCCGCCTTGCTCCCGGAGTTCCTCCCGGGGTTTCCGCCGATCGTTCCGCCGGCCCTGCCCGAATCCGCGCCACCGGCCTCCCGGGCGGCCCTGCTCCGGGACCGGGGCCGGCTCCGGCTCCGGCTCCGGCTCCACGTGCTCGCCGGCAGAACCACCAGGACCGCCCGAACGGCCGGAACCGCCGGGCACATCCCGCGTGCAGAGCGTGGCGAGGAAGTCCCCCAGATCGGCGAAGACGGGCCGTCCGATGTCCCGGTGGATCTCCGACATCGATCTCAACGACGCGGCCAGATCGGGCCGTTGCGACTCCGGAACCCGGTCGATGGCCGCCAGGACCTCGTCGAAGGTGGGCATGTGCAGCATGCGCAGCGCGACGCTCATCATCGCGCCGCCCCGGTCCCTCATGAGCCTCCCCCGCCGGTCCTCGTCAGCAGCTCCGCAGCGACCGCGCGCTCGCCCTCGTCCTCGCACAGCTCCAGGGCCCGTTCCGCGTGGGCGCGGGTCTCGTCCTCCACGCCGCCCTTCCCGAATTCGAGGGCCAGGACCAGATGGTCCTGGCCGGACAGGAACGAACCGCTCAGCGCGGCCTTCGACAGCCCCCGGGCGCTGTCGAGCTGTCCGGAGTCCGCCGAGGCCCGGATCCAGGCCACCAGATACGGGGCCGGGTGGTCGGAGGAGACGAAGCGCAGATGTATCCGCTCCACCGGGTTCTGGCCGCCCTGCTGGTTCTGGCAGATCTCGGTGTACAGCAACGAGGCCTCGTACTCGGCCTCCGACTCCCTGAAGTACCGGTCGGCCATGGCGGGCTGACGGGCCTCGCGGGCCACGCGTGATCCGGGCATGACCCGGTTCAGCTCGGCCAGCACCCGGTCCCGCTCGGCGACCGGCCCCCCGGCCATCCGGGCGGTCGCGAGATGTTCGAGCACCTGCGCGCCCGGATGCGCCGCCAGGGCTTCGTCCAGCACCGAGGCCGCCTCGTGGTACGGCTGTGCGGCGTCGAGGCTCCGGCCCAGCTCCATGAGCGCCGTGGCCAGCGCCATGAACACCTCCACGACGGGCGTTCCCTCACCCTTTTCGAAGACCTCCGCGAAGGCGGCGATCCGCAGGCGCAGGAAGTCCCGTTCCACTTCCTGCCGTTCGATCAGCCCCATGAGCGACCGCAGCCGGCGGGCGGCCTCGTACTCCTCCTCGCTCCCGGCCGGATAGGGCCGGGCCGGACGGGCTCCGCCGTCGTCGGGACCGGACACCGCGGGGGTCAGCGTCCGCGACAGGGCCCAGGCGGCCAGCTCGGGCCGTCCCGCGCGGGCCAGCGCGGTCCCCAGGTCGACCCAGGCCGCGCACTCGTCGGGGTTCTCGCCGGTTGCCTGCATCAGCGCGTGAACCGCCCGGCAGGGCATGCCGCACAGCAGGGCCGCCACGCCGTGCGCGTGCCGGTGCGCCGGGCTCAGGCCCGCCTCGGACTCCAGCAGTTCCATGCCGCGCATCCGGTCGGGCCCCGGGCTCAGGTCGATGCCCTGGACCATCGTGAGGCTGCGCCGGGGCAGGGCCGCCGTGGAGAACGGGAACGACCACTCCCGTGCCGAAGAAGCCACATCCATACGCCGTCCCCCGAGGCTGGTCGAAAATCCATGATGGTCAGGCCCGGCGGCGCCGCACAAGAGGCGCACTCGGCCCGAGCGCCCCCACCCGCGAGCGCCCCTCCGGGGTACGGAAGCCTCCGGCGTACAGCTGGTACGGACCCCTCGGCGTACGGGGGCGGAACGCCGGAACGGGGGGTGCGTCCGGCCGGAGCCGGTCGCACCCCCCGCCCGGGTGGGGGGAACCGCGGAGTCAGCAGCTCAGGTTGGAACCGGTGGTCGTGCCGAGGATCTGGGTGAAGGCCGTGTACTTGTCGATGCGGCTCTGGACCTGGCCGGGGTTGCCGCCGTTGCACTCCAGGCTGCCGTTGATCGAGCGGATCGTCTCACCGAAGCCGGCGCCGTTGACCATGGCGTTGTGGGGCGTCATGGTGCCGGGGCCGTTCTGGGTGTTCCAGTACCAGAGGCCGGTCTTCCAGGCCACGGAAGCGTTCTGCTCCACCAGGTACGGGTTGCCGAGCAGGTCGATGCCGAGGGCGTCACCCGCCGCCTTGTAGTTGAAGTTCCAGCTGAGCTGGATGGGACCGCGGCCGTAGTAGGCGGCCTGTCCCGCCGGGCAGCCGTAGGGCTGGGTCGCGTCGCAGTAGTGCGGGTAGTTGGACTGGTTCTGCTCGACGATGTGCACCAGACCACCGGTCTCGTGGCTGACGTTGGCGAGGAACGCCGCCGCCTCCTGGCGCTTGACCGTGTCACTGCCGGTGTTGGCGAAGGCCGGGTAGGCGCTCAGCGCGGCGGTCAGACCGCTGTACGTGTAGAACGAGTTCCGGTTCGGGAACATCTGGTTGAACTGCGCCTCGCTGACGACGAAGCCCGAGGGGTTGGGCTCGCCCGGGTCCGTACCGCCGCCGCAGGCGCCCTTGTCCGCCCAGACGTCCGAGGTGCCCGGAGTCTCGTTCTGTGTCCACCACTTGGCGGACCAGTTGTGCCCGTTGTACGAGGCGGACCCGCCGCCCGTGTACACGGACGAGGAGTTCCAGGCCGGGGCGCAGTCGGCCGCCGCGGCCGTGGAGGCGGGGAGAACGACGATCGTCGCGACGATCGCGCCGAGTGCGGCCAGAAGACTCATGACGCGTCTGATCACGTGATCACTCCTTAGGGCGCGGCGCCACGTCCGGCCGTGGAACGCCGCCATGGGGGTGCCCGTCACTCAAGCGACATGGTCTGGACCTGTCAAGGTCTAGACCATGTCGAACACATCTACGGATCGGAGGTTTGCGCGTGCGCGCGGACACCCCGACGCCCGGATCGTACGGCTGGAAGCGCTCTCAACAGCGGGAATTCCGGAGGCAGTCGGTCCGGATCAACCCGCCCCGGCCCTGGAGGAACCGGCGGGCCCGGGAGAAAACCTTCGGGCCCGTCCAGCATGTGGACGGGCCCGTCCGGGTGTGTGCGGCTCAGCAGGTGAGCCCGGAACCCGGGGCCGTACCGATGATCCCGGTGACGCGCTCGTACTTGGCGACCCGCGCCGCCACCGACTCGGGGTTGCCGCCGTCGCACTCCAGCGCGCCGTTGAGCGAGCGGATGGTCTCACCGAAGCCCGCGCCGCCGACCATGGCCTCGTGGGAGGTCATGGTGCCGGGGCCGTTCTGGGTGTTCCAGTACCAGAGGGCGGTCTGCCAGGCGACCGACGGGTCCTGCTCGACGAGCCACGGGTTGTTCAGCAGATCGAGGCCCAACGCGTCCCCCGCCGCCTTGTAGTTGAAGTTCCAGCTGAACATGATCGGGCCGCGGCCGTAGTACGCCTTCTGGCCCGCCGGGCAGCCATAGGGCCGGCTGTAGTCGCACTTGCGCCAGTAGTTGGCCTCGTTGATCTCCTTCACGTACTTCAGCCCGACCGACTCGAAGTCCGCGTGCGTCAGGAAGGCCGCGGCCTCGCGGGCGCGCGTCGCGGGAGTCCCGGTGTTCGCGAAGCGCGGGTAGGCGTGCAGGGCGTCGATCAGGCCCTGGTACGTGTAGAAGGCGTCGCGTTCCGGGAAGATCTCGTCGAACTGCGCCTCGCTGATCACGAAGTCCGGGACCCCGCCCGTACAGGCACCCAGGTCGGACCAGACGGAGGTGGCCCCCGGATTCTCGCCGTGCGTCCACCACTTGGCGCTCCAGTTGCGCCCGTGGTGCGAGACGGTGCCACCGGCCGTGTAGGCGGTGGAGGCGCTCCACAGCGGCGCGCACGGCTCCGTGGCGCCGGGGATTCCGGCGGCAGCGGAAGGCCGGGCGGTGGCGGAAGGCCCGGCGGCCGGGGAGGCCGAGGCTCCGGGGGCAAGGACGGCCGTCGCGACGACGGCGCTCAGGACGGTCAGAAGGCTCTTGATGCGGTTCAGCGCTGCTCACTCCTTCGGCGCGGCGCGCCGGACGCCGCGACCGGCGGAGCCGACGGGCCGACTCGGCGTGCCGAACACTCAAGCCCCGCTGGTCTGGACCTGTCAAGGTCTAGACCAGACGGGAGCACCGCGCGGAGATCGTCCGGCACGCCCTCACTGAACGGCGGGCGAACATCGGCGGACGCTCTGCCGCCGTCCCCCCGGCCCGGTTCGCGCGCCCGTACGGTGACACGAACTGATGGTCGCACCGCGCGCACGCCCGTGCGCGCAGGGGGAGTGCGGGGGAAACCGTGGAGTGGTTCAGCGCAGAGAACATCGTGGCCGTACTCACCGCCGTCCTGGGCGTACTGGCCTCCGTGGGGGTGCTCTGGTTCGAGCGCCGCGTACCGCGCCGCAAGCGCATCGGCTACCGCGTCCAGATGGACACCCCGATCGGCAGCGACGTCAGCCAGGGGCGCGCCAACGTCCGGCTCGGCCTCTTCCACGAGACCCCGGACATGTCCGATGCGACGCTCGTCCTGCTGCGGATCGAGAACGACGGCTCGCAGTCCATCGCCGACAGCGACTACACGGGACGCGAACTCCACGGCCTGACCGTCGAGTTCACCGGACGCACCGTGCGCGGCATCGCGGTCACCCAGCCGCCCGGAGCCGAGCACCTGATGGAGCACTTCACCCCGGCGGCCGGCATGCGGCACACCGGCCCTCTCATCCGGCTGCCCCGGGTACCGCTCAACCGCGGCGAGCACTTCAAGCTGCTGGTCCTGCTCACCGGAGCCGACATCGGCAGCCCGATCAGGATCACCGGCGGCATCCGTGACGGCGAGGTGACCCCGAACAGCGCCGCCCGCCCCGACGACAAGCCCCCGCTGTTCGGCCGGGCCGCCAGGCTGATCACGGTGGCCCTGACCGTCTGCGTGGTCACGCTCGCCTCGATCATCCTGATCCGGGACGACACCCCGCCGCCCCTCGACTGCGCCCGCGGCGAGCTGCGGGTGACCGGATCGACCGCGTTCGCCCCCGTCGTGCGGGAGTTGGCGGACAAGTACATGAAGGAGTGCGAGGGCTCCACCGTCCGCGTGGACACGCACGGCAGCACCTCCGGGATACGGGAGCTGGCGGCGCAGGGCGACCGGGCCGGGAAGTCCGGCTCCCCCGCGCTCGTCGCGCTCTCCGACGGCCCCAAGCCGGACGGCTATCCTCAGCTCCGCGACACCCCTGTCGCCGTCTCGCTCTTCTCGCTGGTCGTCAACGACAAGGTGCCGGTCCGCGATCTCTCGCTGACCGACATCCGGCGGATCTACCGGGGCGAGATCCGCAACTGGCGCCGTCTGGGCGGCCCGGACCTGGACATCCTGCTGGTCAGCCGGGACGCCAACTCCGGTACCCGCGAGGTGTTCCAGCGCCGCGTGCTGGACCGCAACGAACCCGCCCAGTCCTCCCGCGACTGCGCCACGAAGGACGATCCGCGGGCCCGGGTGGTGCGCTGCGAACTCGACGGCACCGACCAGGTCCTGGCCACGGTCGCCCGGCTGGACGGCGCCATCGGCTACAGCGAGCTGCGCTCCGGCAGCGAACCGGCCGGGCTGCACCGGATCGCGATCGACGGAGCGGCCCCGTCCGTCGACACGATCGGCGACAGCACCTATCCGTACCGGGAGATCGAGTACGCGTACACCTACGGCCGGCCGCCCGCCGACTCGCTGGCCTCCAGTTTCCTGGGCTATCTGAGCCGGGGCAGCGGCCAGGACGTGATCCGTACGCACGGGCATCTGCCCTGCGCGACCCCGAAGGGACTGCGGATCTGCGGGGAGTACTGATCCGAGCCGTACCGAGCCGTGCCGCCGCGTAACGGTACGGCACCACTGGTCACGCTCCCCGGAGCCGCGAAGCAGCCCCTGTGCGAGGATTCCCGGGTGGATCAGCCGACACATGACGCTCCCTCACATACCTTCCCCCACCGGCTGCTTGCCCGGCCGGGCGCGGGCGGCACGGGCGAGGTGCGTCCGGCACGCCCCGCGGGCGGCCGGACGCGCGGAAGGGCCCCCGGACCGGCGTACCGGTCCGGGGGCCCTTCCCCACACAGTGCTGCGAGCGCCCGCTTCCCCTACAGGAACGAGTTGATCTCGATGGTCTCGGTGCGGCCGGGGCCGACACCGATCGCGGAGATCGGCGCGCCCGACATCTCCTCCAGGGCCTTCACGTACGCCCGCGCGTTCTTCGGCAGGTCGTCGAAGGTCTTGGCCTTGGTGATGTCCTCGGACCAGCCCGGCAGCATCTCGTAGATCGGCTTCGCGTGGTGGAAGTCGGTCTGGCTGTACGGGAGTTCCTCGACGCGCTTGCCGTCGATCTCGTACGCCACACAGACCGGGATCTGCTCCCAGCCGGTGAGCACGTCGAGCTTGGTGAGGAAGAAGTCGGTCAGGCCGTTGACCCGGGTCGCGTACCGCGCGATCGGGGCGTCGAACCAGCCGCAGCGACGGTCACGGCCGGTGGTCACACCGCGCTCGCCACCGATGCGCCGCAGCGCCTCGCCGTCCTCGTCGAGCAGCTCCGTGGGGAACGGACCGGCGCCGACGCGCGTCGTATAGGCCTTGAGGATGCCGATGACCCGGCTGATCTTCGTGGGGCCCACGCCGGAACCGGTGCAGGCGCCGCCGGCGGTCGGGTTCGACGAGGTGACGAAGGGGTACGTGCCGTGGTCGACGTCGAGCAGGGTGCCCTGGCCGCCCTCGAACAGGACGACCTTGCCCTCGTCGATGGCGTCGTTCAGGATCAGCGTCGTGTCGGCGACGTAGGGCTTGATCTGCTCCGCGTACTGGAGCATCTCCTCGACGATCTTCCCGGCCTCGATCGCGCGCCGGTTGAAGACCTTGGCCAGGAGCTGGTTCTTCTGCTCCAGGGCCGCCTCGACCTTCTGCTCCAGGATCGACTCGTCGTAGAGGTCCTGGACGCGGATGCCCACTCGGTTGATCTTGTCGGCGTACGTCGGGCCGATGCCGCGGCCGGTCGTGCCGATCTTGCGCTTCCCGAGGAAGCGTTCCGTCACCTTGTCAAGCGTGACGTTGTACGGAGTGATCAAATGAGCGTTGCCGCTGATCAGAAGCTTGGACGTGTCGACGCCACGCTCGTTCAGACCGCTCAGCTCGGAGAGCAGGACCGCCGGGTCGACCACGACACCGTTACCGATGACCGGGGTACATCCCGGCGACAGGATTCCGGAGGGGAGGAGATGCAGTGCGTACTTCTGGTCGCCTACGACGACCGTGTGACCGGCGTTGTTGCCGCCTTGGTAACGCACCACATAATCCACGGATCCACCGAGGAGGTCGGTGGCCTTCCCCTTGCCCTCGTCACCCCACTGAGCACCGAGCAGCACAAGTGCGGGCACAGGCGTACACCCCTTCCGGGCGGGGCATGTCCAAGGTCAGGGGGCGTACGTAAAGGTCGTACCTGCCGCACGACGATGTACGGCAAAGCCTGAGCCGTCGAACCGGGTGCCCCGGAATAGACGAAGCCCCTGGCGCAATAGCGCAAGGGGCTCTTGCACCAAGATGCTACCCGAGGAAGGACCGAGGTGTCGGCTGCAGAGCCCCCCGGCGACGGCGACCACCAGCTCCTGGTGCTCATCGACCCGGTTGCCCGCCGGACCGACGGCGAGTCCGTGCGTATCGCCAAGGACGTGCTGAGCGCCGGCTCACACGCCAAGATCTGCCTTCCGGACAGTCCGGAGGAGTTCGCGCGGGCCCTGGCCCGGCGGGGCAATCGAAGGCCGGTGGTCGTCGGCGACGATCACGCGCTGCTGCGCGCGGTGAACCAGCTGCACCGCGAGCGGGAGCTGTCCGACGGCGTGCTGTCCCTGATCCCGGTCGGCGCCGCGCACGCGCTGGAGCTGGCGTGCGCGCTCGGCGTGCCCCGGGGCGCGGTGGCGGCGGCGAGGACGGCCCTCGATGGGGCCGTACGGAAGCTGGACCTGCTGGTGGACGACAGCGACGGCGTGGTCCTGGGCCAGCTGCGCATCCCCGGCCCGCCCCCGGCTCCCGGCACCGGCCCGGACCACGCCCATCCGGACCCGGGCGAGCCGCACACGGGCGTCACGGCGGTCTGGGACACCTGCCGCTCACTGGTCGCGTCCCTCGTCCGCCCGGCGCCGCCCGGCCATGCCGCGCCGCCGCGCAGGCACCGGCTGCGGGTCGAGGCGGACGGGGTCCTGCTCAATGACCTGGACCGGCCGGTCGAGTGCGTCTCGGTGGCCGCCCGGGGCGACGGCGGCCTCGCCGGTGTGGTGGTGCACACCACGTCGGGCGAGAAGGTCACGGCGGAGGCGTCGTCCGTCACGGTCTCCGGCGCGGACTTCCGCTACCGGGCGGACATACGGGTGGGCGGCCCGGTGCGGACCCGGACCTGGACGGTGCGGGCGGGGGCGTGGGGGCTGATGCTGCCGTGCCCGGCGAGCGCGGACAGGGCAACAGGCGCACTCTGAGAGAGAGGCCGGGGGGCTTTGGGGACTGTGGGGGCCCTGGGGACCGTGGGGGTTCTCAGGTTTCCGAGTTACCGAGGTTTCGGAGGTGACCGTCATGACCCGGACCGCTGTCGGCTGGCACATCGAGCTGGAATTCGAGGAAGACACCCACCGCACCCGTGCGGCGGCCATGGTGAGGCTCTCCGACGGTACGGAGATGCGTGCGCACGGCTACGCCAGCCGCCACCCCTCCGACGCCGACCAGCAGAGGGTCGGCGAGGAGATCGCGGGCGCGCGGGCGCTCAACGAACTGGCGATGAGGCTGCTGACCAAGGCGCACGAGGAGATCGACGAGGCGTCCGGCAGGACGTCGCACCCGCTGGTATAGGCCTCGCGCCCGGGGCATCGCGCCCGGCGTACGGGGCCTCGCGCCCGCTGACGCGGGGAGGCCCTCAGGGCTTCGCCGCGTCCGGCGTGAGGTCCAGCGTCTCGCGGTGGGCCTTCCAGCGCTCCATCATCCCCACCAGCTCCACCTGGACGAACTCGAAGAACGCCGCCGTCTCCGCCAGCCGGGCACCCGCCGGTGAATCCACGCCCAGCGTGCGGGCGCCCTCCCGGAGGGTGTCCTCCCAGCGCGTGAGCACCCGGTCGCGGCTGGCGAACGTGGTGTACCAGATCTCGTTCTGCAGGCGGTAGCGGTCCCGGCGCGAGCCCGGCTCGCGCTCACGGCTGACCATGCTGACCTGAGTGAGATAGCTGACCGCGCCGGACACCGCGGCCGGGGAGATCTGGAGCGCGAGGGCCAGCTCGGCCGAGGTCATCGAGGCGTCGTCGTCGGCGAGGAGTGCCGCGAAGACGCGGGAGGCCATGCGCTGCATGCCCGCGTCGGTCATGTCCGCGGCGAACCGCTCGACGAACCGCGACACGGCCTCCGCGTCCCGTCCGTCCTGCTCGTCGCGCGTGTCCGCGCCGTTGTCGCTGCTCATCGCCCCATCGTCTCCCCTGGCCGGTCCTGTCTCAATTTTATACGCTTCCTTAACTTCACAAGTTTGTGAAAGTAGCGTACGTTCAGAACATGACGAAGGCAATCACCGTGGCCGGGCTGCACAAGTCGTTCGGGCGGACACACGCGCTGGACGGCCTCGACCTCTCGGTCGAGACCGGTGAGGTTCATGGCTTCCTCGGGCCGAACGGCGCCGGGAAGTCCACCACCATCCGGGTCCTGCTCGGGCTGCTGCGGGCCGACTCGGGCGCCGCGCAGCTGCTGGGCGGGGACCCGTGGCACGACGCGGTGGCCCTGCACCGGCGCGTCGCGTACGTCCCCGGTGATGTCACCCTGTGGCGCAATCTCTCCGGCGGCGAGGTCATAGATCTCTACGGGCGGCTGCGCGGCGGCCTGGACCGCTCCCGCCGCGCCGATCTGATCGAGCGGTTCGAGCTGGACCCGACGAAGAAGGGGCGTACGTACTCCAAGGGCAACCGGCAGAAGGTCGCCCTGGTCGCCGCGTTCGCCTCCGATGTCGACCTGCTGATCCTGGACGAGCCGACCAGCGGGCTCGACCCGCTCATGGAGGAGGTCTTCCAGAGCTGTGTCGAGGAGGAGCGGGAGCGCGGCCGGACGGTGCTGCTCTCCAGCCACATCCTCAGCGAGGTCGAGGCGCTCTGCGACCGGATCAGCATCATCCGGCAGGGCCGGACGGTGGAGACGGGTTCGCTGGCGGACATGCGCCATCTGACCCGTACGAGCATCACCGCCGAGCTGTCCGCCGCGCCCGACGGGCTCACCCGCCTGCCCGGGGTGCACGACCTGAGCGTCCGGGGCGGCCGGGTCACGCTCCAGGTGGACACGGACAAGCTGGACGCGGTGCTCGTCTCGCTCACCGCCTCCGGGGTCCGCTCACTGACCAGCACCCCGCCCACGCTGGAGGAGCTGTTCCTGCGGCACTACGCGGCCGACGAGGCGCCCGAGGGGGTGACGGCGCGATGACCACCCTCACGACCGTCCCCGCCGCGGTGCCGCGTCCGGCGCCCCGCCACGGCCCGCTCGCCGGGACCGGGGCCCTGCTGCGGCTCGCCCTGCGCCGCGACCGGCTGATGATGCCGGTCTGGGTGCTGGCGCTCGGAGCGTCCTTCTCCTCCGTGGCCAAGTCCTACTCCTCGCTCTACGGGACAGCCGGCCAACGTGCCGAAATGGCCGCCTCGATGAGCGGCAACAGCTCGATCCGCGCGCTGTACGGGCCGATCTTCGACGACTCGCTCGGCGGGCTCGTCACCTGGCGCATGGTCGGCTTCGGGGCCGCGCTGGCCGCCGTGATGAGCCTGATCATCGTGATCCGGCACACCCGTGAGGAGGAGGAGACCGGCCGCCAGGAGATGCTCTCCTCCGCCATGGTGGGACGGCGCGCACCGCTCACCGCCGCTCTGCTGGCCGCCGTGATCGCCAACGCCGCGCTGGCCCTGGTGATCGTGGGCGCGCTGGCGGGGGCGGGTGCGGGCGGCGCGGGCGCGGTGGCCCTGGCCCTGTCGGTGGCCGGCACCGGGGTGCTCTTCGCCTGCACGGCGGGCGTCGCCGCACAGTTCACCGAGAGCGCGCGGCCGGCGAAGGGGATCTCGGCGGCGGTGATCGGGGCCGCGTTCGTCCTGAAGGCGGCGGGCGACTCGGCCACGGACGACGGCTCCTCCGTGCTGACCTGGCTCTCCCCCATCGGCTGGGCGGAGAACGTCCGCGCCTACGCCGACGAGCGCTGGTGGGTCCTGCTGGTCCTGGCCGCGGCGATCGGGGTGCAGGCTGCCCTCGCGTACACGCTGGCGGGACGGCGCGATGTGGGCATGAGCTTCCTGCCGACGCGCCCCGGCCCGGCCACCGGGCGGATCTCCACGGCGTCCGGTCTGGCGCTGCGGCTCCAGCGCGGTTCGCTGACCGGCTGGACGCTCTCCTTCGCCGTGGTCGGCGTGATCTTCGGCGGGCTGACCGGCGGCGCGGCGGACCTGGTCGGCGACAACGAGAAGACGCGGCAGATCTTCGAGCGGATGGGCGGACAGTCCGGGCTGACCGACGCCTTCCTGGCGGCGATGACCGGGATGCTCGGGATGGTGGCCGCGCTCTACATCGTCTCCTCGGTGCTCCGGCTGCACGGCGAGGAGAGCGCCCAGCGCGCCGAACCCGTTCTCGCGGGCGGCGTGGGACGTATCGCCTGGGCCGCCGGACACCTGGTCATCGCCTTCGGCGGGGCCGCGCTCATCATGGCCGTCGGAGGCCTCGGCCTGGCCCTCGGCTACGGCCACCGGCTGCCTCAGATCCTCGGCGCGGCCCTGGTCCAGCTCCCCGCGATCTGGCTGCTCGGCGGTCTCGCGGTCCTGCTCCACGGGGCCGCGCCGAAGCTGGCATCGGCCTCGTGGGGCGTCGCCGGGATCTGCCTGGCGATCGGCTGGATCGGCCCGGCGGTGGACCTGCCCCGGGCGGCGATGAACCTCTCCCCGTTCAGCCATCTGCCGAAGCTGCCGGGCGGGGAGATGGCCTGGACCCCGGTGCTGCTGCTGACCGCGGTCGCGGCGGCCGTGGTCGCGGCGGGGCTGGTGGCGCTGCGGCGCCGCGACATAGTGACCTGACCCCGCTACCGGGGTCCCGCTGCCGTCACTGCCGTTCGGAGACCGCGGCCGGGGCGGCGGTGGCGGTGGCGGGGACCGGGTGCTTCGCGGCGGCGGCGCGGACCGCCGTGAGCTGGAGGAGCAGGGCGGCGGCGGCGAAGCCCGCGGCCCAGAGGGGGAGGACCGATCCGCTCCAGCCGAAGGCGAAGGCCAGGCCACCGAGACCCGAGCCGATGGCACTGCCGAGGTAGAGCGCCGATTCGTTGAGCGCGACGGCGACAGGACCGCCGCGTTCGCTGCGGGCGGCGAGCAGGTCGCTCTGCTGCGGCACCTGGAGGGCCCAGCCGACCGCGCCCCAGACCGCGATGGGCAGCAGTGCCAGCAGCGGTGTGATGGACGCCGCGAGCCGGAATGCGAGCAGGGCCACGACGAGGATGGCCAGGATGCCGACGACCAGCGTCGCGGGACGGCGGACACGGTCGACGAGGGAGCCGATCAGGAAACTGCCCACCACACCGCCGATGCCCCAGGCCCAGAGATAGGGCGTGATGGTCTCGACGCCGCCCATGGCCCCGGTCGCCATGACGGGCACGAAGTAGGTGTACAGGCCGAGGCTGGCGATGGCGGCGAGGAGCGAGACGCCGACGATCGACGCGACGCGCGGGTCGGCGACGACCTGGGCACGCTGCCGGAGGGTCACCGACTCGGTGGCGGGCAGCGCCGGCAGCCGGACGGCGAGCCCGATGAACGACACGGCACCGATGACGGTGACGAGCCAGAGAGTCGCCCGCCAGCTTGTGTGCTCGGCGATGTAGACACCCGCCGGGACACCGAGGACGGTGCCCGAGCTCATCCCGCCCATGATCACGGCGAGCGCCCTGCCGCGGCGCTCACGATCGACCAGGGACGCCGCCGCCGCCGCGGCGAGAGCCAGGTAGAGACCCGCGCCGACACCCGCGAAGGCCCGTGTGACCAGGAGGAAGGTCAGGGAGGTGGAGACCGCGGAGGCGGCGTTGGCCAGGGCGAAGACGGCCAGTGAGACCAGCAGCCCGGCCCGCACGCGGGAGGCGGACAGCAGTGTGGCGAAGATCGGGGAGGCGATGGCGTACGCGAGCGTGAATGCGGTGACCATCTGGCCGGTGGCCGAGACGGACGAGTCGAAGTCGTCCGCGATGGACGGCAGCAGACCCGCTGTGACGTAGGCGTCCAGGCCGAGCGCGAACGCTCCGAGGCCCAACAGGTAGACGAGTTTCACCGGTTCCTCAATGTTCGAAGGTCGCAGGACATACAGACATCATGCCGGTGCGGGACCACCGCGCAACCGGAAGGAGCGAAAATCGGACACCGCGTCCACACGATTGGCTGTGCGATTCTTGAAGGGTGCGCCACTACTTCCACCCGGACATCGAGGACGTCTGTCTGCCCGACGTCCTCTTCGCGCTGAGCGACGCGACCCGACTGGGCATCGCCGTCACGCTCGCGGACGGACAGGAGCGGACCGCAGGAGAGCTCGGCGGCTCCATCGCCAAGTCGACCATGACCCACCACCTCAAGATCCTTCGCGAGGCCGGCACCCTGTACGTGCGGTCCGAGGGCACCCGCTGCTTCAACTCCCTGCGCCTGGAGGAGCTGGAGTCGCGTTTCCCCGGTCTGCTCGACCAGCTCCTCGGCTTCGCGGTCAGATGCGGTTACACCTCCGCCGACGCCCGGCGCTGAGCCGCCGAGCCGCTGATCCGCCGCATCGGTGAGCGGCCGGACCGGTGAGCCGCCGGAACGGTGAGCGGCTGCGTCCATGAGCGGCCGGGCCGAGGACGGCCACAGCGACGGGCGCCGGACGGCGGGAGTTCCGCCGGGATCAGAGGTCCAGTTCGATCCCGTAGGCCGACAGCCAGGAGTTCAGCCCCAGCGCCATCTCCAGCCCCGAGCGGTCGTACTGGGCGCTCATGTCACCCACCGGCCGCTTCAGCAGACCGCGGCCCGCGGCGTGGTCGAGCAGCGGCAGCACCGGCGACGAGGAGTCGGCGAGGACCTCGGTGAACGCGTTCCGCAGGCCGATCTCATAGGCCGGGTCCTGCGTGGTGGGGTACGGACTCTTGACCCGCCGCACGATGGACTCGGGCAGCAGATCCTTCGTGGCCGCCCTGAGCAGGCTCTTCTCCCGCCCGTCGAAGGACTTCATCTCCCACGGCGTGTTGAAGACGTACTCCACGAGCCGGTGGTCGCAGAACGGCACCCGGACCTCCAGGCCGACGGCCATGCTCATCCGGTCCTTCCGGTCCAGCAGGGTCTGCACGAACCGGGTGAGGTTCACGTATCCCATCTGGCGCATCCGGCGCTCGGTCGCGCCCTCCCCCGCCAGGACCGGCGTCTCGGCGACCGCCTGCGCGTAGCTGTCCCGCAGGAAGCCGCCCATGTCCAGCTTCTGGATGAGGCCGGGGTCGAAGAGCGACTTGCCGTCGAAGTACTTGCCGGTCGCCGAGGTGAGCCAGGGAAAGGTCTCCGCCCCGACGGCCTCGTCGTCGAAGAACCACCGGTACCCGCCGAACACCTCGTCGGCCGACTCCCCGGAGAGCGCGACCGTCGACCGTTCCCGCACGGACTGGAAGAGCCGGTAGAGCGAGGGCCACATGTCGCCCCAGTAGGCCGGCGGGAGGTCGAGCGCCCGCAGCACCTTCGCCCGCAGCCCGGGATCGGCCAGCGAGGCGCTGTTCATGATGATCTCGGAGTGGTCGGCCCCGACGTGCGCCACGAGGTCCCGGACGAACGGCGCGTCCGAGGAACCGCGCACCGGGTCCTCCACGAAGCCCGCGCCGTGCTCCTCGAAGTCGACGGAGAAGGACCGCACCGGGCCGTCGCCGCGCGCCGCGAGCTTCTGCGAGGCCAGCGCGGTGATGACGGAGGAGTCGAGTCCGCCGGAGAGCAGGGAGCAGAGCGGGACGTCCGAGATGATCTGCCGCTCCACGATGTCCTCAAGGAGTCCGCGGACGGTGTCGATGGTGGTGGGCAGGTCGTCGGTGTGCTCCTTGGCCTCCAGGGCCCAGTACACCCGCTTGGTCAGCCCGGAGCGCCCCACCTTCACGATCTGGCCGGGACGGACCTCGTACATCCCTGCGAATATGCCCTGTTCAGGCGTCTTCACCATCTCCAGCACCTCGCGCAGCCCGTCGGCCCCGACCTTCCGGGGCACCGTGGGATGTCCGAGAATGGCCTTCGGCTCGGACCCGAAGACCACCCCGTCCGGCGTCGGGTAGTAGTAGAGCGGCTTGACGCCCATCCGGTCGCGCACCAGGAGCAGCGTCTGCGTCCTGACGTCCCAGAGCGCGAAGGCGAACATGCCGTTGAGGCGGTCGACGACGCCCTCGCCCCATTCGAGGTAGCCCCGCACCACGACCTCGGTGTCGCTGCGCGTGCGGAAGGAGTGCCCGCGCGAGATCAGTTCGGCACGCAGCTCCTTGAAGTTGTAGACCTCGCCGCTGTAGGTCAGGCAGGCGAGGGTGCGCCCGTCCGCGTCCGCGGTCATCGGCTGGCGGCCACCGTCCAGGTCGATGATGGACAGCCGCCGGTGGCCGAGGGCCACGTGTTCGTCCGTCCACCTGCCCTCGGCATCGGGACCTCGGCAGGCCATCGTCCGTGTGACGGCCTCCAGCGTCTCCTGCTGCTGACGTACGTCGCGGGCGAAGTCCACCCAGCCGGCGATTCCACACATGGCTGTCTCCTTGCTCGACGACGGCGCGGGGGCGCGCCGCCGGACGTGGTACGGGTCCTGCGGATCGGATGTCGTACGGGTCGTACGGGTCGTACGGGTCGTTCGGAGCGGTACGGCGTACGGGGCGGTGCGGCGGGGGCGGTCCCGGAGTGCGGGGCTCGGTCAGCCCAGCCGCTCCCAGTCGGCTTCCTCAAGGACCGTCCGGCCGTGCGGGAAGTAGCTGACGGGGCGCACGTGGCGTACCCGCCCGTCCATCTCGTTCAGCCGGTGCTGGAGGGCCAGCGCGTCGGCGATGCCGGGAAAGGCGAACTCCGGGGTCCGCCCGCGGGTGACGAACTCCGTGACGTCCAGGGCCATGCGGCCCAGCTTCACGACCGTCTCGAAGCCCGCGGGCACCGGCCGGTCCCCGGTGTCGAGCTCATGGATCACCTCGTCGCCCCCGGACGTACGGCGCCACAGGCGCAGCCGGTCCGCGTCCCAGGCCGGGGTGTCCAGGACCAGGGCCGCGTAGAGGATGTCCCCCTGGGCGTCGCGGAAGACGAAGTCGACCTCGCGCTTGCGCGTGATGTTCACGAAGCTGCTGTATCCGGTGACGGTCCCGGACCCGAGCGTCCCGGACAGGGCGACGCTGTCGAGCACCCGAGGGCCCGAGACGGAGAAGTCCGAGCGGGTCCCCAGAGCGGATTCCAGGGCGAGTTCGCCGCTCCGTCCCGCGATCCACTGGACCAGGTCCAGCGGATGGACGATCTCGCTCTGCACCCCGCTCGTGGGGCGGTGGTCATTGATCCGGTCCTTGCCCCAGGTGAAGTGCGCCCGGACCAGTTCCAGACCGTTGCGCAGAACATGGGTACGCAGAAAGCGGGACGCCTCGGAATAGCGTTCCACCAGATCCAGACAGAATCCTGACGCCTTGCCGAGCGCGGACTCCACGGCGGCCAGGTCGTCCCCCGGTATCGCCAGTGGCTTCTCCGCGACCACGAACCCGTCATAGCCGTCGAGCTCGGAGAGGATGCCCGCGTGCGCCATGTCGGGCACGGTGACGACAACGACATCGGGACGGCCGTCGTTCAACGCATCGGAAACGGAGGGAAAATAGGGGATGTCCACGTCCTTGCGTGTGCGCCCCACATACGAGAATTCCATCGGCACCCGGGTGTTCGCGAAGGCGGTACGAAAACGCGTCCCCGCGTATCCGAGTCCGACGATCAGAACCTTCATGGGTCAGGCACCTCCAAGGCTCAGGGAAAGAAGCTCCTCACCCGACGGCCGGAACCCGAGCTTGCGGTACAGCGGGGAACCGGCGTCGGTGGTCTGCAGGACGACCTCCTCGGCGCCGGCGCCCCGGAGCCAGCCGAGAGCGTGGTCCATCACGAGCCCCCCGAGTCCGCCCCGGCGCGCCGCCGGATCGACGACCACCGTCTGCACCCAGCCCGACCTGCCGCTGGGACAGTGCGCGGTGGGGGCGCGCTGGTCCACGACGGCGACGGCGCAGGCGAGCAGGGCGGGCGCCGCGCCGATCACCGACACCTGCACCGTGCCGCTGCCGTCACCGGCGAGCACACGGCGGAGCCAGGCCCGGTAGGCGCGCTTCCAGAGGGCGTCCTCCTCGGGGGTGCGGGCCACATAGACGCCGCTCCCCGAGCTGAGCAAATAGCCGCGCAGACGCACGAGTTCTTCTATGTCACCCATGCCGGCCGACCGCGGCTGCGGTTTCTGCTGGGAACTCATACCGAGGGACTCTAGGGCGATATCCGCATCATGAGAAATGGGTCCGCCACACCGTCTATGCAGTTTCGGAATGAGTGTTCCCGGCTCCGCTCCGACCTCGATTTATACAGTCCTGCCATGACCCCGCAGATTCGACATTTCCCTGTGCCCGGGAGTGGCCTATACATTCCTGGCGCCAGATCCGGAAAGCCGAGTTCACCGGAGGATCAATGTTTCATTACGATGAATTCTTCACGTCCGAGATTGACACGCTCAAGGAACAGGGCGGATACCGCACGTTCCTGGAGATCGAACGCCGCGCCGGCTCCTTCCCCGCCGCACTCAAGTACGGGCCCGGTGACGGCAGGCGGATCAGCGTGTGGTGCAGCAACGACTACCTCGGGATGGGGCAGCACCCGCTCGTCCTGGCCGCCATGAAGAAGGCCGTGGACGAGGCGGGCGCCGGCAGCGGAGGCTCACGCAACATCTCGGGCAACAACCGTCACCATGTGGCGCTGGAGGAGGAGTTGGCGGACCTCCACGGCATGGAGTCGGCGCTCATCTTCCCCTCCGGCTACTCGGCGAACGACGCCGCGCTGACGGTGCTGGCGGGGCGGCTGCCCGGATGCGTCGTGTTCTCGGACGCCCTCAACCACGCCTCGATGATCGCCGGTATCCGGCACAGCGGCGCCGAGAAGCACGTCTTCCGGCACAACGACACCGATCATCTGGAGGAGCTGCTGGCCGGTACGGATCCGTCGCTGCCGAAGATCATCGCTCTGGAGAGCATCTACTCCATGGAGAGCGACATGGCACCCCTGGAGCGGATCACCGAACTCGCCGCCCAGCACGGGGCGTTCACCTATCTCGATGAAGTGCACGCGGTGGGCATGTACGGGCCGCGAGGCGCCGGTCTGGCCGCCGAGCGGGGTCTCGGCACACACTTCGACGTCGTCCAGGGAACACTGGCGAAGGCGTTCGGCACGGCGGGCGGCTATGTCGCCGGGTCAGCCCCGGCGATCGACGCGATCCGGAGTTTCGCCTCCGCGTTCATCTTCACCACCTCGCTGCCTCCCGCCGTCGCGGCCGGGGCGCTCGCCGCCGTACGTCATCTCAAGCACTCGGAGACGGAGCGGGCCGCGCTGCACCACAAGGCGGCGCTCCTCCAGGGCCTGCTGCGCGACAGCGGCATCCCCGTGGCGTCCGAGGCCGCGCACATCGTGCCCGTCCTCGTCGGTAACGCCGTCAAGTGCCGCAATGTCGCCCGTCAGCTCCTGGACCAGTACGGCTGCTATGTCCAGCCCATCAACGCGCCGAGCGTGCCGGTGGGTTCGGAGCGGCTGCGGGTCACACCCACACCGCACCACAGCGATGACGAGATCGTCGGGTTCGCCCGTGCGCTGGATGCCATATGGGAGCGGGAGAACCTGCCCCGCACGCTCACCCGGGTACCCGCGTGACCCCGCCCGCCCCCGTGCCGCCGGGCCCCGCCTCCCCTCCCCGTACCCCAGCGAAAGGGACCACCGTGCGCAAGCCCGTCGTCGTCGTGGCCGATCCACTTCCCCCCAGCACTCTGGAACCGCTGGGAGGGTACGAGATCAGGGAGTGCGAGGGCCGGGACCCGGTGGCACTGCACGCCGCGCTCCGGGACGCCGACGCGCTGCTCATCCGCAGCGGTACGCGGGTGGACGCGGAGGCGCTGGCCGCGGCGCCGCGCCTGCGGGTGGTCGCGCGGGCCGGCGTCGGCCTGGACAACGTGGACGTGGAGGCGGCCACCGCACGCGGTGTGCTGGTCGCCAACGCGCCCCTGTCCAACGTCCTCAGCGTGGCCGAGCTGACCGTGGGCCTGGTCATCGCGGTGACCCGCCATGTCGTGCCCGCGGGCTCCGCGTTACGCGCCGGCCGGTGGGAGCGGGCCGCGCACCAGGGCACGGAACTGGCCGGCAGCACGGTCGGCATCGCCGGACTCGGTCATGTCGGCACCCTCGTCGCGGAACGGCTCGCGGCGTTCGGGGTCCGCATCCTCGCGTTCGACCCGTACATCTCGGCCTCGCGGGCCGATGCCGCGGGTGCGCGGCTGGTCGGTCTGGACACGCTGATGGCCCGGAGCGACATCCTCACGGTGCATCTGCCGAAGTCCCCCGCGACCGTGGGGCTCATCGGGGAGCGGGAGCTGCGGCTGGCCAAACCGTCGCTCCGGCTGGTGAACACCGCCCGGGGCGGCATCGTCGACGAGAACGCGCTCGCCGTCGCCCTCAAGGAGGGCCGGGTGGCGGGCGCCGCACTCGATGTCTTCGAGATCGAACCGGCGGTGGGAAACCCCCTGTTGGCCTTCGACTCCGTGGTCGCCACCCCGCATCTGGGCGCCGGTACCGCGGAGGCCCAGGAGCGGGCCGGGCGGGTCGCGGTCCAGGCCGTGGTGCGGGTCCTCACGGGAGGTGTCCCGGACCACACGGTGAACTCCCGTGCCGCGGACGCCCGTACGCCGGGGGCACCCGGCCGGGTCTGAGCCGCGGGGCGGCAGGAGCGTGTGGGGTGACCGTCGTGCCGGACGGTCACCCCACACGTGTCATCGACGGCGTCCGTCGGCCCTCGCGGTCAGTCCCCCGCCGACGGAGCCGCCAGGGCGGATTCGGCGGTTCCGCCCCGCCGCCCGGCCGGTGCGAGGACCTGCTGGACGACCCGGACGAACCGGTCGGCCAGGGGATGGCTGCCCTGCACCGGCTGGATCAGCGAGATGCCGATGGACGGGCCTCCCCGCAGGGGCACGAAGGCGACGGAGGGGTGGACGTTGCGCCGGAGCACGAGGTCGGGCACCACGCTGATGCCCTTGCCCGCGGCCACCGACTCGATGCACTCGTCGAAGTTGAGGCAGTGCAGGACGGTGCTGGGGCGACGGGCGATACCCCAGTCCCGCTGCTGGATCGGACCGGTGACCTCGTTGAGCACCAAGGGGTACTCGGCCAGTTCGAACCAGTCCACCCGCTCCCGCGCGGCGAGCGGATGCCGGCGCGGCACGGCGGCGACATAACGCTCGGTGCCGAGCGGTGTCTCCTTCACCCCGCTGCGCCGGAGCCGGCCGCGCAGGATCGCGACGTCCACGGTCGCCCGGCCCACTCCGGCGCCCGCGTCGTCGCAGCGCCGCAGCTCGACCCGGGCACCGGTCTCCGCCTCGAAGCGCCGGATGGCCTCATGGACCCACTCGTCGGGGAGCAGCCAGGCGAAGCCGAGCCGCAGGCCGGGCGCGGAACCGTCGGGGAACAGGGCCTTCTCGAAGCGGGGCAGCAGCACCTGGAGTTCTTCCCGCAGGGTCGCGCCCGCCGGGGTCAGACAGACCTGGCGGGTGGTGCGGTGGAAGAGGCGTACGCCCATGTGTTCTTCGAGACGGCGGATGGAACGGGTCAGCGCGGGCTGGTTGCTCGACATCCTGGCGGCGGCGTCGGTGAAGCTCAGGGTGTCGGCGACGGCGAGAAAGGCGTGCAGATGGCGCAGGCTGACGCCCGCGAGTCGCGCGGCGGGAACGGGGCCGGTTCCGTTTCCGGGGCCGGGGGCGCTCCCCTCACCGGGGCCGTATCCGTCGCCGGGGGCGTTTCCCTCGCCGGGGGCGGGGCCATTGCCGGAGCCGCCGGGTGTCCGGGGTGTGTCCTCGGGCTGCTGTCTCATACCGCTCTACCGTCCCCTGCCGGTCCGTCGGCCCCGGTCCCGACGGCCGTCACCGACGTGGTGACCGTGGCCGCGAAGGCGACCCGGCCTGCCTGCACGGCTTCGACCCGGAGCCGGGCACGGCCCTCGGCATCGGGGCCTAGGGGCTCGGAGCGCAGCGCACAGGGCTCGTCCAGCTCCACGTAGTGGGAGAACGCACAGTCCAGGGCGGCTATTTCGGCTCCGGCGTCACTGCCCCGGACGTGGTCGTAGGTCAGCTGGTGGGCCGCCTCCAGCAGCAGCATCCCCGGTACGTGGTCCACGGGGTGGTCGAAGTAGATGGGGTGCGGGACGGGAACCCTGAGCCGCCTGCCGCCGTCCGCCCCGCCCCGGGCACCGGGACCCCCCTGGGCACTTGGACCCCCCTGGACACCGGAGCCGCCGGGGCCGATCACGACATCGTCCGCGCGGGAACGCCGTACGTCCCCGGCGGCGGCCGGTATCGGGACCGGCACGGAACGGGCCATCACCGCGGACGCGTCGGCCCTCTCGCCGCGCAGCCGCCGGTAGACCCCCGCGGTGTGCGTGGTGAACCGGGTCCGCGCCGTGGCCACACGGACCCCGCCCCGGATGACGGCCATGCGCAGGGAAAGAGCGGTGGGCCGGGTCCCCCGGTACGACAGATCGAAGCACTCGACCTGGAGTTCGACCTGATGGCCGAGATCGGCACCGTACGCGGCACTGTCGATCCGATAGGCGAAGTGCTCCCATATGAGCTGGTGCCCGACCGGCACCTCGTACGCGGCGTGGCACAGCAGCGGGAAGGTCTGACGGATCGTCTCGCAGAGCAACAGCGGGTCGAATGCCGCCCCCGCACGGTAGAAGGTGTGCGTGGACGGCCAGTTCGCGGCGATGCGAAAGGCGTCGGGGCCCGTCCTGGTCCATTCCGCCAGGTAGACCTCGGCGGCGTTCGACTTGTGGACGTAGTGCTGCGGCACTTGGTCGATGACTGGATCGAGGATGCAGTTTCCGGCAGCGTCGTGTGCGGGCACGAGGACCGCCCCCCTCCGAGTAAGAACCGTCGCCGCCTAGTTGAGCGGCGATCATCATTTCATTAACATAGAGGGAGGTCTGTTTGTTTGTCGAGAAAGCATGGGTCATCCAGATGAAGTCCAAACAACCGCAGGAACGAGCCATCCGAACACGGAGGGCTCTCCTCAAGGCCGCAGCCGAGTGTTTCGACGAAAGCGGCTACTACGGTGCGGGCACCAACAAGATCCTCGCCCGCGCGGGCATGACGCAGGGCGCCATGTACTTCCACTTCAAGTCGAAGGAGGAACTGGCCCACGCCGTCATGCTGGAGCAGGCGGCCGACCTCGTACTCCCGCCGGAACCACGCGGGTTGCAACAGCTGGTGAACATCACCCTCATGCTGGCCGTGGAGATGCAGCACAATGTCCTGCTGCGCGCCGGAGTACGGCTCGCCGTGGACCCCGGAGGACCGGCCCGGAACGACGACTCGATCTACGCCTGGTGGGCGGCGCTCTTCCACAAGGAGCTGGTCGTGGCCCGCGAGGCGGGCGAACTCCGGCCGGAGGTCGACGAGGAGAGCTTCTCGCTGACCCTGGTCGGCGCGTACACCGGGACGCAGCTGATGTCGGAGATAACGACGGGCCGCTCGGACCTGACCCCGCGCATCATGACCCTGTGGCGCTTCCTGCTGCCCGGCATCGCCACACCGGACATGCTCGCCGCACTCGACCTGAACGGCGAGCCCGTCATGAGCGCGGGATGAACAGCACCCGGATCGTCGTCACCGGTGGCACGGGGTTCATCGGCACACACGTCGTCGGGGAACTGGCCGCCCGCGACGGGGTGACCGTCCGCCTCGCCGGCCGGCGGCCCGCCCCCGACGGTCTGCCCGGCGTGGAGTGGATCCCGGCCGAACTCACCGACACCGGCTCGCTGCACGGGATCTGCGAGGACGCCGACGTACTGATCCACCTCGCGTCCAAGGTCTCCGGTACCGAGGAGAGCTGCCGCGCGGTGAACGCGACGGGCACCGGCGCCCTGATGGCGGAAGCGGTCCGGGCCGGGACGCCACGCGTCGTACAGCTGTCCACCACGGCCGTCTACGGCCGGGGCCCGCACACCGGCCAGGACATCACGGCGCTCACGCCCGCTCCCGTATCGGCCGCCAGCGCCACCCGGCTCGCGGGCGAAGCGCACGCGCTGCGGGCCGGAGCGGTGGTGCTCCGCGCCGGGCTGGTCCTGGGGGCCGGAGACCGCTGGGTCGTGCCCGCGCTGGCCGACCTGCTGAAGCGGGTGCCCGGCCGGTGGGACGGCGGCGCCGCGTCACTGTCCGTCGTGGACGCGCCGGACCTGGCGCGGCTGATCACCGCCGTCGCACTGACACCGCGGCCCCCGGGGCCCTCGGTGTTCCACGCCGCGCACCCCCGGCCGGTACGGATCGGAGACCTGGTCACGGCCCTCGCCGAACACGGCATCGTCCCCGCCCCCGCCGACGAGGACCTGTCCTGGGAGCGCTGCCTCAAGGAGCACGCCGCCCACCCGGGCGCCGTGAGCGAGCGGCAGTTCCATCTGCTCGCCCAGGACCACTGGTACCGCTCCGACGCGATCTGGGAGCGCACCGGAGTGGACCCCGGCCCCGGCCCCCTCGCCGGGCTGGCCGCCTCCGCCGACTGGTACCGCACCCTGCTCGCCTGACACACCCGGCCGGACGCGCCTGTGCCCCGGGAGAGTCCCGGGGCGAACCGGAACCGGGTACACCGCCCGGCGCGTCCCCCCGGGCATGGACACTCGACGAGAGGCCGTCACCGGGGCGGCCGGATGCCTGGCCGCCGCGCTGGGTGCCGTCGTGGGGCTCGCGGTCTGGACCCCGTACGGAAGGGCCGGACTGTTCGGCGGCTTCGAGGGCGCGGTCAACTGGACCGTGCTCTGGCTCGGTCTGCCCGTCATGACGCTCGGCGGGATCGCCGTCGCGCTCGGGATCTTCGCCGTCGCCCGGGGGCGCTGGCGCCCCGCGCTCGGGCTGGCCGGGGCCGTCGCGGCACTCACCGCCCTCGGCTTCGGCCTCGACGTCCTGGCCCCGCCGCCGCTCCCGGACTGCTACGACCCCTGCTGAGCCCACGTACGAGACCTGCTGAGACCGGGCACGCGCCCCGCCGAGACCGGGCACGCGCCCCGCTGAGACCGCTACGGCCCCGCCCGGTCCCGGCAGCGCCCCTCACAGCTCCACGCGCAGCTCCTTCAGCCCCCGGATGACGAATCCGGGGTTCCACTCCGGCTCCGCCGCCAGCCGCATCCCCGGCGCCCTGCGCAGCAGCTCACCGAAGGACGCGGCGAGTTCCACCCGGGCCAGCGGTGCCCCGAGGCAGTAGTGGATGCCCGCGCCCAGGCTGATGTGCGGGTTGTCCGGCCGGGACAGATCCAGCTCGTCCGGCCGGGCGAACCGCTCCGGGTCCCGGTTGGCCGAGCCGAACAGCAGCGCCACCTCCGAGCCGCGCGGAATCACCGTGCCGTCGATCTCGATGTCGTCCAGCACCCAGCGCTCGAACAGCTGCAACGGGGTGTCGTACCGCAGCAGTTCCTCCACGGCCGTCGGCAGCATCCCGTGGTCCGCGCGCAGCGCCTCCAGCTGGTCCGGGTGGCGGAAGAGGGTGCGCCAGCCATTGACGGTGGTGTTGACCGTCGCCTCGTGGCCCGCGTTCAGCAGCAGCACACAGGTGGAGATCATCTCCTGCTCGCTGAGCCGCTCCCCCTCGTCATGGGCGGCGATGAGCGCGGAGATCAGGTCGTCCCCGGGCTTCCCGCGCCGCTCGGCGATCAGGTCGCGCAGATACGCGGAGAAGTCGGCCGAGGCACGGACGGCGGCCCGTGCGGTCTCCTCGGACGGGTTCAGCTCGTACATCCCGCAGATCGCCGCCGACCAGGGCCGCAGCAGCGCCCGGTCGGACTCCGGGACGCCGAGCATCTCGGCGATGACGGCGACCGGCAGCGGCTCGGCGACGGCCGCGAGAAGATCGCCGCCGCCCGCCGCGACGAACGCGTCCACCAGCTCGGCCGCCAGCCGCCGTACGGTCGGTGCGAGCCGCTCGACCGTACGCGGGGTGAACGCCTTGGAGACCAGCCGCCGGATACGGGTGTGGTCCGGGGCCTCCAGATCGAGCAGGCCCTGCCCGTTGAGTACGGTGAACGGCTCGTGCGCGGCGGGCGGCGCCGCGCGGCCGAACTCCTCGTGGGTGAAGCGGTGCAGATACGTGCGGCCCAGCCGCCGGTCACGCAGCAGGCCCGACACATCGGCGTAGTGCGGGATCAGCCACTGCCGGGTCGGCTCGAAGTAGTGCGCCCGGCCACCGGCGCGCAGGGCCGCGTAGGTGGGATACGGGTCGGCGACGAACGCCGGGGACCAGGGATCGAAGGACACGTGCATGACCCGACGCTACCGGCACCGGCCGCCGGCGCAAGGGGACCGCCCCCGGCTACCGCCGGCCCCGCGCTATCCGGGCGTGACCAGCCGCGCCTCGTACGCGAACACCGCCGCCTGGGTCCGGTCGCGCAGCCCGAGCTTCACCAGGACGCGGCTCACATGCGTCTTGATGGTGGATTCGGCGACCACCAGATGCGAGGCGATCTCCGCGTTCGACAGGCCCTGCGCGATGAGCACCAGCACCTCCGTCTCGCGTTCCGTGAGGTCGCCGACCCGGGCGAGGGCGGGCGGCCGGGGGGTCTCGGCGAGCTTCGAGAACTCGGTGATCAGCCGCCGCGTCACCGTCGGCGCGAGCAGCGCCTCCCCCGACGCCACCACCCGTACGCCGTCGGCCAGCTGCCGCGCGGAGGCGTCCTTGAGCAGGAAGCCGGAGGCCCCGGCCCGCAGTGCCTGGTACACGTACTCGTCGAGGTCGAACGTCGTGAGCACCAGCACCTTCGCGTCCGCGTCCTGCGCCACGATCTCGCGGGTCGCCTCGATGCCGTTCATCACGGGCATCCGGATGTCCATCAGCACCACGTCGGGGCGCAGGGCCGCGACCTGCGAGACGGCCTGCCGCCCGTCGACCGCCTCGCCCGCGACCGCGATCCCCGGCATCGCGTTGAGCAGCACGGAGAAGCCCTCGCGCACCATCATCTGGTCGTCGACGATCAGGACCCGGATGTCGTTCATGCGCCCTCGCCCTGCCCGGTGCCGTCCGTGTCCCCCGTACCCCGGCCGCTCCTCGCGTCCCGTGCAGCGCGGCCGTCATGGGCGTCATGGGCGTCATGGGCGTCGTCGTGCGTCGACTGCACGGGGATGAACGCGGCGATCTCGTACCCGCCGTCCCCGGTCGGCCCGGCGGTCATCTCCCCGTTCAGCATCGCGACCCGCTCCCGCATCCCCGTGATCCCGTGCCCGGCCCCCGGCGACGGCTTCACCAGTCCGGTCGGCGGCCCGTTGACGACGCGCAGTCCGAGGCCGCCGAGCACATAGCCGAGCTCGACCCGGGCCGTCGCCCCCGGTGCGTGCCGCAGGGTGTTGCTGAGGGCCTCCTGAATGATCCGGTACGCCGACAGCTCTACGCCCTGGGGCAGTTCGCGCACCGCGCCCGTGATCGTCTTCTCCGACTCCAGACCCGCCTCCCGCACATTGGCGAGAAGGCCGTCGAGCCCGTCGAGGGTGGGCTGCGGGGCGTCCGGCGCCTCGTAGTCGTCGGCGCGGACCACTCCGAGCACCCGGCGCAGCTCGGTGAGAGCGGCCACCGCGTTCTCCCGGATGGTGACGAACGCCTGCTCCAGCTCGGGCGGCGGGTTCTCCACCCGGTAGGGCGCGGCCTCCGCCTGGATCGCCACGACCGACATGTGGTGGGCCACGACGTCGTGCAGCTCACGGGCGATGGTGGTGCGCTCCTCCAGGAGCGTGCGCCGGTCGCGCTCGACGGCGGTGACGGTGCGCTGCACGGTCACTTCGCGCTCGGCGTCGCGCCGTACCTGGATCATGCTCACCACGAGCAGCGCCAGGGCGGAGAGCACGAGCATCGGCGCGGCGCCGTCGGAGTCCCGCATGGGCCCGACGCCCTGGAGCAGTGTGCCGAACAGCAGGGTCAGCGCCCACATCCAGGCGGCGGTACGCGGCCGGGTCCTGGCCGCCACGACCACCAGCACCACCAGGTGCGAGAAGAGGCTGGCGGGCCCCCACAGCCCGTCGCCGCTCCCCATGGCGGAGATCAGGGAGGAGACCATCGACACCCAGAACGCGGCGACCGGCCTGACCAGGCTCAGCGCGACCGGAATCGCGGGCAGCGCGGCGACGACGAACTGGTGGTCCCATGTGTCGAGGCCCAGCAGCACGGTGAACAGAGCCGCCAGCAGCACCACCCCGTGCGGGGTCCAGACGGCGTACTCCCGCAGCCGCGCGGGCACCAGCCGGAAGATCCGCCCCTCACCCGTCCTCGGGCCCATCGGGCGGTAGGCGAACGCGTCGTGGAAGAGGTCCTGCCGCAGGCCCGCGATCGCGCCTGAGGCCACCCGCAGCTCCGGGCTTCTGGTGTTCGTATGGGTCTCGGTCACGTCTCCACGGTAGGCGGCGGCGGGGCGCGGGTCGTCAGCACCGATACGGATCCTGGACCGTCCCCCTCAAGTACTACGGAACGGCGCCAGGACCCGCGCCGCAGTCCCCGCGTACCACCGCGCACACGTCACGGGCGACCTGTGCGACCACCGCGCACGCCTCGGGCGCCCCGTGCACCACCCGCGTGCCGGAGCCCGCGCCGGCCGCGCTCACCACGCCAGCTGGGCCAGCTCCTCCGCCACCACCGCGCACGCGTCCGCCGACGGATCGATGAGCGGGAAGTGGCCGACGCCCTCCAGCAGGGTCAGCCCCACCATCTCCCCCGCCTTCGCCGCCGCGTCGACGAACGCCTCCGACACCGCCTGCGGCACGGTCAGGTCGTCGGTGCCCTGCACCACGGCCGTCGCGATGCCGGTCGGCAGCAGCGCGGCCGGGTCGACGCAGGCGCTCCGCTCGGCGAAGTCCGCCTCCGCGCCCAGGAGTTGCCGGACGGCCCCGGAGCAGATGTCCAGCTCGACGGCGGTCGCGAAGTCGGCGATCGGGGCCAGCGCGACGACCCCGCGCAGCGGCGGCGGGGCGGGCAGCCGCCACGGAGACCCCTCGGGCAGTTCGTGCCGGGCGGCAGCCCACAGCGCCAGCTGCCCGCCCGCCGAGTGCCCGGTCACCACGGTCCGCCGCACATCGGCCTGCGGAAGCTCCCGGGCGGCCAGCACCGGCATGGCGTCCATCGCGGCGGCGACGTCGTCGAAGGTCTCGGGCCACCGGCCCGCGACCGGCCCCGAGCCGCCCGGCCGCGGGATCTCGCGGCCGCACCGGTACTCCACGCTGGCGACGGCGAAGCCGCGCCGGGCCAGGAAGTCCGCGAGCGGCGACACATGGGCCCGGTCGTAGGGGGCCCGCCAGGCCCCGCCGTGGAACAGGACGACGAGCGGCGCCCCGGTCCGCCCGTCGCGCGGACCGTAGAAGTCGATCACCTGGTCGGGATGGCTGCCGTAGGAGGCGGACCGATCGGGGGCGACCACCGGATGCGCGAACGCCGACTCGGTCTCGGCGGCGTCACGATCACGCGCGGCAGAATCCGACATGCTGCTCCAACCGTCCTGTGCCAATGCCTGTGCCGGTGCGTGTGCCCGAGCCAGTGCGTGTGACTGTGCGTGTGACCGAACCAGTACGCGGTCCCGTGCGTGGTCCCGTGCGCGGTCCCGGTGCCAGTGTGCACCCCCACGCGCGGTGGCCGGACCGTGCCGGGGTCATGTGCCCAACTGGCGTGACCTGCGGGGACGGTACCAGTCGGACGCGTGCCGTCCGGACCGCCCCCGTCCGGACCGCCCCCGTCCGGTCACTTCCCCTCCGGCACCTCGGCCAGCACCTCGGCCAGGACGCGCGCCGCCCGTTCCGCGTCGGCGAACCCCACGTACAGCGGAGTGAAGCCGAACCGCAGCACGTCCGGCCGCCGCAGGTCCCCGACGACACCGCGCCCGATGAGCGCCCGCATCACCGGCTCCGCGTCCGCGCAGCGCAGCGAGACCTGGCTGCCGCGCTCCGCGTGCGCGGCCGGGGTGACCGGGGCGACCCGGCCGTCCGGCACGTACGCGGCGACGCACTCCAGGAAGAAGTCCGTCAGCGCGAGGGACTTGGCCCGTACGGACTCCACGGAGACCCCGTCCCACACGTCCAGCGAGGCCTCCAGCGCCAGCATGGAGAGGATGTCCGGCGTCCCGACCCGGCCCCGTACGGCACCGTCCGCCGCGGCGTACCCGGGTGTCATCGCGAACGGGTCGGCATGCGAGGTCCACCCCGGCAGGGGCGAGTCGAAGGCGGCCTGGTGGCGCTCGGCGACGTACAGATAGGCGGGTGAACCGGGGCCGCCGTTCAGGTACTTGTACGTGCACCCGATGGCCAGGTCCACGCCGTGCTCGTCCAGGCCGACCGGCAGCGCGCCCGCGCTGTGGCACAGGTCCCAGACCACCAGACCCCCCGCCGCGTGCACGGCGGCGGTCAGCCCGGGGAGGTCGTGGAGCCTTCCGGTGCGGTAGTCGACGTGGTTGAGCAGGACGACGGCGGTACGGGGGCCGAGCGCGGCCCCCACCTCGGCGGGCGCGACGGGCACGATCCGGTGACCGGTCATCCGGGCGGCGGACTCGGCGATGTACCCGTCCGTGGGAAACGTCGTCGCGTCAACGAGGATCTCGTCGCGTCCGTCCGCCGCGAGCCGGCTCGCGGCGACGACGGCCTTGAAGACGTTCACACTCGTCGAGTCGCCCACGACGATCTGCCCCGGACCCGCCCCGACGAGCGGCGCGATCCGGTCGCCGATCCGCTCGGGCGCGGTCCACCAGCCGCTCTCGTCCCAGGACCGGATGCGCAGCCGGCCCCACTCACGGGTGAGGATCTCCTGCATCCGGGCGGGTACGTGGGCCGGCAGCGCGCCCAGCGAGTTGCCGTCGAGGTAGACGGTGTCATCGAGGACGAACAGCTTGCGCCTGGGCGCGAGTTCATCGGCGGCGTCGAGCGCGGCGGCCCGTTCCGTGAGGCTGTCGGCGGTCTCAGACATGGCTGCGCGCCGTCCACAGCTCGGGGAACACGTTCTTCGTGGCGCGCTTCTCCAGCCAGGCCACCCCGGCGGAGCCGCCGGTGCCGGTCTTGGAGCCCATCGCCCGCCGGGTCGCGACGAGATGGTCGTTGCGCCACCGCCAGACCAGTTCGCCGACGTCGGTCAGCAGCTCACCGAGCCGCACCAGCTCGTCGTACCGCTCCGGGTCGGCGTAGATCTCCGTCCACACCGCCTCGACCTCGGGGGACGGGTCGTACTTCTGTGTGAGGTCGCGGCGGAGCACCGACTGCGGCACGGCGTGGCCGCGCCGGGCGAGCAGGGCGAGGACCTCGTCGTACAGGCTGGGCTCGCCCAGCGCCTTCTCCAGCTCGGCGTGGACACGGGGCGCGCCCCGGTGCGGCACGAGCATGGACGCGGACTTGTCGCCGAGCAGGAACTCCATCCGCCGGTACATCGCCGACTGGAAGCCGGAGCCCTCGCCGAGCGCGCCGCGGTAGGAGTTGAACTGGCCCGGGGTGAGCGCGGCCAGTGGGGTCCAGGAGGCGTTGAGCGCCTCCAGTTCGCGCAGCGAGCGCTTCAGGGCGTCCCGGGCGACGGGTATGCGGTCCTCGCGCAGGGCGTGTGCCGCGGTCTCCCACTCATGGACGATGACCGTGAACCACAGCTCCATGACCTGGGTGGTGACCAGGAAGACCATTTCCCCGGGATCGTCGGAGCGCAGGTGCTGGAGATGGGTCAGGACATCCGCCTGGACATAGTCCTCGTACGGAGTCGTTCCCGCGAAGTCGAGGTGCGGGGTCTGCGCACCGGTGGCTTCGGGGTCGGGGTGGTTCGTCGACATTTCTGTCTCCTCGACACGAGCTTCCGGGTAGCGGTCCGCCCCTTCCGTGAGGTGGTGGAGCTCCGGTCCCCTGTCGGCATCCTAAACCGGGACCGCGCCGTGTGTCCGGGGGGCGGTCGCACCCCCGTGCGAACACCGTCCGCGCCGTCCCGGGGCGCTCCGGGGCACCCCGGGACGGCGCGGGGCCCCGCAGACGGGTGGATGGCGGCCTGCGGGGCCCGGTGACCTGTGGTGCGTACGGGTGGGGCGGTTCAGCCCAGGATGTCGGCGGCGGTCGGCGAGGAGTCCCGCAGGAACGTCGCGCAGCGCTCGTACTCCGCTTCCTCGCCGATCGCCTGGGCGGCGCGGGCGAGGGCGTGCAGCGCACGCAGGAAGCCGCGGTTGGGCTCGTGCTCGAACGGGACGGGGCCGTGGCCCTTCCAGCCCGCGCGGCGCAGGGCGTCGAGGCCTCGGTGGTAGCCGGTACGGGCGTACGCGTACGACTCGACGACCCGGCCGCCCTCGAAGGCCTCGTCGGCGAGCTGTGCCCAGGCCAGCGACGAGGTCGGGTACTTCGCGGCGACTTCGGCGGGCGGCGTGCCGCCCGCGAGCAGCTCACGGGGTTCGGGGTCGTCGGGCAGATGCGTCGGGGCAGGGCCCCCGAGAAGGTTCTCGTGGATGGACATGGGATCAAGTGTGCCTGGCCCGGCGGTCCGGTGGGGCCGCGTACGGGTTCACGCTCCGGCACGCGCGGGTGGCTCGTGCTCCGGCTCCAGGGGCGGCGCGACGACCCCGCAGTGCACCTGGCACTCCGGCCGGGTCCCGCGCGCCCCGGCGGGCGCGGTGCGCACCGTCCACCAGGCGACCGCCGCTCCGGCGACCAGCAGCCCGGCGCACATCGGCATGGCCCGCCGGAAGGTCGCGGCGAACTCGTCCGCGTCCCGGTACGCCTCCGGTCCCATGCCCGCGAGCAGCGGCAGCGCCGCGACGGCGATCAGCCCGGCGGCACGGGCCGCCGCGTTGTTGATGCCGCTGGCCAGCCCCGCCCGCCCCGCGTCCACGGCGCCCAGGACGGTCGCGGTGAGCGGCGCGACGAAGGTGACCATGCCCAGGCCGAGCACCAGAACGGCGGGCAGCACCTCGCTCAGGTAGGAGCCCACGGAGGCGCCGGGGCCGACCCGCAGCATCAGGAGCATCCCGGCGGCGGCCAGCAGCGGGCCGACGGTGAGCGGGATGCGCGGTCCGATCCGCCGGCCCAGGTCCCCCGCCGACGCGGAGAACAGCAGCATCAGCACGGTGGTCGGCAGCAGCGCGGTGCCCGCGCCCAGGGCCGAGTACCCGGCGACCACCTGGAGCTGGATCGCGGAGAGGAAGAAGAAGCCGCCGAGGGCCGCGTACACACAGAACGTCACGACGTTGACCGCGGTGAAGAGCCGGGAGGAGAAGATGGACGGCGGCAGCATCGGATCCGGGCGCCGCCGCTCCACGCGCACGAACGCCGCCCCCAGCAGCACCCCGCCGACGGCCGACCCGATGACGAGCGGCGAGGCGCCCCGCCCCGGCGCCTCGATCAGCGCATATGTCACCCCGGCCAGCGCGAGCGCTCCGAGGACGGCCCCCAGCACATCGAACCGGCCGTGCGCCGCCGGGTCCCGGGACTCCGGGACATGGCGCAGCGCGACGGGCACGCAGATCGCGGCGAGCGGCAGATTGAGCAGGAACACCCACCGCCAGCCGGGTCCGTCGACGAGCCAGCCCCCGACGAACGGCCCGACGGCCGCCCCGACCCCGCCGAGCCCCGACCACAGGCCGACGGCGCGGGCCCGGTCGTCCGGGTGGAAGCTCGCCTGGATGAGGGCCAGCGACCCCGGGGTGAGCAGCGCCCCGCCGACCCCCTGGAGGGCCCGTGCGGCGATCAGCACCGCGGCGTTCGGCGCGAGCCCGCAGAGCAGCGAGGCGAGCGCGAACCACACGACCCCGACGACGAAGACCCGGCGCCGCCCGTACCGGTCCCCGAGCGCCCCGCCGAGCAGGATCAGCCCGGCGAGGGTGAGCATGTACGCGTTGACGGTCCACTGCAACGCGGCCAGGTCGGTGCCGAGGTCCTCGCCGATACGGGGCAGGGCGACATTGATGACCGTGGAGTCCAGCATCGCCATGCTGGAGCCGAGGACGGTGGTCAGGACGACCCAGCGCCCGACGGGCGAGGCGACGCGGATGCTCCCCGTATCGGCATCAGACATAGGAGCAGCATCCCCGCTCCACGCCACGACGGCCATCGGAGAACGACCGGAGCCGGAGGCACCCGCCGGGGCGCCCGGGGGCGTCCTCCACGGGGCCCGGGACCCCCCGCGCCCCCTACCGCAGCGACCTCACCGCCCGCACCAGCGCCGCCGTCCCCGCCTCCGCCTTGCTCCGCGGACACCCCACGTTCAGCCGGACGAACCCCGGTGCCCCGTACACCCCGCCCGGCATGATCGCGACCTTCTCGCGCTCGATCAGCGCCCGCTGCAACGGCTCCTCGGACACCCCCAGCGGACGCAGGTCGATCCAGGCCAGATAGCCCGCCTGCGGCGGCTCCCAGCCCAGCTCGGGGAAGGCCGTGTTCAGCCGTTCGGCGACCAGTGCCAGATTCCCGGCCACGTACGCCCGTGCCGCGTCCAGCCACTCCCCGCCGTCGCGGTAGGCCGCGATGTGCGCGGTCAGCGACAGTACGGCGGGTGAGGCGAGACCCTCCGCCGTCCGCATCCGGCGCAGGAACTCCGTCCGGTCGGCCGGGTCGGCGATGATTCCGTACGAGCCCGTCAGCGCCGGGAAGTTGAAGGCCTTCGACGCGGAGGTGACGAGCGCCCAGCGCCCGTCGCCCGCCACTCGCGTCCATGGCACATGCCGATACCCGTCGTGCACGAAGTCCGCGTGTATCTCGTCACTGATCACGGCCACCCCGTGCCGCCGGGCCGACGCCGCCATCGCCTCCAGCTCGGCCTCCGTCCACACCCGCCCGGTCGGGTTGTGCGGCGAACACAGCACGAGGACCCTGGCGTCCTCGCGGGCCAGCTCCCGCTCCAGCGCCTCCGCGTCCCCCACCGGCACCCCCCGCAGCTCCCGCCCGAGCCCGGTCACGGCCTTGCGGAAACCGTCGTACGTGGGGGTGTGGACGACGACCCCGTCGCCCTCGCCGGTCCACATCTGCAGCAGCTGCGAGAGCTGGCTGAGGACCGAGGGGCCGTAGACCAGCTGTCCGGTGTCGATCGCGGTGCCGTAGCGGGTCGCGTACCAGTGGGCTATCGCCGACAGGAAGTCGTCCTGTTCCCAGTCGGTGTAGCCGAACACCCCGTGATCGAGCCTGGCCCGCAGGGCGGCCAGCACCGCGGGGGCCGTCTCGAAGTCCATGTCCGAGATGGTGAACGGCAGCAGCCCGTCCACTCCGAACCGGTCGGCGACACCGTCCCACTGGACGCACCAGGTGCCGCGGCGGTCGACGACGGTGTCGAAGTCGTAGGACGAAATCGGCGTACTCACAACGGATCCCTCAATTCACTGCGTCATTGATGCCGCCCCGGACATGCCGTGGGGGCGCCGCCCCCCACGGGAGACCCCCCCCCCCCCCCGGGCGGTCCGGCCCGCCGCCGCGCCGCCGGCCGACCCCGCCGCGGCCGGCGTGACCGCGCCCGGCCCCACGCCGCCCGCCGCGGCCGACGGCCCCATCAGCTACGCGCACCCGCGCCGCCGGACCACCGCGCCGCCGCCCCCGCCCGCGGCACCCCAGGCCCCGCCCGGACAGGCCGCGCCTCCCGTCGCCGGAGACGCGACCGGCTGGTCGATGGACGAGCGCCTCTACAACCAGATCTGGGGCATGTTCGAGGATCTGGCCCGTACCACCGCCGCCTACCGCAGCGCCGTGGACTTCGCCGACTCCCGCATGGAGCAGGAGCTCGACCGCACCCTGTCCGACCCGCGCAACCGGATCGGCGGCGCGGGCGACCGGGCCCGCGAGGCGGCCCTCGCCAAGCGCGACGAACTGACCGGCCGGGCGCGCGAGGCCCTGGACCGCGACCTCGCACAGCTCGTCGCCGAGGCCGCCGTCGTCGAACCGGCGCTCCCCGCCGCCTACGCGGGCTGGGACAACCCCGTCTGGCACGGCTACCGCGTCCCGATGGAGATTCCGATGGCCCTGCGCATCGGTGACCTCCATCTGCCCGAACGCACCGACCTGCGCATCCCGCTCCTCGTACGGCTGCCCCTGGAGCGCGGCGTCTGGGTCGACAGCGGTCGCACCTCCTCCGGGGCCGCCGCGCTGACGGACACCGACAGCCTGCGCCGCCTCGCCATGGAGAACGCGGTCGGCCATGCCGCCAGGATGCTCGCCGTCTACCCCGCCGGGGAGTTCTCGGTGCATGTCATCGACCCGGCGGGCTCGGCGTCCGGGGCACTCGCGCCCCTGGTCGGCGCGGGAGTCCTCGCCGGACCGCCGGCCGCCGGACCCGGGGGAGTGGCCTCGGTCCTCGCCCAGCTCACCCGGCGCGTGGACCTGGTGCAGATGGCGGTCCGGGCCGGTGCCGCCGACTCGCTCCCGCCGGACCTGGACACCGGCGAGCACCTCCTGATCGTCAACGACTTCCCGCACGGTTTCGACGACCGGGCCGTCACCCAGCTGCGCTACCTCGCCGACGAGGGCCCCGCGGTCGGCGTGCATCTGCTGATGGTCGCGGACCGGGAGGACGCCGGCGCGTACGGCCCGGTGCTCGACCCGCTGTGGCGCTCCCTGCTGCGGATCACGCCGGTGGCCGACGATCACCTCGCCGACCCCTGGGTCGGCCATGCCTGGACGTACGAGCCGCTGAGCCTGCCGCCGGGCAGCCGCGTCCTGGAACAGGTGCTCGCCGCCGTGGCCGCCGCCCGTCGCACGGGCGGCCGCTGAGCCTCACCACCCCGACAACGGCTGCGGTCAGGGTGCGAGGCAACGCCCTGACCTGCCGTTTTGGTGGTTTCTTTACTCTTCCCTTTACCTCTTCTTGGTATTGCCTGTACTGTTTCTTGGACGGAGGGGAGTACTCCCATACGCGACGTTCCCGTCAGTACGGACTGTGACCGGTCCCGGGGCGTCGGCCCAGGCGCGCATCCCGTGCGCCCAGGTGGAAGAGACCTCCGGCAGCGACGACGCTGATCAGTAGCCGTAGCGAACTGCCGGAGGCGCAGTGGACGTTTCATGGACCCTTTGGGTGCTGACCATTCTTGGTCTGTGCGCCTTGATCGCCGTCGACTTCTTCATCGGGCGCAAGCCCCATGACGTGTCGACCAAGGAAGCCGGAATCTGGACCGTCATCTGGATCGCGCTGGCCGCCCTCTTCGGGTTCGGTCTGCTGCTCTTCGGCGAGAGCCAGGCATCCGGCGAGTTCTTCGCCGGGTTCATCACCGAGAAGTCGCTCAGTGTCGACAATCTCTTCGTCTTCGTCCTGATCATGGCGAAGTTCTCGGTGCCCTCCCACCTCCAGCAGCGTGTGCTGCTCGTCGGTGTGCTGATCGCACTGGTGCTGCGGACCGTCTTCATCGCCGCGGGCGCCGCGGTGATCGCCAACTTCTCGTGGATCTTCTACATCTTCGGCGCGTTCCTGATCTACACCGCCTGGAAGCTCATCCAGGAGGCGCGGGCCGACGAGGACGAGGAGGACTTCGAGGAGAACCGACTCCTCAAGTCGATCGAGCACCGTTTCGGCGTCGCCGACAGGTACCACGGCACCAAGCTCTTCATCCGGAGCAACGGCAAGCGCGTGCTGACCCCGCTGATGGTCGTGATGCTCGCCATCGGCACCACCGATGTGCTGTTCGCCGTGGACTCCATCCCGGCGATCTTCGGCCTGACCCAGGACCCGTACATCGTCTTCACCGCCAACGCCTTCGCCCTGATGGGGCTGCGTCAGCTGTACTTCCTCATCGGCGGTCTGATGAAGAAGCTGGTCCACCTCAGCTACGGCCTGTCGGTGATCCTCGGCTTCATCGGCGTCAAGCTGCTGCTGCACGCGCTGCACGAGTCCGGGGTGCACGTCCCCGAGGTCACCATCCCGTTCTCACTGGGCTTCATCTGCGCCGTGCTGGTGGTCACCACGATCACCAGCCTCATCGCCAACAAGAAGCAGGCTGCGGCCGAGGCCGAGGCCGAGGCGGCGGCGAAGAGGGACGATCAGGCCGACGAGGAGAGCAAGAGCATCTCCGGCTGACCCCGAGGGGCAGTGGCGTCAGCCGCAGGGCGACGCCGAGGAATCCGGTACCGGCCGGGGTGAGCGGAGATGTCCGCCCGCCCCGGCCGGTTTCCGTTCGGTGCGGGCGGACAGAGCCGGGACGGCCGGTTTCCGTTCGGGGTGGGCGGACAGAGCGGGGACGGGCCGGGGGCGAGGCCCCCGGCCCGTCCGTGCGGGACCGCTACCAGCCGCGTGCGCGCCACTCGGGCAGCTGCGGTCGCTCGTCACCGAGCGTGGTGTCGTGCCCGTGCCCCGGGTAGACCCAGGTCTCGTCGGGCAGCCGGTCGAACAGCTTCGTCTCCACGTCGTGGAGCAGGCTCGCGAAGGCCGCCGGATCCTTGCGTGTGTTGCCGACCCCGCCGGGGAAGAGGCAGTCCCCGGTGAACAGGTGCGGAGCCCCGTGCGGGTCGTCGTAGACCAGCGCGATGGAGCCCGGTGTGTGACCGGTCAGATGGCGGGCGGTCAGCGTGACCCGGCCGACGCGGATCGTGTCGTTGTCCTCGACGAGCACATCGGTCGGGACCGGGATGCCCTCGGCGTCGTACCGGCCGGCGTACGTCCGCGCTCCGGTGGCCGCCACCACCTCGGCCAGTGCCTGCCAGTGGTCGCCGTGCTGATGGGTGGTGACGACGGACGTGATGCCGTCGTCACCGATCAGCCCGAGCAGGGTCCCGGCCTCGGCGGCCGCGTCGATCAGGAGCTGCTCGCCGGTGGCCCGGCAGCGCAGCAGATAGGCGTTGTTGTTCATCTGGCCGACGGCGACCTTGGAGATCATCAGATCCGTCAACTCGTGCACATCCGCGGGTCCGCCGACCCTCACCGCTCCGCTGTACGTCATACGGCTCAGCCTATAGCGGCGGCAGCGCGGGCAGCCGGCCCGTCGTCACGGTCAGCGCGGACCCGTCCCGGCGCCCGGAGAGCCAGCCGAGCAGTCCGGCGGCCGGGCCCCGGACGGCCGCCGAGGCACCCTCGGCCCCGCCGCCCGTCGACCATTCGCGGCCGTCCTCGTCGGTCAGCGCGGTGGCCACGACATCGGGGTGCCCGGCGAAGCGGTCGGCCAGGAAGGCGATCTCCCGGGTCACGAACTCGTCCGACAGGTCCTCCAGCTCGTAGCCGACGCCCAGGTCGACGTGGTGCAGCTCCAGCTCGATCCGGCGGCGGAAGGGGACCCGGGACGCGGAGTCCGTCACCCCGTTGCGCAGGGTGACGGTGCGGGACCAGTCGCCCGGTTCCCCGGCCGCCGCGAGGAAGCGGGCACCGCTGTCGCGGAGGTCGGCCAGCTGCTCGGCGAGGGGGCGCGGGCCGTCGCGCTCGATGTCCCGGTCGCGGGTTTCGCTGCTCGCGTACATCGGGAGACCGCGGAGAACATTTGCCAGTGCGTCGGCGTTACGTGACAGGTGGGCCAGTACATGGCCCCGGCTCCAGCCGGGCAGCCGTGACGGCTCGGCGACAGCGGCGTCGTCCCATGTGCCCGCTGCGCTGAGCAGTCGTTCGGTCGCCTCGCGTACAGCTCCCAGGTCGTGCGCATGATCGTTCATGGGGCCGAGCCTAGCTCTGCCACTCATTCGGGTGAAGGAGTCCTAGGACGACCGTAAATCGAATGTGCGTGCTATACGCTCGGAGTCGAAAGCCTCCTCCATCGCTGTGGCGCCCCCCATACCCTGGGAGAGGGGCTCAGTTCCCCCGCTTCCCCAAGAAAGGTGCGGACCGGCGTGGCCGACCGTCTCATCGTCCGTGGCGCGCGCGAGCACAACCTCAAGAACGTCTCGCTCGATCTCCCCCGCGACTCCCTCATCGTCTTCACCGGGCTCTCCGGGTCGGGCAAGTCGTCCCTCGCGTTCGACACGATCTTCGCCGAGGGCCAGCGGCGCTACGTGGAGTCCCTCTCCTCGTACGCCCGGCAGTTCCTCGGCCAGATGGACAAGCCGGACGTCGATTTCATCGAGGGCCTCTCGCCCGCCGTCTCCATCGACCAGAAGTCGACCTCGCGCAACCCGCGCTCGACGGTCGGCACCATCACCGAGGTGTACGACTACCTCCGGCTGCTCTTCGCCCGGATCGGCAAGCCGCACTGCCCGGAGTGCGGCAGGCCCATCTCCCGCCAGTCGCCGCAGGCCATCGTCGACAAGGTGCTCGGTCTGCCCGAGGGCAGCCGGTTCCAGGTCCTCTCACCGCTGGTGCGTGAGCGCAAGGGCGAGTTCGTCGACCTCTTCGCCGATCTGCAGACCAAGGGCTACAGCAGGGCCAGGGTCGACGGCGAGACCGTCCAGCTCTCCGAGCCCCCCACGCTCAAGAAGCAGGAGAAGCACACCATCGAGGTGGTCGTCGACCGCCTCACCGTGAAGGACAGCGCCAAGCGCCGGCTGACCGACTCGGTCGAGACCGCGCTCGGGCTCTCCGGCGGCATGGTCGTGCTCGACTTCGTCGACCTCCCCGAGGACGACCCCGAGCGCGAGCGGATGTACTCCGAGCACCTCTACTGCCCGTACGACGACCTCTCCTTCGAGGAGCTGGAGCCCCGCTCCTTCTCCTTCAACTCGCCTTTCGGCGCCTGCCCCGACTGCACCGGCATCGGTACGCGCATGGAGGTCGACCCGGAGCTGATCGTCCCGGACGAGGACAAGTCCCTCGACGAGGGGGCGATCCACCCCTGGTCGCACGGCCACACCAAGGAGTACTTCGGACGGCTGATCGGCGCGCTCTCCGAAGCCCTCGGCTTCCGTACGGACATCCCCTGGGCCGGGCTGCCGCAGCGCGCGAAGAAGGCCCTGCTCTTCGGCCACAAGATCCAGACCGAGGTGCGGTACCGCAACCGGTACGGCCGCGAGCGCGCCTATACGACCCCCGCCTTCGAGGGCGCGGTGCAGTTCGTGAAGCGGCGCCACTCCGAGGCCGAGAGCGACTCCAGCCGTGAGCGCTTCGAGGGCTACATGCGCGAGGTGCCCTGCCCGACCTGTGAGGGCACGAGGCTGAAGCCGATCGTGCTCGCGGTGACGGTGATGGAGAAGTCCATCGCCGAGGTCTCCGCGATGTCGATCAGCGAGTGCGCCGAGTTCCTGGGCCGGATGAAGCTCAACGCCCGCGACAAGAAGATCGCCGAGCGGGTGCTCAAGGAGGTCAACGAGCGGCTGAGGTTCCTCGTCGACGTCGGCCTCGACTACCTCTCGCTGAACCGGGCGGCGGGCACCCTGTCCGGCGGTGAGGCCCAGCGCATCAGGCTCGCGACACAGATCGGCTCCGGGCTGGTCGGCGTGCTGTACGTCCTGGACGAGCCCTCCATCGGGCTCCACCAGCGGGACAACCACCGCCTGATCGAGACCCTGGTCCGGCTCCGCGACATGGGCAACACCCTCATCGTCGTGGAGCACGACGAGGACACCATCAAGGTCGCCGACTGGGTCGTCGACATCGGCCCCGGCGCCGGTGAGCACGGCGGCAAGGTGGTCCACTCCGGCTCGCTCAAGGAGCTGCTGGCCAACAAGCAGTCGATCACCGGCCAGTATCTGTCCGGCAAGCGGGCGATCCCGATGCCCGACATCCGGCGCCCGGTCGACCCGGGCCGCCGGCTCACGGTGCACGGCGCCCGGGAGAACAACCTCCAGGACATCGACGTCTCCTTCCCGCTCGGAGTCCTCACGGCCGTCACGGGTGTCTCGGGGTCCGGAAAGTCGACCCTGGTCAACGACATCCTCTATACGCACCTGGCCCGCGAGCTGAACGGTGCCAAGTCGGTCCCCGGCCGGCACACCCGGGTCGACGGCGACGACCTCGTCGACAAGGTGGTGCACGTCGACCAGTCGCCCATCGGCCGTACGCCCCGGTCCAATCCGGCCACGTACACCGGAGTCTTCGACCACGTCCGCAGGCTGTTCGCCGAGACGATGGAGGCGAAGGTGCGCGGCTATCTGCCGGGCCGCTTCTCCTTCAACGTCAAGGGCGGCCGCTGCGAGAACTGCTCCGGCGACGGCACCATCAAGATCGAGATGAACTTCCTGCCCGATGTGTACGTCCCGTGCGAGGTCTGCCACGGCGCGCGCTACAACCGGGAGACCCTGGAGGTCCACTACAAGGGCAAGTCCATCGCCGAGGTGCTGGACATGCCGATCGAGGAGGGCCTGGAGTTCTTCGAGGCCGTCCCGACGATCGCCCGCCATCTGCGTACGCTCAACGAGGTGGGCCTCGGCTACGTCCGGCTCGGACAGTCCGCGCCGACGCTCTCCGGCGGTGAGGCGCAGCGGGTGAAGCTGGCGAGCGAGCTCCAGAAGCGCTCCACCGGCCGCACGGTCTACGTCCTGGACGAGCCGACCACCGGTCTGCACTTCGAGGACATCAGCAAGCTGATCAAGGTGCTCTCCGGTCTGGTCGACAAGGGCAACACGGTGATCGTCATCGAGCACAACCTCGATGTCATCAAGACCGCGGACTGGGTCATCGACATGGGCCCCGAAGGGGGCAATGGCGGAGGTCTGGTCATCGCCGAGGGCACCCCGGAGAAGGTCGCCTCGGTTCCCGCCAGCCACACCGGCAAGTTCCTCCAGGGCATCCTGGACGCGGACCGGATCAGCGAGGCCGCGCTGCCCGCGGCCCGCAAGCCGGTGCGGACGGCGGCCACCGCCACCGCGGCCAAGAAGACGGCGGCGGGCAGGACGGCGGCGGCGGGGAAGACGGCCAAGGCCGTGCCCGCCAAGGAAGCCAAGAGCACGGCCGCCCGGAGCACGGCGGCGAAGAAGACGGCCCGCGCCCGCAAGGCGTGACCGTCGCGCCATGAGCCGGTGGCGGTGGTGGGCCCAGGACCGGGGCCACCACCGCCACCGGCCCGGCGCGCCGTCCGGGGGCGGTTGCGGGGCCCGCCGTCCGGCCATGTCCGGCCCGGCCGCAGAGCCTCCGGTCTCCGCCGGTATCGTCGTTTCTGTCACCGGGAACCGTGGCGCCGCTGCCACCGGTCGTGTCCGGCGACCGCCCGTACCACTTCTGAACACCGACCCGTGGAGACCGCATGCCCGGCCAGCCCGCCGCCCGCCGTACCGTGCTGAAGGGTGCCGCTCTCGCCGGTGCCGCCGGGCTGGGAGTGGCCGCCTGCTCGACCGACTCCAAGCTCGGCCACGCCGAGACGCCCACGCCGACCGCCCCCGTGGACCTCGGTGCCGCGGACGCGGTCCCCGTCGGCGGCGCCAAGCTCTACCGCGAGCAGCGCGTCGTGGTGAGCTGCCCGGCGAAGGGCCAGTACAAGGCGTTCAGCGCCCAGTGCACCCACGGTGGCTGTGTCCTGGACAAGGTCGAGGGCACCGAGGGCCACTGCCCCTGCCACGGCAGCCGCTTCGACATGACCACCGGCAAGGCGCTCCACGGCCCGGCCACGGTGCCGCTTCCCTCCGTCCCGGTCACGGCCGAGGGCGGCAAGCTCGTCGTGGGCCCCGAAGCCTGACAGGCCCGCCGGGGCCGGGCCCCGGCCCGTCCGTTTCCGGCCCCCGTTCACTCCCGTCCGCTCCCGGCCCGATCACTCCCAGTCCCAGTCGATGCCGACGAGACCGGGCCGTACCCCCTGCTCCACCAGATGCACGCTCCGGTGCCGCCCGGTGAGCGTCAGGTCGGTCCGGGCGCCGCGCGCCGCCCCCGCCGACGCCTGGACGAAGCGCCGGCACCGGACCGGCAGCGCGGCCTCGTCGAAGCGGATCTGGAGCACGTACTGCCCGCCGCCGAAGGTGAAGCCGCGCACGTACTCGCCGCTGGGCCCTCCCGTACCGTCGTCGAAGCCGTAGCCGAAGAGGTACGTCTCACCGGCCCGCAGCCGGGTGTCGAAGAGCAGCTCCGCCACCAGCACACCGGACTCCCGGTCCCAGCGGACCCGGCCGGTCCGGCAGTTCTCGCGGGCCCGCACCGTGATCCTGGACGGCTCGCAGCCCGGATCGCCGCGGTGGACGGCCAGGTAGCGGTCGACGCCGTCGCGGTGGGCCCGTACGACATGCTGCGAGTCGCGGCCCGCCAGCTCCCGCCCGGCCCCTATCCGTACCCGCTCCTGGTGTCCCACCGTGTGCAGCCCGCCGTCGACCGGTGACTCCATCGCCGTCAGCAGCCGCTCCACCGCGCCCGACGCCTCCAGCAGCGAGCGGTACGAGCGGGCCGCGGGACGCTCGCCGTCCGCGGGCGCGTCCCCCGTCTCCAGCAGCCGCAGCAGCGAGTTGCCCGGCAGCGAGAGAACGTCCTCCAGAGCCCGCACGGCCCGCAGCGACTCGGCGCGCCGGGGGCGGCGCGCGCCCTGCTGCCAGTAGCTGAGGCTCGTCACCCCGACCTTGATCCCCCGGTGCGCGAGGTGGTGCTGGACCCGCTGGAGCGGCAGCCCGCGCACGGACAGGGCGGTGCGCAGCGCCAGATGGAAGGGGCCGGTGTGCAGCACCTGGGCGAGTTCGGTCTCGGTGTGCCGCATGCCGGGCCTCCGGTGAACGTTCACGACGGGGAGCGGGTGCACCGCCCGTACGGGAGCGGGGGAGCAGGTGACCGGGGCGGCACTGTTCACACACCCGTCGCGCCGTTCACACCGCGATGTCACCCCGCATTGAAGCGTGTTGACCCGTTCCGGACAACGGTCGATGCTCCTCAACAGCGTCCGGACGCGCTCCTCCGATCCCACCCCCCGCCATGGGAGGAACGCCATGCGCAACCGAAGAATCAGGCCGGGAAGGTTCCCGTTCACGGCACTCCTGGCCGCCGTGCTCCTCGCCGTACCCGCGGTGACCGCCACCGCCGCGCAGAACCCGGCCGTCACGCCGGAGGGCAGCGCCGTCGCCGCCACCCAGCGGCTGAACATCACGATGCAGGCCCAGCAGAAGACCAACTGGTGCTGGGCGGCCGCGGGCAACACCATCGCCACCTGGTTCGGGCGCACCTACTCCCAGAACCAGTTCTGCAACGCCGCCTTCGGCCGGAACCAGGGCTACGAGTGCCCCAACTCGCAGGCCACGCTGGGCGATGTCCAAAGCGGCCTGTCCTGGACCGGGGTCAACCCCGGGTCCTACGTCACGGGCTGGCTCCGCTACCCGACCGTGCAGGGCGAGATATCCGCCGGCCGTCCCGTCGAGACGCGCATCCAGTGGTCCTCCGGCGGCGGGCACATGCATGTCCTGTACGGCTACGACGACGCCAACAGCTGGGTCTACTGGGGAGATCCCTGGCCCTCCAGCAACCGCTACAACTGGGCCTCCCACGCCTGGTACGTGAACAACAACGAGTTCTCCTGGACCCACTCGCTGTACCGGATCGGGGCGTGACGGCATGACTTCCACGACCCGGCGCATCGTCACGGCCACCGCGCTCACCGGCGCCGCGCTGTTCGCCGCCGCCTCTCCCCAGGCCGCGGCGGACAGCGCACCCGCCACCCGCCCGGCCACCACCACCCCGGCGCCCGTCCTCACCGTCAGCGCCCCGGCCCTGGCCGCCGCCCACGAGGCGGCCACCTCGGCCTCGACGCTGGAGACCCTGTCCCGGTTCTTCGCCAGGGAGGGAGCGGTCACCCGGGCCGCGGCCGCACCGCGGGTCGGGCCCACGGCCGTCCCCGTCCGCACGCTCTCCGCGGACTTCGTCGCCGGGAGACCGGGGGCGGCCCTCAGCACGCTCGACTACCTCGCCTCCACCGCGGTCTCCTCGGACGGGCAGAAGGCCTCCCTGTGGACCGTCCCGAAGGCCGGCCGGAGCGGGGACTGGCAGGTGGTGAACATCGCCACCGGCGACGACGAGGCGCGGTACGCCGCGGCGGGCGCCCGCAAGCTCCCCGGCGGCACGGTGTTCCGTGAGCCGCAGATCGACGCCTGGTACGTCCACAAGGGGGCGAAGGTGCTCCCGCTGGACGAGGACGCGGCCGGGGCGGTCGGCGCGGAGGGCACCACCCTGTCCGCCTACCGCGACCGGGTGCGGGAGGCGTACGGGGACAAGCTCCCCGGCTCCGGCTACGCCCGCTCCGGGAAGGCGGGAGGCTACGGCCCCGGAGCGGCGACGGGCTCCGGCCCCGGTCCGGTGGCCGGTCCGGCCGAGGGGTCCGGCTCCGCCCCCGCCCTGGCCGCCACCGCGGAGGGCACCCCGGACGGCGGTCCGGGCACCGCCCCGACCGCCACCTCGGCCGCCGCCGGGGCCGGGGCCCTGCTGGTCCTGGCCCTCTGCGGCATCACCGCGGCCCGCCGCCACCGCCGTACCCGGGAGACCCCCGTCACCGGCGCCTGACCGGCGCCCGCAGGACCCGTGCTCCGGGGTGCGCGCACCGCATCCGTGCCCCGGAGCACGGCACCACCCGCGACGAGGGCTGACTGTCACACTCCGCAAGTAGGGTGTGAGACATGGCAGACCCCTCCAGCTACCGCCCCAAGCCGGGACAGATCCCCGACTCCCCGGGGGTCTACAAGTTCCGCGACGAGCACCGCCGGGTGATCTACGTCGGGAAGGCGAAGAACCTGCGCCAGCGCCTGGCCAACTACTTCCAGGACCTGGCCGGACTCCACCCGCGTACGCGCACGATGGTCACGACCGCCGCGTCCGTCGAATGGACGCTGGTCTCCACCGAGGTCGAGGCGCTCCAGCTGGAGTACTCCTGGATCAAGGAGTACGACCCCCGGTTCAACGTCAAGTACCGCGACGACAAGAGCTATCCGTATCTCGCGGTCACGCTCGACGAGGAGTTCCCGCGGGTCCAGGTCATGCGCGGGGCCAAGAAGAAGGGCGTGCGCTACTTCGGTCCGTACGGGCACGCGTGGGCCATCCGCGAGACCGTCGACCTGATGCTCCGCGTCTTCCCCGTCCGTACGTGCTCCGCGGGCGTGTTCAAGAACGCCGCCCGGACCGGCCGCCCCTGCCTCCTCGGGTACATCGGCAAGTGCTCGGCGCCCTGCGTCGGCCGCGTCACCCCCGAGGAGCACCGCGAACTGGCCGAGGACTTCTGCGACTTCATGGCCGGCCGGACGGGGACGTACCTCCGCCGGCTGGAGAAGGACATGATGCTGGCGGCGGAGGAGATGGAGTACGAGCGGGCCGCACGGCTCCGTGACGACGCCGAGGCCCTGAAGCGGGCCATGGAGAAGAGCGCCGTCGTCCTCGCCGACGCCACCGACGCCGACCTGATCGCCGTCGCCGAGGACGAGCTGGAAGCCGCCGTCCAGATCTTCCACGTCCGCGGCGGCCGGGTGCGCGGCCAGCGCGGCTGGGTCACGGACAAGGTCGAGGCCGTGGACACCGCGGGCCTGGTCGAGCACGCCCTCCAGCAGCTGTACGGCGAGGAGACGGGGGACTCCGTCCCCAAGGAGGTCCTGGTCCCGGCCCTCCCCGAGGACCCCGAAGCGGTCTCCCAGTGGCTCGCCGGGCGCCGGGGCTCGCAGGTCAGCCTGCGCATCCCGCAGCGCGGGGACAAGAAGGACCTCATGGCCACCGTCCAGCGCAACGCCCAGCAGGCGCTCGGACTGCACAAGACCAAGCGCGCCTCCGACCTGACGACCCGCTCCCGCGCCCTGGAGGAGATCGCCGAGGCACTCGGCCTCGACACCGCCCCGCTGCGCATCGAGTGCTACGACATCTCCCATCTCCAGGGCGACGACGTGGTCGCGTCGATGGTGGTCTTCGAGGACGGGCTCGCCCGCAAGAGCGAGTACCGGCGCTTCCAGATCAAGGGCTTCGAGGGCCAGGACGACGTCCGCTCGATGCACGAGGTGATCGGGCGCCGGTTCAAGCGCTACCTCCAGGAGAAGGAGCGCACGGGGGAGTGGGAGGAGCCGCGGGCGTCCGGCCCGGCACCCACCGGACCCGTCCCCGCGCCGGAGCTCGCCGGGGACGCCGGTCCCGGCGGCGGCGAGCCCCGTGAGGGCCAGTCCCGTGAGGACGAGCCCCGTGAGGACGACGGCCGCCCCAAGAGGTTCGCGTATCCGCCGCAGCTCGTCGTCGTCGACGGCGGACAGCCCCAGGTGGCCGCCGCCAAGCGCGCCCTGGACGAGCTGGGGATCGACGACATCGCCGTCTGCGGGCTGGCCAAGCGCCTCGAAGAGGTCTGGCTTCCCGATGACGACGACCCCGTGGTCCTGCCCCGATCCAGCGAGGGCCTCTACCTCCTCCAGCGCGTCCGCGACGAGGCGCACCGCTTCGCCATCACCTACCAGCGGGCCAAGCGGGCCAAGCGCATCCGCAGCAGCCCCCTGGATGATGTCGCCGGCCTCGGAGAGACCCGGAAACAGGCGCTGATCAAGCATTTCGGCTCCGTGAAGAAGCTGCGGCAGGCGACAATCGACGAGATCTGCCAGGTCCCGGGGATAGGCCGCAGGACGGCGGAATCGGTGGCCGCCGCCCTCGCCTCGACCGCCCCGGCCGCACCTGCCGTGAACACGGCCACAGGAGAGATCATTGAAGACGACGACGGGGGTACGTCATGACTGAGCACACGGACGAGACAGAGAACAGAACCACGGCCGGGGGCGAACACACCCCCGGACACGAACACCAGCACGAACGCACAGACCGAGCAGACGGAGCAGCAGACGTGAGTACGGGCACCACGAGCGAGACGGGCGAGGCCGCCACGTCGGCCATTCCCGAACTGGTGATCATCTCCGGGATGTCGGGCGCCGGGCGGAGCACCGCCGCCAAGTGTCTGGAGGACCTCGGCTGGTTCGTCGTCGACAATCTGCCACCCGCGCTGATCCCCACCATGGTGGAGCTCGGCGCCCGCTCGCAGGGCAATGTGGCCCGGATCGCCGTCGTGGTCGATGTGCGCGGCCGGCGCTTCTTCGACAATCTGCGGGAGTCCCTCGCGGACCTGGAGGCCAAGCACGTCACCAGGCGGATCGTTTTCCTGGAGTCCTCCGACGACGCCCTGGTGCGCCGCTTCGAGTCGGTCCGCCGCCCGCACCCCCTCCAGGGCGACGGCCGGATCGTCGACGGCATCGCGGCCGAGCGCGATCTGCTGCGCGAGCTGCGCGGCGACGCCGACCTGGTGATCGACACCTCCAGCCTCAACGTGCACGAACTGCGGGCCAAGATGGACGCCCAGTTCGCGGGCGACGAGGAGCCGGAGCTGCGGGCCACGGTGATGTCCTTCGGCTTCAAGTACGGCCTGCCGGTCGACGCCGACCTGGTCGTGGACTGCCGCTTCCTGCCCAACCCGCACTGGGTCCCGGAGCTGCGCCCGTTCACCGGCCTCAACGAGGAGGTGTCCGCGTACGTCTTCGACCAGCCGGGCGCCAAGGAGTTCCTCAACCAGTACACGGAGCTGCTCCAGCTGATCGCGGCCGGCTACCGCCGCGAGGGCAAGCGGTACGTGACCATCGCCGTCGGGTGCACGGGCGGCAAGCACCGCTCCGTCGCGATGTCGGAGAAGCTCGCGGCCCGACTGGCCACGGAAGGCATCGAGACGGTCCTCGTCCACCGGGACATGGGGCGCGAGTGACCGGTCGCAATCTGCGTCTGCGGCGGCTCAGCAGAGCCACGTCGGCGCTCTCCGGCCGCAAGCGCGGCGCCCAGCCCAAGGTCGTCGCGCTCGGCGGCGGCATGGGCCTGTCGGCGTCCCTCGCGGCGCTGCGCCGGATCACCGGCGATCTCACGGCCGTGGTCACCGTCGCCGACGACGGCGGCTCCAGCGGCCGGCTGCGCGAGGAGCTGGGCGTCCTGCCGCCCGGTGACCTGCGCAAGGCGCTCGCCGCGCTCTGCGGCGACGACGACTGGGGACAGACCTGGGCCCGGGTCATCCAGCACCGCTTCGAGTCCAAGGGCGATCTGCACGAGCACGCGGTCGGCAATCTGCTGATCGTCGCCCTGTGGGAGCAGCTCGGCGACCATGTGCAGGCGCTCGACCTGGTCGGCAAGCTGCTCGGCGCGCACGGCCGGGTGCTGCCGATGTCGGCCGTGCCGCTGGAGCTCCAGGCGCTGGTACGGGGACACGACGCGGACCGCCCCGAGGAGATCGTCACCGTGCGCGGCCAGGCCACGGTGGCGCTCACCCCCGGGGAGGTCCAGTCCGTGCACGTCGTCCCGGCGGACCCGCCGGCCGTCCCCGAGGCGGTCGAGGCCGTCCTCGACGCGGACTGGGTGGTCCTCGGCCCCGGCTCCTGGTTCTCCTCGGTGATCCCGCATCTGCTGGTGCCCGATCTGCTCGACGCACTGGTCGCCACGAAGGCCCGGAAGGTCCTCTCGCTGAACCTCGCGCCGCAACCCGGTGAAACAGATGGCTTCTCCCCGCAGCGTCATTTGGAGGTTTTGGGACGACACGCACCTAAACTCGCCTTGGACGTGGTGCTGGCCGACGAGGCCGCCGTGCCCGACCGTGAGTCCCTCGCCGATGCCGCGAAACGGCTCGGTGCCGCGGTCGAGCTGGCGCCTGTGGCCTCACCCGACGGCGTTCCGATTCATGATCCGGAGCTGTTGGCCGCCGCGTACGACCGTATTTTTCGGATGCATGGAAGGATCGGCCCATGGCGATGACGCCAGCGGTGAAGGACGAAATCTCTCGGCTTCCCGTCACCCGGACCTGCTGCAGGAAGGCAGAAGTCTCGGCGATTCTTCGTTTCGCGGGCGGGCTGCATTTGGTGAGCGGCCGGATTGTGATCGAGGCGGAGCTGGACACCGCGATGGCGGCGCGCCGGCTCAAGCGCGACATCCTCGAAATCTTCGGGCACAGCTCGGAACTGATCGTGATGGCCCCCGGCGGGCTGCGGCGCGGCTCTCGCTACGTCGTGCGCGTGGTGGCGGGCGGTGACCAGCTGGCCCGCCAGACCGGTCTGGTGGACGGCCGCGGCCGGCCCATCCGCGGACTTCCCCCACAGGTGGTCTCGGGAGCCACCTGTGATGCGGAGGCGGCCTGGCGCGGAGCCTTCCTGGCGCACGGCTCGCTCACCGAGCCGGGCCGTTCCTCCTCGCTGGAGGTGACCTGCCCGGGGCCGGAGGCGGCGCTCGCGCTGGTCGGCGCGGCCCGCAGGCTCTCCATCGCCGCGAAGGCCCGCGAGGTGCGCGGGGTGGACCGTGTCGTGGTCCGGGACGGCGACGCGATCGGGGCCCTGCTGACCCGGCTCGGTGCCCATGAGTCGGTGCTGGCCTGGGAGGAGCGCCGGATGCGGCGCGAGGTCCGGGCCACGGCGAACCGGCTGGCCAACTTCGACGACGCCAACCTCCGCCGCTCGGCCCGCGCCGCGGTGGCCGCCGGGGCCCGGGTGGGGCGCGCGCTGGAGATCCTGGGCGAGGAGGTGCCCGAGCACCTCGCGGCGGCCGGACGCCTGCGCATGGAGCACAAGCAGGCCTCCCTGGAGGAGCTGGGCGCGCTCGCCGACCCGCCGCTGACCAAGGACGCGGTCGCTGGCCGGATCCGCCGCCTGCTGGCCATGGCCGACAAGCGTGCCCAGGACCTGGGCATCCCGGGTACGGAGTCCACCCTGAGCGAGGAGCTCGCCGACGGCCTCGTCGGCTGACCCGCTCCCCTCCCCGCGGGCCCGCGGCGGCGGCCGGATTCCCGCCCCCGGCGGACCCGCGCGGCCGGCCGGTCCCGAGGGCGGGATCAAGCCGCGGCGGGCCCGCGCGAAAAGGCGCGGAGAGGCATTGACAAGCCGGGGGTCACGACTCTCGGCTCCGGTCGTCGCAGGCCGGGACCAAGGTCCCGGCCTGCGACGGGACCAAGGGATCCCGGGCCCGTGCTCCTACCCAGGAGTACGGGCCCGAGCGCTCGTCCGGCCCCTCTCGATGTCACTCCCGGGCCCTTGGAGAGGTAGGGTCGGAGGCGGTCGGGGACATCCCTATACAACTCGCCGGCGTCGAAACCCGGCGTACCTAACGAGGAGATCGGTTCGTGACGATCCGCGTAGGCATCAACGGCTTTGGCCGCATCGGACGTAACTACTTCCGCGCGCTGCTGGAGCAGGGTGCGGACATCGAGATCGTGGCTGTCAACGACCTGGGTGACACTGCGACCACGGCCCACCTGCTGAAGTACGACACCATTCTGGGTCGTCTCAAGGCAGAGGTGAGCCACACCGCCGACACCATCACCGTCGACGGTCACACCATCAAGGTGCTCTCCGAGCGCAACCCGGCCGACATCCCCTGGGGTCAGCTGGGCGTCGACATCGTGATCGAGTCGACCGGCATCTTCACCAAGAAGGCCGACGCCGAGAAGCACCTCGCGGGCGGCGCCAAGAAGGTCCTCATCTCGGCTCCGGCCAAGGACGAGGACATCACCATCGTGATGGGCGTCAACCAGGAGAAGTACGACGCGGCCAACCACCACGTCATCTCCAACGCCTCCTGCACCACCAACTGTGTGGCGCCGATGGCCAAGGTTCTCGACGAGAACTTCGGCATCGTCAAGGGTCTGATGACGACGGTCCACGCGTACACGAACGACCAGCGCATCCTGGACTTCCCGCACTCGGACCTGCGTCGCGCCCGCGCCGCCGCCGAGAACATCATTCCGACCACGACGGGTGCCGCCAAGGCCACCGCCCTGGTCCTCCCGCAGCTCAAGGGCAAGCTCGACGGCATCGCGATGCGCGTCCCGGTCCCGACCGGTTCGGCCACCGACCTGGTCGTCGAGCTCCAGCGCGAGGTCACCAAGGACGAGGTCAACGCCGCGTTCAAGAAGGCGTCCGACGACGGCGACCTCAAGGGCTACCTGGCCTACACCGAGGACCCGATCGTCTCGTCCGACATCGTCAGCGACCCGGCGTCGTGCACCTTCGACTCCTCCCTGACGATGGTTCAGGAGGGCAGGACGGTGAAGATCCTCGGCTGGTACGACAACGAGTGGGGTTATTCCAACCGCCTCGTCGACCTGACCGTCTTCGTCGGCGGCCAGCTCTGATCCTCGGATCGGCAGGCATCTCGATGTGAGCTCGGGGGTGTCCGACCACGATCCACCGGGCACCCCCCAGGGGCTCGAACGGCGCAACGTGGCGCGGTTCGAGCCTCCTTGCATGCTCATCCGCCCTTGCAAGGAGTAACGGAACAGATGAAGACGATCGACGAACTTCTCGCCGAAGGGGTCGCGGGCAAGCGGGTATTCGTCCGCGCCGACCTCAATGTGCCGCTGGACGGCACCACCATCACCGACGACGGCCGGATCCGCGCCGTCGTCCCGACGGTCACCAAGCTCGCCGACGCGGGGGCACGGGTCATCGTCGCCTCGCACCTCGGCCGCCCCAAGGGCGCCCCGGACCCGGCCTTCTCGCTGGCGCCCGCCGCCGCCCGCCTCGGTGAACTCCTCGGCACGGAGGTCGCCTTCGCGGCCGACACCGTCGGAGAGTCCGCCCGCGCCACGGTCGGGGCCCTCACCGACGGCAAGGTCGCCGTCATCGAGAACCTCCGCTTCAACGCCGGTGAGACGTCGAAGGACGACGCCGAGCGCGGGGCCTTCGCCGACCGGCTCGCCGAGCTCGCCGATGTGTACGTGGGCGACGGCTTCGGCGCCGTCCACCGCAAGCACGCCTCGGTCTTCGACCTCCCGGCGCGGCTGCCGCACTGCGCGGGCTACCTCATCGCCACCGAGGTCGGCGTGCTGAAGAAGCTCACCTCCGACGTCGAGCGGCCGTACGCGGTCGTCCTCGGCGGCGCCAAGGTCTCCGACAAGCTCGGGGTCATCGACCACCTGCTGGAGAAGGCCGACCGCATCCTGATCGGCGGCGGCATGGCGTACACCTTCCTCAAGGCCCAGGGCCACGAGATCGGCACCTCGCTGCTCCAGGAGGACCAGGTCCCCGCGGTCCAGGGCTACCTCAAGCGTGCCGAGGAGCTCGGCGTGGAGTTCGTGCTCCCCGTCGACGTCCTGGTCGCCGGTGAGTTCCCGGACCTGAGGACCAAGGCTCCGGCCCACCCGAGCACGGTCGCCGCCGACGCCATGCCGGCCGGCCAGATGGGTCTGGACCTCGGTCCCGAGACCCGCAAGCTGTACGCATCGAAGCTCGCCGACGCGGCCACCGTCTTCTGGAACGGTCCGATGGGCGTCTTCGAGCACCCCGATTACGCCGAGGGCACGCGCGCACTCGCGCAGGCCCTCATCGACTCCCCGGCCTTCAGCGTCGTCGGTGGTGGCGATTCCGCCGCCGCCGTCCGCATCCTGGGCTTCGACGAGAACGCATTCGGCCATATTTCGACCGGTGGCGGCGCCAGCCTCGAATACCTCGAGGGCAAGACGCTTCCCGGCCTCGCCGCACTGGAGGACTGACCCTTAATGAGCACCCGCACCCCGCTGATGGCGGGCAACTGGAAGATGAACCTCAACCACCTTGAGGCCATCGCCCACGTCCAGAAGCTCGCCTTCGCCCTGGCCGACAAGGACTACGACGCCGTAGAGGTCGCCGTCCTGCCGCCCTTCACCGACCTGCGATCCGTGCAGACCCTGGTGGACGGCGACAAGCTGAAGATCAAGTACGGCGCCCAGGACATCTCGGCGCACGACTCCGGCGCGTACACCGGTGAGATCTCCGGCCCCATGCTCGCCAAGCTGAAGTGCGCGTACGTGGCCGTCGGCCACAGCGAGCGCCGCCAGTACCACGGTGAGAGCGACGAGGTCTGCAACGCCAAGGTGAAGGCCGCGTACAAGCACGGTCTGACCCCGATCCTGTGCGTCGGCGAGGGCCTGGACATCCGTAAGGCCGGTGACCAGGTCTCCTACACGCTCGCGCAGCTCGACGGCGCCCTCAAGGACGTGCCGGCCGAGCAGGCCGAGTCCATCGTGATCGCCTACGAGCCGGTCTGGGCCATCGGGACGGGCGAGGTCGCCACCCCCGAGGACGCCCAGGAGGTGTGCGGAGCCATCCGCCGCCGGCTGGCCGAGCTCTACTCGCAGGAGCTGGCCGACGCCGTGCGTATCCAGTACGGCGGCTCGGTGAAGTCCGGCAATGTCGCGGCCATCATGGCCCAGCCCGACGTGGACGGCGCCCTGATCGGCGGCGCCGCGCTGGACGCCGACGAGTTCGTCAAGATCGTCCGCTTCCGCGACCAGTGAGTATGCGCTAGCGCGGATCCGTCGTACCCTTGCGGGGGCCGAAGGGGGTATCACCCTCCGGCCCCCGTTGTCCGTACATGCAGTCCTAGAAATTCCGGAAAGTAGGGACCAGCCGTGATTTTGGGGTTCGAGATCGCCCTGATCGTCTTCAGCCTGCTGCTGATGCTGCTGGTGCTGATGCACAAGGGAAAGGGCGGCGGCCTCTCCGACATGTTCGGTGGCGGTATGCAGTCCTCCGTCGGTGGCTCCTCGGTCGCCGAGCGCAACCTCGACCGCATCACCGTCGTGGTCGGTCTGGGCTGGTTCGCCTGCATTGTGGTCCTTGGTCTGCTGATCAAGCTGGACAACTGACCCGTCGTCCGCGATTCCCGGTGAGGGTGTAACTCCTTTCACTGGACGCGCGTTGGGCCTTACGTAGACTGGGGCATCCTCGAGCACCATCACGCAGGGAGTTACGACCGTGGCAAGTGGCAACGCGATCCGGGGAAGCCGGGTCGGAGCGGGGCCGATGGGGGAGGCCGAGCGGGGCGAGTCCGCACCGCGCCTCCGCATCTCCTTCTGGTGCTCGAACGGGCACGAGACGCAGCCGAGCTTCGCCCATGACGCGCAGGTACCGGAGACCTGGGACTGCCCGCGCTGCGGCTTCCCGGCCGGCCAGGACCGGGACAGCCCGCCGGACCCGCCGCGCACCGAGCCGTACAAGACGCATCTGGCGTACGTACGGGAGCGGCGCAGCGACGCGGACGGCGAGGCCATTCTCGCCGAGGCCCTTGCCAAACTGCGCGGAGAGATCTAGCGCCTCCCGGCAAGCGGGAAATCCTTCACCGGCCGGACACCCCAGGGTGTCCGGCCGGTCTGCAATTCCCCCGCCGGCGCCCGCGTTTCCTGTGCCGCAGCCCGCCCTCGCGCCCCAGCGACTCCCGATCAATTAGGTTGGAGGGGCAGCGGGGATGCGCAAGTACGAGAAGAAGTGGGCTGATATCCGCGATGAACGCACAAAGCCGAACCAGGCTCAATCAGACGCCCGAGTGGACGGCTCTCGGCACGCACCGTGAGGAGCTCGGCGGGACCCATCTGCGGCAGCTGTTCGCGGACGCCCCGGACCGCGGCAGCGCCTACACCCTGCGGGTCGGCGACCTGTATCTCGACTACTCCAAGCACCTGGTCACCGACGAGACGCTCCGCCTGCTGCGCGAACTCGCCACCGCCACCGGGGTCGCGGAGCTGCGCGACGCGATGTTCCGCGGCGAGAAGATCAACACCACCGAGGACCGGGCGGTCCTGCACACCGCGCTCCGCGCCCCGCGCGACGCGGTGATCGAGGTCGACGGCGAGAACGTGGTGCCCGCCGTGCACGCCGTCCTCGACAGGATGGCCGCCTTCTCCGAGCGGATCAGGTCGGGGCAGTGGACCGGTCACACCGGCCGGCCCATCAAGAACATCGTCAACATCGGCATCGGCGGCTCCGACCTCGGCCCCGCCATGGCCTATGAGGTGCTGCGCTCCTTCACGGACCGCTCGCTCACCGTCCGCTTCGTCTCCAACGTGGACGGGGCCGACCTCCACGAGGCGGTACGTGACCTCGACGCGGCCGAGACGCTGTTCGTCATCGCCTCCAAGACGTTCACCACGATCGAGACCATCACCAACGCCACCTCCGCCCGCGACTGGCTGCTCACCGAGCTGAGGGCCGGTCAGGACGCAGTGGCCAAGCACTTCGTGGCGCTGTCGACCAACGCGGCGAAGGTCGCGGACTTCGGCATCGACACGGCCAACATGTTCGAGTTCTGGGACTGGGTCGGAGGCCGCTACTCCTACGACTCCGCCATCGGCCTCTCGCTGATGGTCGCCATCGGCCCGGACCGGTTCCGCGAGATGCTCGACGGCTTCCACCTCGTCGACGAGCACTTCCGTACCGCCCCCGCCGAGGAGAACGCCCCGCTGCTGCTCGGCCTGCTGGGAGTCTGGTACGGCGCCTTCTTCGACGCCCAGTCGCACGCGGTGCTGCCCTACAGCCACTATCTGTCCAAGTTCACCGCGTATCTGCAGCAGCTGGACATGGAGTCCAACGGCAAGTCCGTGGACCGGCACGGCGATCCGGTGGACTGGCAGACCGGCCCGGTGGTCTGGGGCACCCCCGGCACCAACGGCCAGCACGCGTACTACCAGCTGATCCACCAGGGTACGAAGATGATCCCGGCGGACTTCATCGGCTTCGCCGCACCGGTGCACGACCTGCTGCCCGGACTGATCGCCCAGCACGACCTGCTGATGGCCAACTTCTTCGCCCAGACCCAGGCCCTCGCCTTCGGCAGGACACCCGACGAGGTCCGCGCCGAAGGGGTGCCCGAGGAACTGGTCCCGCACAAGACGTTCCGGGGCAACCACCCCACGACCACGATCCTCGCCGACAGGCTGACCCCCTCGGTCCTCGGCCAGCTGATCGCGCTCTACGAGCACAAGGTCTTCGTCCAGGGCGCCGTCTGGAACATCGACTCCTTCGACCAGTGGGGCGTCGAGCTCGGCAAGGTGCTCGCCAAGAAGATCGAACCGGTCCTGACCGAGGGCACCGGCGGCGAGCGACTGGACAGCTCCACCGCGACGCTGGCCGCCGCCTACCGCACGCTGCGGGGGCGCTGAGCCGATGCCGCAGGGGGAGGGGACCATACGGCTCCGGCCGCCGGTCAACACGCTGGACGGACGGGCCGTGGGCTGGTGGCGCGCCCAGTGGGTGCTGCTGACCGCCCTGCCGGTCGTGGTGCTCGGGGTGCTGGGCCTGCTCATAGAACCGGCCCGGTTCTGGCTGCTGCTGCCCGCCGGAGTGCTGGCCGTCACCGGAGCGGCCTGCGCCGTCCTCCTCCCCCTGTGGTGGTTCCGGACCCACCGCTGGGAGGTCACCGAGGACGCGGTGTACGTCCGCACCGGCGTCCTCCGGCAGGAATGGCGGATCGCGCCCATGTCCCGGATCCAGACCGTGGACACCGTGCGCGGCCCGCTGGAACAGCTCTACCGGCTCGCCACGGTCACCGTCACCACCGCGTCCGCCAAGGGCGCGGTGAAGATCGAGGGACTGGACCACGAGGTGGCGGCCGAGCTGGCCGAACGGCTGACCCGGATCACCCGTGACACCCCGGGCGACGCCACATGAGCGCTGTCGACGACTGGCGCCGCCTCGCCCCGCGCACGGTCCTGGTCACCGCGCTCCTCACGGCGGGCGTCGCGGCGGGCGCGGCCGTACCGACCACCCTCGGGCTGGCCGGCCGGCTCGGGACCGGCCCGGCGGTGCTCTGGGTGCTGACCGGAGCAGCCCTGCTGATCGGCTGCGCGGCGGCCGGCGACCACATCCGCTGGCGCCGCACCCGCTACCGCGTCGGCCCCGAGCGCGTCGACCTCCACACCGGGCTCCTGCTCGTCAAGAAGCGCTCCCTGGCCCGTGAGCGCATCCGCAGCGTCGATCTGACCGCCCACCTGATGCTGCGCCTGCTCGGCCTCGTCACGGTCAGGATCGGCACCGGGGAGCACACCGGCGGCGAATCCACCCTGGAGCTCGACCCGGTGACCCGCGCCGAGGGTGAACGGCTGCGCCGGCTGCTGCTGGAACGCGCCGCCACCGGCCCCGGGGGCAGCCACCGCGAGGGCGACCTGGTCACCCTCGACCCGCGCTGGATCCGCTATGCCCCGGTCTCCTTCGTCGCCCCGATGCTGGGCGGCGCCGCGGCGGGGGCCGTGATGCAGGTCAGCGAGTGGGCCGGGGCACAGGGACAGCTCATCGCCTGGATCGGTGATCTCTTCCGGGAGACCGCGCTGCTCTGGATGATCGCGATCCTGGTCCTGGCGGCCCTCGTCGCGGGCGTGATCGGCGCGCTCGGGCTCTGGGTCGAGATGTGGTGGAACTACCGTCTGGAGCGCGAACCCGGCGGCACCCTGCGGGTCCGGCGCGGGCTGCTGACCACCCGTTCCATCTCGGTCGAGGAGGCCAGACTGCGCGGTGTGGACCTCGTCGAGCCGCTCGGTGTCCGGCTGCTCGGCGCCGCCCGGCTGGACGCGATCACCACGGGGATGGCCAAGGACGAGGAGTCGGAGAACGCCGACCACAACACCCTGCTCCCGCCCGCGCCCCGGCGGCTGGCCGACGGCGTCGCCGCCGAGGTACTGCGGGAGCCGGTCGCCCCGACCGGTGTCCCGCTCACCGGCCACCCGCGCGCGGCCCGCCGCCGCAGGCTCGGCTGGGCCCTCTGGGCGGCCCTGGCCCCCGCCGCGGTCCTGGCCGTGCTCGGGGCGCTGCTGACACCCGTCCTGCTCTGGATCGCGCTCGCCTGGGCGGTGGTGTTCCCGCCCGTCGCGGTGCTGCTCGCGCTGGACGCGTACCGCGCGCTGGGACACGCCGTCGGCGGCCGTTATCTGGTGACCCGCTCCGGCACCCTCCGCCGTTCCACCGCGGCGCTGGAGCGGACCGGGGTGATCGGCTGGACGGTCAGGCAGACGTACTTCCAGCGGCGGGCCGGGCTGCTGAGCGTCACCGCCACCACGGCCGCCGGAGCGGGCGCCTACACGGCGCACGACGCCGACGCCCACGAGGGCCTCGGCTTCGCCGCCGAGGCCGTCCCCGGCCTGCTGGAACCCTTCCTGGAGCGTGTGCCGACAAAGGCCCGGCCCGCTCGATGAGCGAACCGGGCCTCCGTGGTGTCCTGCCGACGACCGCTCAGGGAGAGGCAGGCGGATACAGCGCACGCGGCAGCTGCGAGGCCGCCGCGGCGTCCAGCAGCCACAGCGTCCTGGAGCGTCCGTACGCTCCCGCCGCCGGGGCCTGGATCTCCCCGGCACCCGACAGCGCGATGGCCGCGGCCTCCGCCTTGTCCTCGCCCGCCGCCAGCAGCCAGACCTCGCGCGCCGCCCGGATCGCGGGCAGCGTGAGGGAGACCCTGGTCGGCGGCGGCTTCGGGGCGCCGTGCACACCGACGACGGTGCGCTCGGTCTCCCGTACCGCGGGCAGCTCCGGGAAGAGCGAGGCGACATGGGTGTCCGGGCCCACGCCCAGCATCAGCACGTCGAACGCCGGTACGGGGCCGTGGTCCTCCGGCCCCGCCGCCGCGGCGAGCTCGGCGGCGTAGCCGGCCGCGGCAGCGTCCGCGTCACCGCCGTACACGCCGTCCGAGGCCGGCATCGCGTGCACCCGGGCGGGGTCCAGCGGCACCGAGTCCAGCAGGGCCTCGCGGGCCTGCGTGACATTGCGCTCCGGGTCGCCCTCGGGCAGGAAGCGCTCGTCGCCCCACCAGAGGTCCAGGCGTGCCCAGTCGACCGCGTCCCGGGCGGGCGCCGCGGCGAGTGCGGCCAGCAGGCCGTTGCCGTTGCGTCCTCCGGTCAGCACCACCGAGGCGTGACCGCGTGCGGCCTGGGAGTCCACGATCCTCGTGATCAGCCGGGCCGCCGCGGCCTGCGCCATCAGCTCCTTGTCGCGGTGCACGACCAGTTGGGGGACCGTCACTTGGACGCCGCCTTCTTGGCCGGGGCCTTCTTCGCGGCCGGGGCCTTCGCCCCGTCGTCGGCGGACGGCTGCTCCGCCGCCCGGACGGTCTTCACCGTCGGCGCGGGTGACGGACCGCCGAGGCGCTCCACACCGAACTTCACCGCGGACTCGTAGGTGTTGTCCGGGTCCAGACGGCGCAGCTCCTCGGCGAGCAGTTCGGCGGTCTCCCGCCGCTTGAGCGCGACGGCGCGGTCCGGCTGGCCCTCCATGGAGAGCGTGGCCAGTGAGCCGTCGGCCCGGTCGAGGACGATGACACCGTTCTTCGTCTCCAGCCGGACCGCGGTCAGACCGGGACCGCCGGAGAGCGTGCGCTCCACCGGGACCCCCAGCCGGTCCGCGAGCCACATGGCGAGCAGTTCGCAGCTCGGGTTGTCGCTCTCGCCCTCGACGGTCGCGGCACTGACCGCGGCGGGCTGCTGGTCCAGCGCGGCGGCCAGCATCGAACGCCACGGGGTGATGCGGGTCCAGGCCAGATCGGTGTCGCCCGGGTTGTACGTCGCCGCGCGGACCGCCAGCTCGTCGAGCGGGCGTTCGGCGGAGTAGGCGTCCGTGATCCGGCGCTGCGCGAGGGCCCCCAGCGGGTCCTTCGCCGGTTCGGCGGGCGCGTCCTCGGGCCACCACACCACGACGGGGGCGTCCGGCAGCAGCAGCGGCAGGACCACCGACTGGGCGTGGTTGGCCAGTTCGCCGTGCAGTCGCAGCACGACCGTCTCGCCGGTGCCGGCGTCGGAGCCGACCCGGACCTCGGCGTCGAGCCGGGCGTCGCGGCGGCTGCGGGGCGAGCGGCTGATCCGCTTGATCACCGCGATGATCCGCGAGGGGTGCTCGCGCGAGGCGTCGCCCGCCGACTTGAGCGCGTCGTACGCATTCTCCTCGTCGGTGACGATGACCAGCGTGAGCACCATGCCGATGGCCGGGGTGCCGATGGCCCGGCGGGCCGACACCAGGGCCTGGTTGATCTTGCTGGACGTGGTTTCCGTGAGATCGATCTTCATGGCCGGCGCCAGCTCCGTCCGTCGCGTGCGAGCATCTCGTCAGCCTCGGCCGGACCCCAGGTGCCGGCCGCGTACTGCGCGGGCTTGCCGTGCTTGTCCCAGTACTCCTCGATCGGGTCGAGGATGTTCCAGGACAGCTCGACCTCCTGGTGGCGGGGGAAGAGGTTGGCGTCGCCGAGCAGCACATCGAGGATGAGCCGCTCGTACGCCTCCGGGCTGGACTCCGTGAAGGACTCGCCGTAGGCGAAGTCCATCGTGACGTCCCGGACCTCCATCGAGGTGCCGGGCACCTTGGAGCCGAAGCGCACGGTCACGCCCTCGTCCGGCTGGACCCGGATGACCAGGGCGTTGCCGCCCAGTTCCTCGGTGGCGCCGGACTCGAAGGGCAGATACGGGGCACGCTTGAAGACGACCGCGATCTCGGTGACCCGGCGGCCGAGCCGCTTTCCGGTACGGAGGTAGAACGGCACGCCCGCCCAGCGGCGGTTGTTGATCGTCAGCTTGATCGCGGCGAAGGTGTCGGTCGTCGACTTGGGGTCGATGCCGTCCTCCTCCAGATAGCCGGGGACTTCCTCGCCGCCCTGCCACGCGTGCGCGTACTGGCCGCGCACGGTGTGCTTGCCCAGGTCCTCCGGCAGCTCGACCGCCGTGAGCACCTTGAGCTTCTCGGCGACCAGCGCCTTGGGGTGGAAGGAGCCGGGCTCCTCCATCGCCGTCAGCGCCAGCAGTTGGAGGAGGTGGTTCTGGATGACGTCACGGGCCGCGCCGATGCCGTCGTAGTAGCCGGCCCGGCCGCCGATGCCGATGTCCTCGGCCATCGTGATCTGGACGTGGTCGACGTAGGACCGGTTCCAGATCGGCTCGAACATCGTGTTGGCGAAACGCAGCGCCAGGATGTTCTGGACCGTCTCCTTGCCCAGGTAGTGGTCGATCCGGAAGACCTCGTTGGGCGGGAACACGTCGTGCACGAGCTGGTTGAGCTCCTGCGCGCTGGTGAGGTCGTGCCCGAACGGCTTCTCGATGACGGCACGCCGCCACGAGCCTTCCTTCTGGTCGGCGAGCCCGTGCTTCTTGAGCTGCTGGACGACCTTGGGGAAGAACTTCGGCGGAACGGACAGATAGAAGGCGAAGTTGCCTCCCGTGCCCTGTGCCTGGTCGAGCTCCTGGATGGTGGCCTTCAGGGTCTCGAAGGCCTCGTCGTCGTCGAAGTTGCCCTGGACGAAGCGCATCCCCTGGATGAGCTGCTGCCAGACCTCTTCGCGGAACGGGGTACGGGCGTGCTGCTTGACGGCGTCGTGGACCTCTTGGGCGAAGTCCTCGTCCTGCCATTCGCGGCGGGCGAAGCCGATGAGCGAGAAGCCCGGCGGCAGCAGGCCGCGGTTGGCCAGATCGTAGACAGCGGGCATCAGCTTTTTACGGGACAAATCGCCCGTGACACCAAAGATGACCAGGCCCGACGGCCCCGCGATACGCGGGAGCCGTCGGTCCTGGGCGTCACGAAGCGGGTTGGCTCCGGGAACACCGGACAAGGTGGTCAGCCCTCCGAAGGGGCGAGGCGCTTGAGCTCCGCCTCGGTGGAAGTGAGCAGGTCGTTCCAGGACACCGCGAATTTCTCGACGCCCTCGTCCTCCAGGACCCGTACGACGTCGTCGTAGGAGATCCCGAGCTTCTCGACGGCGTCGAGCTCGGCGCGCGCCTGCCCGTAGGTGCCGGCGATGGTGTCGCCGATGATCTGTCCGTGGTCCGCCGTGGCGTTCAGCGTGGCCTCGGGCATGGTGTTCACCGTGCCGGGGGCGACCAGGTCATCGACGTACAGCGTGTCCTTGTACGCGGGGTCCTTGACCCCGGTGGAGGCCCACAGCGGACGCTGCTTGTTGGCCTGCGCCCGGTCGAGCGCGGCCCAGCGGTCGGAGGCGAAGACCTCCTCGTACGCCTGGTAGGCGAGCCGTGCGTTGGCGAGCGCCGCCTTGCCCTTGAGGGCCTTGGCCTCGTCGGTGCCCAGCGCGTCGAGCCGCTTGTCGATCTCGCTGTCCACCCGGGACACGAAGAACGAGGCGACCGAGTGGATCTTGGAGAGGTCCAGGCCCGCGGCCTTCGCCCGCTCCAGGCCCGCCAGGTAGGCGTCCATGACCTCGCGGTAGCGCTCCAGCGAGAAGATCAGCGTCACATTGACACTGATGCCCTTGCCGATGACCTCGGTGATCGCCGGCAGACCGGCCTTCGTCGCCGGGATCTTGATGAGCGTGTTCGGCCGGTCCACCAGCCAGGCCAGCTGCTTGGCCTCGGCGACGGTCGGCGCGGTGTGGTGGGCCAGCCGCGGGTCCACCTCGATGGAGACCCGGCCGTCCTGGCCGTCGGTCGCGTCGAAGACCGGACGCAGGATGTCGGCGGCGTCACGGACGTCCGCCGTCGTGATCATGCGGATGGCCTCGTCGACGGTCACCTTGCGGGTGGCGAGGTCGGTGAGCTGCTGCTCGTAACCGTCGCCCGAGGAGATCGCCTTCTGGAAGATCGACGGGTTGGTGGTGACACCCACGACGTGGCTCTGGTCGATCAGCTCGGCGAGATTGCCGGAGGTGATCCGCTTGCGCGACAGGTCGTCGAGCCAGATCGCCACGCCCTCGTCGGAGAGGCGCTTGAGTGCGTCTGTCATGAGAATTGCATCTCCTACTAGTCGTATATACCGGCGTCAGCGCGCGGCGGCGGCGAGAGATTCCCGCGCGGCGGCGGCCACGTGCTCGGCGGTGAAGCCGAACTCCCGGAACAGCACCTTCGCGTCGGCCGAGGCGCCGAAGTGCTCCAGCGACACGATCCGCCCGGCGTCACCGACGTACCGGTACCAGGTCAGGCCGATCCCCGCCTCGACGGCGACCCGGGCCTTCACGGACGGCGGCAGGACGCTGTCCCGGTACGCCTGGTCCTGCTCCTCGAACCACTCGACCGACGGCATCGAGACGACCCGGGTCGGAACCCCGGCGGCCTGGAGCTGCTCGCGCGCCTCCACGGCGAGCTGCACCTCGGAGCCGGTGCCGATCAGCAGGACCTGCGGCTCGCCGCCCTCGGCGTCGAAGAGCACATAGCCGCCCCTGGCCGCGTCCTCGTTCGCCTCGTACGTCGGCACACCCTGGCGGGTCAGCGCCAGACCGTGCGGGGCGCCCTTGCCGAACACCTTGGTGTAGCGGCGCAGGATCTCGCGCCAGGCGATCGTGGTCTCGTTGGCGTCGGCCGGGCGCACGATGTTCAGACCCGGGATGGCGCGCAGCGCGGCCAGGTGCTCCACCGGCTGGTGGGTGGGGCCGTCCTCGCCCAGGCCGACCGAGTCGTGCGTCCACACGTACGTCACCGGCAGGTGCATCAGCGCGGACAGACGCACCGCGTTGCGCATGTAGTCGGAGAACACCAGGAAGGTGCCGCCGTAGATACGGGTGTTGCCGTGCAGCGCGATGCCGTTCATGGCGGCGGCCATGGCGTGCTCACGGATGCCGAAGTGGATCGTGCGGCCGTACGGGTCCGCGCCCGGCAGCGGGTTGCCCGCCGGGAGGAACGAGGAGGTCTTGTCGATCGTGGTGTTGTTCGACCCCGCGAGGTCGGCGGAGCCGCCCCACAGCTCGGGGATGAACCCGCCGAGCGCCTGGAGCACCTTGCCGGACGCGGCGCGGGTGGCGACGCTCTTGCCCGCCTCGAAGAGGGGGAGCCGCTCCTCCCAGCCCGCGGGCAGCTCGCCCGCGGCGATCCGGTCGAACTCGGCGGCGCGCTCCGGGTTGGCGGTGCGCCACGCGGCGAAGGACTTCTCCCAGGTGGCCTTGGCCTCACGGCCGCGGTCCAGCGCCTCGCGGGTGTGCCCGATGACCTCCTCGGAGACCTCGAAGGACTTCTCCGGGTCGAAGCCCAGGACCCGCTTGGTGGCCGCGACCTCGTCGTCGCCGAGCGCCGAACCGTGCGCGGCCTCGGTGTTCTGGGCGTGCGGGGCCGGCCAGGCGATGATCGACCGGGCCGCGATGAACGACGGGCGCCCGGTCTCGGCCTTGGCGGCCAGCAGCGCCTCGTACAGACCCTTGGGGTCGAGGTCACCGCTGGGCAGCTGCTCGACACGCTGGACGTGCCAGCCGTACGCCTCGTAGCGCTTGAGGGTGTCCTCGGAGACCGCGGTCTCCGTGTCGCCCTCGATGGAGATGTGGTTGTCGTCCCACAGCAGGGTCAGGTTGCCGAGCTTCTGGTGACCCGCCAGCGAGGAGGCCTCGGCCGAGATCCCCTCCTGGAGGCAGCCGTCACCGGCGATGACCCAGATGTTGTGGTCGAACGGGGAGGTGCCGGGGGCCGCGTCCGGGTCGAACAGGCCGCGCTCGTACCGTGCCGCCATGGCCATGCCCACCGCGTTGGCGACGCCCTGGCCCAGCGGCCCGGTGGTCGTCTCGACGCCCGTGGTGTGCCCGTACTCCGGGTGGCCGGGGGTCTTGGAGCCCCAGGTGCGGAAGGCCTTCAGATCATCGAGCTCCAGGCCGTAGCCGGCCAGGTAGAGCTGGATGTAGAGGGTCAGGCTGGAGTGGCCCGCCGAGAGGACGAACCGGTCACGGCCGGTCCAGTCCGCGTCCGCCGGGTCGTGCCGCATCACCTTCTGGAAGAGGGTGTACGCGGCGGGAGCCAGGCTCATGGCCGTACCAGGGTGGCCGTTTCCGACCTTCTGTACGGCGTCCGCGGCGAGGACGCGGACAGTGTCCACGGCCCGCTGGTCCAATTCGGTCCACTGGAGGTCTGTGGTGGTCGGCTTGGTGCTCACCCTGAGTCAGGGCTCCTCTCCACTGTTGTAAACCGGTGGCTGTTACCGCACCGGGCATTGTCGAGCCTACCCCCGTCACAACGCTCGATTTCCGGGCCCTTTCCAGGGTGCGTGCGACCCGCGCGGTTCGCCCGTCGGCGGAATGCGCCCGTTCATCGCGGCGCCACCCCAACACGACCCCACCCCCGCGAAGATCGGTGTATCCCCAACGTCTACAGTGGTCTGGTTCGCGCAAGTCTTTACCGGGCCTTCACTCCCGGAGCTTGCTGGGATTTCTCTGTCAGGGGTGTGCGTGACGGCCGTCGAGTCCCGACCCGCAGGGGTCGCCTTGACTCCGAGCCCAGGGGGCCATCGCCCGTTCGGGGCCCGCATCAAGGCATTCGTGGCGCTTACCAAGCCGCGGATCATCGAGCTGTTGCTCATCACCACTGTTCCGGTGATGTTCCTCGCCGCTCAGGGTGTGCCCGACCTGTGGCTCGTTCTCACTACCACCATCGGCGGATATCTCTCCGCCGGCGGTGCCAACGCGCTGAACATGTACATCGACCGCGACATCGACGCGTTGATGGACCGTACGTCGCAGCGCCCGCTGGTCACCGGCATGGTGAGCCCGCGCGAGTGCCTGGCCTTCGGAATCGCCCTCGCGGTGATCTCCACCGCCTGGTTCGCGTTCTTCGTCAACTGGCTCTCGGCCTGGCTCGCGCTCGGCGCGCTCCTCTTCTACGTCGTCGTCTACACGATGCTGCTGAAGCGCCGTACCTCGCAGAACATCGTCTGGGGCGGGATCGCCGGATGCCTGCCGGTCCTCATCGGCTGGTCCTCGGTGACCAACTCGATGTCCTGGGCCGCCGTCATCCTCTTCGCGGTCATGTTCTTCTGGACGCCGCCGCACTACTGGCCGCTGTCCATGAAGGTCAAGGACGACTACGCCCGGGTCGGCGTCCCGATGCTCCCGGTCGTGGCCACCAACCAGGTGGTCGCCCGCCAGATCGTCGTCTACAGCTGGGTGATGGTCGGGGTCTCGCTGCTGCTGACCCCGCTGGGCTACACGGGCTGGTTCTACACGGTGGTCGCGGTGCTCTCCGGCGCCTTCTGGCTCTGGGAGGCGCACGGCCTGCAGAGCCGCGCCAAGGCCGGGGTGACGGGCGCCAAGCTCAAGGAGATGCGGCTGTTCCACTGGTCCATCACCTATGTCTCGCTCCTCTTCGTCGCCGTCGCGGTGGACCCCTTCCTGCGCTGACGGGTCGGCCGCCCCACGGGCGGGGTACGTGGCCCAGGCCACGTACCCCGCCCGTCGCCGTTTGATCTACCCGTCGGTAGCATCCTGTGCATGGCAGAGACGGCAGCAGACACGGCAGAGACCCGGCGGGCGGACAGCAGGCGGGCGGCCCGCGCGGAGCGCAGGGCGGCGAGGCTCGCCAAGCAGATCGGCGCCTTCGCCAAGGAGCACGGCGGGGCCCAGGGGCAGCTCGCCTACATCGGGGAGTCCGGCACCCGCATCGTCCTCGTCGGTGAGGACGGCGGCTGGGGCGACCTGGTCGCACCGTCGTACGCCGTCGCCGAGGACGCGGCGCGGAAGTCCGGCATCACGATGCACGAGTCCTTCGACGGCGATCTCGCGGCCAAGGTCCGCACCGGCCCGTACGAGTGGTCGAGGATGGCGGGCATCCAGGTCGGCGGCCCCTCCAACGACCGCTGAGCCGTCCGCCCGGCGGAACCCGGCGGCGGCACGCCCGGAGTTCACCCGTCGGGCCGTACGTACGCGTGGGTCCCGGGCGCGTCCCGGACCCCGCACGCGCGAATCGCCGCCCCCGGCAGCCGGGGGCGGCGATTGGCTGTCGGGAGGTCCGTCGCCCCCGGCGGTTCAGCCCGCGGGAGCGGGCGTGGCCTTCTGCTGCTCGGCGGACGGTCCCGGGACCGGGGCGTCCACGGCGGCCGGCCGCTCGCGCATGCTCAGCGCCAGCCGCAGCACGGCGATCCACATCAGGGACGAGCCGAACATGTGGAGGCCGACCAGGATCTCGGGCACGTCGCTGAAGTACTGCACATAGCCGATCCCGCCCTGTGCCACCAGCACGATCAGCAGGTCCCGGGCGCGTGCCCGGGTGTCGGCGGGGGCGTCCACCATCCGCAGCGCCAGCCACATGCCGATGGCCAGCGCGCAGACGACCCAGGCGGCGATGGCGTGCACATGGGCCGCCGCGTTCCAGTCCCACGGCATGCGCGGGACGTCGCTGCTGTCGCCCGCGTGCTTGCCGGAGCCGGTCACCGTCGTACCGAGCGCGATCAGGACCGCCGAGGTGGCGACGATGGCCCAGGACAGGTTGCGTACGGGACGCGGTGCGCGGGGACTGCGCGGGCCGTCGCCCTCGCCGACCCGGACCCAGGTGATGACCGCGACGGTGAGCAGGCAGTTGGCCAGCAGGAAGTGTCCTGCCACGGACCACGGGTTGAGGCCGGCCCAGACCGTGATCCCGCCGATGACGGCGTTCCCCATCACGAGCCAGAACTGGGACCAGGCCAGCCGCGTCAGGGCGCGGCGCCGGGGCTTGGCGGAACGCACCGAGATGATCGCCCAGCCGACCGCGGCCGACAGGACGTAGGTGAGCATGCGGTTGCCGAATTCGATGGCGCCGTGCAGGCCCTGCTCGGGCGTGGCGAAGAGGCTCTCGTCGGTGCACTTGGGCCAGGTGTCGCAGCCCAGACCGGAGCCGGTCAGCCGGACGGCGCCACCGGTGATGATGATGAACACGGTCATCACGACCGCGGTGAGCGCGGCGCGCCGGACCACCTTGGTGGACGGCGTCCAGCGCTTGGCGATGTAGGAGAGGGGGGTTTCCACGCGCACCATCGTAGGCCGGGGCTTGTGCATGTTTTCACGAGGGGTGGGGTGGTTCCCGGACGACTCCGGACATCACCGGAATGTCAGCGGCTGCTCACTCCCGGCGGCAGCCGCGTGCTCACTCCCAGCGGAAGAACCGGGCCGCCGCGCCCAGCCCCAGCACCGCCCAGACCGCCAGGATCCCGAGATCGCCCCAGGGCATGGACGCGCCGTGCTGGAGCACGTCCCGCAGTCCGTCCGAGAGCGCCGAGATCGGCAGCAGCCCCAGCACCGACTGCACCGCGTCCGGGAACCTGTCCAGCGGCACGATGACCCCGCCGCCGACCAGCAGCAGCAGAAAGACCAGGTTGGCCGCCGCGAGTGTCGCCTCCGCCTTCAGCGTCCCGGCCATCAGCAGCCCGAGCCCGGAGAAGGCCGCGGTGCCCAGCACCAGGAGCAGCAGGACGGCGACGGGGCCGCCGTGCGGCGACCAGCCCAGCGCGAAGGCGATGACGGTCAGCAGCACGATCTGGAGCACTTCGGTGACCAGGACGGACAGCGTCTTGGAGGTCATCAGCGCCCAGCGCGGCAGCGGCGAGGCGCCGAGCCGCTTGAGCACCCCGTAGCGGCGCTCGAAGCCGGTGGCGATGGCCTGGCCGGTGAAGGCCGTGGACATCACCGCGAGCGCGAGGATGCCGGGCGCCAGGAAGTCGACCGGCTCGCCCGAGCCGGTGTCGATGATGTCGACGGCGCTGAACAGCACCAGCAGCAGCGTCGGGATGATCACCGTCAGCAGCAGCTGCTCGCCGTTGCGCAGCAGCATCCGCGTCTCCAGCGCGGTCTGCGCGGCGATCATGCGGGACAGCGGGGCGGCGCCGGGGCGGGGGGAGTACGTACCGGCGCTCATGCGCGCAGCTCCTTGCCGGTCAGTTCGAGGAAGACGTCCTCCAGGGTGTGACGCTCCACGGAGATGCCCTCCGGCATGACCCCGTGCTGGGCGCACCAGGAGGTGACGGTGGCCAGCAGCTGCGGATCGATCTGTCCCGTGATGCGGTACGTGCCCGGGATCGGCTCGGCGGCCCCGCTGCCGTCGGGCAGTGCCTTGAGGAGCGAGGCGAGGTCCAGATCGGGCCGTCCGGTGAAGCGCAGGGTGTTCTCGGCGCCGCCGCGGCACAGCTGTTCCGGGCTGCCCCGGGCGATGACCCGGCCCGCGTCGATGATCGCGACCTCGTCGGCGAGCTCCTCCGCCTCGTCCATGAAGTGGGTGGTCAGCACGGTCGACACGCCGTCGGCGCGCAGCTCTTTCACGAGGTCCCAGGTGGAGCGGCGGGCCTGTGGGTCCAGGCCCGCGGTCGGCTCGTCCAGGAAGAGCAGTTCGGGGCGGCCGACGACCGCCATGGCGAGCGAGAGCCGCTGCTGCTGCCCGCCGGAGAGCCGCCGGTACGCCGTCCGGCCGCAGCCACCGAGGCCGAGGCGGTCGATCAGGGTGTCGACGTCCAGGGGATGGGCGTGCAGCCGGGCCATGTGGCGGAGCATCTCCTCGGCCCGCGCACCCGAATAGACCCCGCCGGACTGGAGCATCACCCCGATCCTCGGGCGGAGCTCGTCCGCCTCGGTGACCGGGTCGAGGCCGAGCACCCGGACGGTTCCCGCGTCGGGACGGCGGTATCCCTCGCAGGTCTCGACGGTGGTGGTCTTCCCGGCACCGTTCGGGCCGAGGACCGCGGTCACCGCGCCGGCCGGAACGGTCAGGTCGAGGCCGTCGAGGGCGGTCTTGGCGCCGTACCGCTTCACCAGGCCCTCGACCAGTACGACAGGCTCGCTCTTCATGGCGGGTAAGTCTAAGGGCTGTCCCGCAGTTCCTGGCGGGCGCACGACGACAGCTGCGGCACCTCGCCGCGTTGTCGAAACGCCCGAATACATCCAGTATGCGGGCGCTTCTCCGCCTTGCGATGCACCGCATCCGACGCCGCGCGCTGATCCACCAGGAATTGCGGGACAGCCCTTAGGCAGGGCGGGGAGGGCGTTCGCCCCCGGGGAGGCCCGCGGGGCCGGGGCCGGACCGGTCCGCGAGGCCAGATTAGGTGACCCTAAGTGACGAATCGCACCGTTGATCGTTCCGGACCGTGGTTGTCAGGGCCGGATGAATTACGCAACAATGGCGTTGTGAAATACGTTGGCGAGGCTCCGCAGGAGGAACTCGCGACCGGTGAGCGCTCGACACGCAACCGGGTCGCGCGCTCCATCCTGGATCACGGCCCTTCCACCGCGGCCGATCTGGCGAAGCGGGTCGGCCTCACCCAGGCCGCTGTCCGCCGCCACCTCGACGCACTCGTCGCCGACGATGTCGTCGAGCCCCGCGAACAGCGGGTCTACGGGGCGCGGACCCGCGGCCGCCCCGCCAAGGTGTTCGCCCTGACCGCCTGCGGCCGGGACGCCTTCGACCAGTCCTACGACAAGCTCGCCGCGGACGCGCTGCGCTGGATCGCCGAGACCTCGGGCGACGGGGCGGTGCTCGCCTTCGCCCGCGCCCGGATGGCCGCCCAGGCCGAGGGTTACCGCGAGGCGGTCGAGGCCGCGGCTCCCGAGGACCGCGCCGAGGCATTGGCCAAGGCCCTGTCCGCCGACGGGTACGCTGCCATGGCGCGAAGTGCGCCGGCCCCCCAGCAGGGCGAGCAGCTGTGCCAGCACCACTGCCCGGTCGCGCATGTCGCCGAACAGTTCCCACAGCTGTGCGAGGCGGAGACGGAATTCTTCTCCAGCCTCCTCGGGACCCATGTGCAGCGTCTGGCCACCCTCGCCCACGGCGACGGCGTGTGTACGACCTTCGTGCCGCGCAACGGTCACGCAGCACCACCACAGACCACCCCATCAGCATCTGCAAGCACGGCCGGGAGGAACCCCGCATGACGCTCCCCACGGAGACTGCCCACCCTGAGCTCGAGGGTCTGGGCACGTACGAATTCGGCTGGGCCGACTCCGACGCGGCAGGAGCGGCGGCGAAGCGCGGCCTCTCCGAGGCTGTCGTCCGCGACATCTCGGACAAGAAGAGCGAACCCGAATGGATGCTGAAGCTGCGGCTCAAGGGCCTGAAGCTGTTCGGCAAGAAGCCCATGCCGAACTGGGGCTCCGACCTGTCGGGCATCGACTTCGACAACATCAAGTACTTCGTACGGTCCACCGAGAAGCAGGCGGAGTCCTGGGAGGACCTGCCCGAGGACATCAAGAACACGTACGACAAGCTCGGCATCCCCGAGGCGGAGAAGCAGCGCCTGGTCGCCGGTGTCGCCGCGCAGTACGAGTCCGAGGTCGTCTACCACCAGATCCGTGAGGACCTGGAGGAGCAGGGCGTCATCTTCCTCGACACCGACACCGCGCTGAAGGAGCACCCGGAGCTCTTCAAGGAGTACTTCGGCACCGTCATCCCGGTCGGCGACAACAAGTTCGCCTCGCTGAACACGGCCGTGTGGTCCGGCGGATCGTTCATCTACGTTCCCAAGGGTGTCCACGTAGACATCCCGCTCCAGGCCTACTTCCGTATCAACACGGAGAACATGGGCCAGTTCGAGCGGACGCTGATCATCGTCGACGAGGACGCCTACGTCCACTACGTCGAGGGCTGCACCGCGCCGATCTACTCCTCGGACTCGCTGCACAGCGCCGTGGTCGAGATCATCGTGAAGAAGGGCGGCCGTTGCCGCTACACGACCATCCAGAACTGGTCGAACAACGTCTACAACCTCGTCACCAAGCGCGCCGTGGCGTACGAGGGCGCGACCATGGAGTGGGTCGACGGCAACATCGGCTCCAAGGTCACGATGAAGTACCCGGCGGTCTACCTGATGGGCGAGCACGCCAAGGGCGAGACGCTCTCCATCGCCTTCGCGGGCGAGGGCCAGCACCAGGACGCCGGTGCCAAGATGGTCCACATGGCCCCGAACACCTCCTCCAACATCGTCTCCAAGTCGGTGGCGCGGGGCGGCGGCCGTACCTCCTACCGAGGTCTGATCGAGATCGGTGAGGGCGCGCCGGGCGCGAAGTCCAACGTGCTCTGTGACGCGCTGCTGGTCGACACGATCTCGCGCTCCGACACCTACCCCTACGTCGATGTCCGCGAGGACGACGTGTCGATGGGCCACGAGGCGACCGTCTCCAAGGTCTCCGAGGACCAGCTCTTCTACCTCATGAGCCGCGGACTCACCGAGTTCGAGGCCATGGCGATGATCGTGCGCGGCTTCGTCGAGCCGATCGCGAAGGAGCTGCCCATGGAGTACGCCCTGGAGCTCAACCGGCTGATCGAGCTGCAGATGGAGGGTTCGGTCGGCTAGTACGGCCGTGCGCCGTACCACCGGACGAATCCCGAGTTCCTGACTGAGAAAGCGAGCACTACGACAGCCATGGCTGAGGCTCAGAACATTCCGGTGGGCTCCACCACCGCCGGGTCCATCGCGGTGGCCGCCGAGTCGACCGTCGCCACGCGCATGAGCGCGCCCCCGTCCTTCGACGTCGCGGACTTCCCGGTCCCGCACGGCCGCGAGGAGGAATGGCGCTTCACGCCGCTGGAGCGGCTGCGCGGGCTGCACGACGGCACGGCGGTCGCCACCGGCGGCGGCGTCAAGGTCGTGATCGAGGCGCCCGAGGGCGTCACCGTGGAGACCGTCGGCCGCGACGACGCGCGGCTCGGCAGGGCCGGTACGCCGGTGGACCGGGTCGCCGCCCAGGCGTACTCCGCCTTCGAGAAGGCCTCCGTCGTCACGGTCGCCAAGGAGGCCGTGCTCACCGAGCCGGTCCGGATCGCCGTGCACGGCGAGGGCGGTGTGGCCTACGGCCACCAGGTCATCGAGCTGGGCGCCTTCGCCGAAGCCGTCGTCGTCATCGACCACACCGGTGACGCGGTGCTCGCCGCCAACGTCGACTACGTCCTCGGTGACGGCGCGAAGCTGACCGTCGTCTCCGTCCAGGACTGGGACGACACGGCCGTCCACGTCGGCCAGCACAACGCGCTGGTCGGCCGGGACGCCTCCTTCAAGTCGATCGTCGTCACCTTCGGAGGGGACCTGGTGCGGCTGCACCCGCGGGTCGCCTACGCGGGCACCGGCGGCGAGGCCGAGCTCTTCGGCCTGTACTTCACCGACAAGGGCCAGCACCAGGAGCACCGCCTCCTGGTCGACCACAACACCCCGCACTGCAAGTCCAACGCGGTGTACAAGGGCGCCCTCCAGGGCGAGGGCGCGCACGCCGTATGGATCGGTGACGTCCTCATCCAGGCCAGGGCCGAGGGCACCGACACCTACGAGATGAACCGGAACCTCGTCCTCACGGACGGCGCCCGGGTCGACTCCGTGCCCAACCTGGAGATCGAGACCGGCGAGATCGTCGGCGCCGGCCACGCCTCGGCGACCGGCCGCTTCGACGACGAGCAGCTCTTCTACCTCCAGTCACGCGGTATCCCGGCAGAGGAGGCCCGCCGTCTCGTCGTGCGCGGCTTCTTCGCCGAGCTGGTCCAGCAGATCGGCCTGCCGGACGTCGAAGCGCGTCTTCTCGACAAGATCGAGACCGAGCTGAAGGCGTCCGTCTGATGTCCTTCGTCAAAGCCTGTGCGCTGAGTGAGCTGGAGGACGACACCCCCAAGCGGGTGGAGCTCGACGGCACACCCGTCTCCGTCGTCCGCACCGAGGGCGAGGTGTTCGCGATCAACGACATCTGCTCGCACGCGAACGTCTCGCTGTCGGAGGGCGAGGTGGAGGACTGCATGATCGAGTGCTGGCTGCACGGATCGAGCTTCGACCTCCGTACCGGCAAGCCGTCCGGCCTTCCCGCGACGCGCCCCGTCCCCGTATACCCCGTAAAGATCGAAGGGGACGATGTGCTCGTCTCCGTCACCCAGGAGTCCTGAGTCACCCATGGCAACGCTTGAAATCCGCGACCTGCACGTCACCGTCGAGGCCGACAACGCCACGAAGGAGATCCTCAAGGGCGTCGACCTGACCGTGAAGCAGGGCGAGACCCACGCCATCATGGGCCCCAACGGGTCCGGCAAGTCCACCCTCGCGTACTCGCTGGCGGGTCACCCCAAGTACACGATCACGCAGGGCAAGGTCACCCTCGACGGCGAGGACGTCCTGGAGATGTCCGTCGACGAGCGCGCCCGCGCCGGCCTGTTCCTCGCCATGCAGTACCCGGTCGAGATCCCCGGTGTCTCGGTCTCCAACTTCCTGCGCACCTCCGCCACCGCCGTCCGCGGCGAGGCGCCCAAGCTGCGTACGTGGGTGAAGGAGGTCAAGGAGACGATGGCCGGTCTCCAGATGGACCCGTCCTTCGCCGAGCGCAACGTCAACGAGGGCTTCTCCGGCGGTGAGAAGAAGCGCCACGAGATCCTTCAGCTGGAGCTCCTCAAGCCGAAGATCGCGATCCTCGACGAGACGGACTCCGGTCTGGACGTCGACGCGCTGAAGACCGTCTCCGAGGGAGTCAACCGGGTCCGTGAGGGCGGCGAGGTCGGCACCCTGCTGATCACGCACTACACGCGGATCCTCCGCTACATCAAGCCCGACTTCGTGCACGTCTTCGCCAACGGCCGTATCGCCGAGTCCGGCGGCGCCGAACTCGCCGACAAGCTGGAGAACGAGGGCTACGAGGCATACGTGAAGGGTGGCGCTTCCGCGTGACTGACGCCCGACAGGGGCTCTCCGGCCTCCTCGACACCGAGGCGATCCGCAAGGACTTCCCCCTCCTGGACCGCACGGTCCACGACGGCAAGAAGATCGTGTACCTGGACAGCGCGGCGACCTCGCAGAAGCCGCGGCAGGTCCTCGACGCGCTCAACGAGTACTACGAGCGGCACAACGCCAACGTCCACCGCGGTGTGTACACCATCGCGGAGGAGGCCACCGCGCTGTACGAGGGCGCTCGCGACAAGGTCGCGGCCTTCATCAACGCGCCCAGCCGCAACGAGGTGATCTTCACGAAGAACGCCTCCGAGTCGCTCAACCTCGTGGCCAACATGCTGGGCTGGGCGGACGAGCCCTATCGGGTCGACCGCGACACCGAGATCGTCACCACCGAGATGGAGCACCACTCCAACATCGTGCCGTGGCAGCTGCTCTCGCAGCGCACCGGTGCGAAGCTGAAGTGGTTCGGCATCACGGACGACGGCCGTCTCGACCTGTCCAACATCGACGAGATCATCACGGAGAAGACGAAGATCGTCTCCTTCACCCTGGTCTCGAACATCATGGGCACGATCAACCCGGTCGAGAAGATCATCCGCCGTGCCCAGCAGGTCGGCGCGCTGGTCTGCATCGACGCCTCGCAGGCGGCCCCGCACATGGTGCTCGACGTGCAGGCGCTCCAGGCCGACTTCGTGGCCTTCACCGGCCACAAGATGGTCGGCCCGACCGGTATCGGCGTGCTGTGGGGACGGCAGGAGCTCCTGGAGGACCTGCCTCCGTTCCTCGGCGGCGGCGAGATGATCGAGACCGTGTCGATGCACTCGTCGACATATGCCCCCGCGCCGCACAAGTTCGAGGCGGGTACGCCCCCGATCGCCCAGGCCGTCGGCCTCGGCGCGGCCGTGGACTACCTCTCGGCGATCGGCATGGAGAAGATCTACCGCCATGAGCACGCGATCACCGAGTACGCGGTGAAGCGGCTCCTGGAGGTCCCGGACCTCCGGATCATCGGTCCGGCGACGGCCGAGGACCGCGGCGCCACGATCTCCTTCACGCTCGGCGACATCCACCCGCACGACGTGGGCCAGGTCCTCGACGAGGAGGGCATCGCCGTCCGGGTCGGTCACCACTGCGCACGGCCGGTCTGCCTGCGGTACGGAATTCCCGCGACGACGCGAGCGTCGTTCTATCTGTACTCCACGCCCGCCGAGGTCGACGCCCTGGTGGACGGTCTGGAGCACGTCCGGAACTTCTTCGGCTGAGGGTTGACTGGTGAAGCTTGATTCGATGTACCAGGAAGTGATCCTGGACCACTACAAGCACCCCCATGGGCGTGGCCTGCGGGACGGCGACGCCGAGGTGCATCACGTCAACCCGACGTGCGGTGACGAGATCACACTCCGGGTGAAGTACGACGGCGAGACCCTCGCCGACGTGAGCTACGAGGGCCAGGGCTGCTCCATCAGCCAGGCCAGCGCCTCCGTGCTGAACGAGCTGCTGGTCGGCAAGGAGCTCGCCCAGGCGCAGCGGATCCAGGAAGCGTTCCTGGAGCTGATGCAGTCCAAGGGTCAGCTGGAGCCGGACGAGGAGATGGAGGAGGTGCTGGAGGACGCGGTCGCGTTCGCCGGTGTCTCCAAGTACCCGGCCCGGGTCAAGTGCGCGCTGCTGAGCTGGATGGCGTGGAAGGACGCGACGGCGAAGGCGCTGTCCGAAGGGAAGACGGCATGAGCGACAACGAGACTCTCACCACCAAGCCGGCCTCCGAGGAGGAGGTCCGCGAGGCGCTGTACGACGTGGTCGACCCCGAGCTGGGCATCGACGTCGTCAACCTGGGGCTGATCTACGGCATCCACGTCGACGACGCCAATATCGCCACTCTCGACATGACCCTGACGTCGGCGGCCTGTCCGCTGACCGATGTCATCGAGGACCAGGCGAAGTCCGCGACCGACGGCATCGTCAGCGAGCTGCGGATCAACTGGGTCTGGATGCCGCCGTGGGGCCCGGACAAGATCACGGACGACGGGCGCGAGCAGCTGCGCGCGCTCGGCTTCAACGTCTGAGACGTCCCCGGACGTCCACGTCCGGTGACCCCGTCGAGTCGCGTGTCGCCCTGTCGCGTCGCGCCGTCGTACGACAGTGAACGGCCGTGCCCGCCAGTCTGCCTGGCGGGCACGGCCGTTCACGCGTTTCACCGGCGCCGTCGGTGACCGCCCGGTCCGGATGTCATGGGGTGGCCGGGGGCGGGCCGTACTGTTCGGGCAGCACGACGGCCGCCTCGGCCAGGACCGGGCCCAGGTCCTCCGTGCGGATGCGCCGGTCCACGTAGAGCAGGCCGACGACCAGCGGCGGGAAGATGGTGGAGAACAGCTGGCTGATCATCTGGCTGACCAGCATGAGCACGATCAGACCGCTCATGGCGGCCACGATCGTGCCGGCACTCGCGCCGGGGGCCAGCTCTTCGGTGTCGATCAGGCCCGGGAACGAGCCCATGACCGAGAACGGCATCTGGAGCAGCGAGCCGGCCATCGACGCCATGACGTACCCGAGCAGCGAGATCCCCAGGATGCGCCACCAGGCGCCGCCCACCAGCTGGGACGAGCGGCGCAGGGCCGCGACCGGGCCCTGGTCCTCGAAGACCACGATCGACGGGGCCAGCGAGAGCTTCACATAGAGCCAGATCGCCAGCGGCCCGAGGAGCAGGAAGCCGGGGATACCGATCCACAGCATCGGCAGGACGCCGTCATCGCCGCCCACGAAGTAGATGATCATGCCGATGAAGGCGGTCATGGCGAGCAGGGTCGGTACGAGGGCGATCACCGCCGTGAGGAACACGGTGCCGATCACGGCCCAGACCCGGGCCCAGGCCCGCTTCCAGACCGCCCCGAAGGTGGCCGGGCGGCCCAGCACGGCCTGCTGGAGTATCGCCGGGACGGCGGCCTGCATCAGGGCGCCGGCCAGGACGTACACGACGGTGCCGATGATGATCAGCACGCCGAGGGCGACCGCCAGCGGGATCCAGTCCTCCGAGGCCGGGGCCTGTGAGGACGAGGTCCCCCAGTAGTCGTCGGCCGTGACCGCCTCCCAGTGGTCCGCGACGGCGGAGATCGCGACGAGGACCGCCGCCACCAGCAGCAGCGTCGCCCCGGCGAAGGCGGTCACACCCATACCGAACAGGGGCTTCCAGTAGCGGCCCATGGTGGAGAACGCGCCGCTGAGTATGTCCGAGACCCTCAGCGGCGCGAGGGGTATGACCCCCGGCTTCGGCGGAGCCGCCCAGGTGCCGCCGCCCCAGCCCCCGCCGCCCCAGCCTCCGGGCGGTCCTCCGTAGGGCCCGCCTCCGGGCCCTCCTCCGTAGGGACCCCCGCCGTGCGGGCCCCCGCCGTAGGGTGCGCCCCCGCCGGGGCCCCCGCCCCACCCTGCATCCTGCGTCACTGCGTCTCCGTCGTGTCGTCGGCCGTGTCGTGGCCGTGTCATGGCTGTGCCGTGGTCGTGCTGTTGTGCCGTGTCGTCGGTCGGGACACCGTAGCGTCCCGGGCGGACAGCTGATGTGTACGGGCGTACGCAACGATGCGTACACTCGTACACATGGGATACGGACTGCTGGCGGCCGCCATAGCCGCCGAGGTGACCGCGACGACGGCCATGAAATACAGCGAGGGCTTCACCCGGCTCTGGCCCTCCCTGATCACCCTCGCGGGGTATGTCCTCGCCTTCGCCCTGCTCGCGCAGACCCTGAAGACACTCTCCGTGGGCACGGCCTACGCGATCTGGGCCGGGGTGGGCACCGCCGCCGTCGCCGCGATCGGCGTGATCTTCATGGGGGAGTCCGGGAACCTGCTCAAGGTGGCGGGCATCGCCCTGATCATCGCCGGGGTCGTGGTCCTGAACATGGGCGGCGCCCACTGATGGCCCGGCGTTACGACCCCGATCGGCGCGAGCACATCATCGACGCTGCCCTCCGCGTGGTCGAGGCCAAGGGCATCGCGGGGCTCAGCCACCGCAGCGTGGCCGCCGAAGCCGATGTTCCGCTCGGCTCGACGACGTATCACTTCGGCTCGCTCGACGAGCTTCTGATCGCCGCCCTGCGCCGCTGCAACGAGAACTTCGGCCAGGCCCTTCGGGAGAGCAGTGTCCTGGCCGGGGCCTCCGGCCGGGGGGACGGTGCCGAGCTGGCCGAGGAGCTGAGCAGGCTGCTGGGCGAGTGGTTCGAGGGCGGACGCGGGGCGACGGAGCTGGAGTACGAGCTGTATCTCGCCGCCCTGCGCCGCCCCGCGCTGCGCCCGGTCGCCGCCGAGTGGGCCGACGGGGCGGTCGAACTGCTGGCCGGGCGGACCGACCCGGCCACCGCGCGGGCGCTCGTCGCGCTGATGGACGGGATCTGCCTCCAGGTGCTGCTCACCGGGGGTTCCTACGACGCGCGCTACGCCCGGGAGATGCTGGCGCGAGTCGCGGACGCGTCCCCGCGCCCCTGACGGAGCGGGTTCGACCGATCCGCCGATCCGCCGCCCGATCCGCCGATCCGCCGCCCGATCCGCCGACCCGCCGACCGTCCCGCCGACCGCTGCCCGTCCCGCCGACCGCCGACCGCCGACCGCTGTCCGACCTGCCGGCCGGCCCCGTTGCCGTCCCGCGTGCCCCGGTCCCGCCGTCCGCTGGTCCAGCCGTTCCGCCTGGTCCCGCCGCCCCGCCGTCGGTCGGCTCAGCCGGACGCGCCCAGGCGGCGCACCGTGTCCAGTGCCGTACGGACGCTCGCCTCGATGTCCGTGATCGGGTAGAGCACCTCGTGGACCGTCCGGTCCCGGTCCACCACCAGCGTCAGCCGCTTGAGCCGGCCCACGCCCGCCACACGGAACGTCGGCAGCCGCAGGGCCGCCGTCAGGGACAGCTCCGCGTCCGAGAGCAGCGGGAAGCGCAGCCCCTCGGCGTCGGCGAACGCCCGCTGCTCGTCCGGGCGCTGGGCGGACACCCCGTGCACGGTCGCACCGGCCGCCGTGAACTCGGCCAACTGGTCCCGGTACGTGCACGATTCGAGGGTGCAGCCGCGCGCCCCCGGGATCTGTCCCCATCCCGGAGGGTAGGCGTCCGCGCGGGCGTACGCGCCGGGGAAGCAGTAGAGGACCGTGTACGGGGTGGCGGCGACCGGGTCGCGCGGGGCCCCGTCGTGGTCGAGCAGGCGCAGCTCCGGCAGCCGGGTGCCCACCAGGGCGTGCACCCGGGCCGCCTCCTTCGAGGACTCCGAGGTCGTCGCCATCGTCTCTCCGTCCCCCAGAACCCAGGAATCGCCCCAGTCCTGGAGCGCGATCAGTACGGGCAGCAGGGCGCGGCCGCGCGGGGTGAGCCGGTACTCGTACCGCGCGGGGCGGTCCTGGTACGGCTCCCGGGACAGCACATCCGCCTCGACGAGCAGGCGCAGCCGCTCGGTGAGCACCTTGCGCGAGACGCCCAGCTCCTGCTGGAGCGCGTCGAAGCGGTGCACGCCGCGTGCGGTGTCCCGCACGATCAGCAGGGTCCACCAGTCGCCGACGACGTCCAGTGCCTGGGCGATCGAGCAGTCGGCGTCCGCCAGGCTGGTGCGCTGCGGCATGGCTCGCCTCTTCCGTTCGTGGCTTCCCGGGGCTGTCGTTCACGGTCAGTTGTACGCGGTTGACCCGCCGAAAGCATGCTGCCATAGTCCGTTCCCAAAGGGAACTCTATCGGGGGCGGGTCGGATGGGCATGTTGCGCGAAGTGCCGGGCACGGTACGGCTGCTGGCGTTGGGCGCGTTTCTCAACGGTGTCGTCAGCTTCACCTTCGTCTATCTCTTCGTCTATCTGACGGGGCCGCGCGGTCTGTCCGTCGCCCAGGCCGGAGTGATCAGCGGCATCGGCGGCATCGGGCTGGTCGCCGGGAACTTCACCGGGGGCTGGTTCGGCGACCGCTACGGCCACCGCCGGATGCTGCTGGCCGGTGCCTGCGCGAGCGGCGCCGCACTCGTCGCCCTGCCCGTCCTCCCGGTCGCCGCCCTCTGCGCGGTGCTGCCGCTCGCCCAGTACGCCTCGGGCGTCGTACGGGCGGCCAACGCCGCACTCGTCGCGGTCTCCGTACCCGAAGGCGGCCGGCGCCAGAGCTTCGCGCTCACGCGCTTCGCGGCGAACGGGGGCTTCGCCGTCGGACCGCCGCTCGGCGCGCTGATCGCCGCCCGCTTCTCGTACGACTGGCTCTTCCTGGCCGACGGGCTGGGCACCCTGCTCTTCGCCGCGTACGTCGCCAGGATCCTGCCCGCCCGCGGCCCCGCGCGCACCGGGCCCGCCCGTGACCCGCACGCCCCGGGGCTCTGGCGCGAACTGCGGGCCAGGCCCGCGGTGCTGGTGCTGCTCGCCGCGATCGTCTGTGTCGACCTCGTCTACCGGCAGCAGTACTCCACCCTGCCCGTCTTCCTCGCCGACCACGGCCACGGCACCCAGTTCTACGGCTGGCTGATCGCGGTCAACGGCGGCGTCATCCTGTGCCTCGAACTGCCCGCGGCACACGCCCTGCGCAACCGCTCGCCGCTGGGCATCGTGGGAGTGGGCCTGCTGCTGGTGGGGCTCGGCTACGCCGTGCTGATCCCCGGCGCCGGAGTGCTGTTCGCCGTCGCCATGATGGTGTCGCTGACGCTGGGGGAGATCCTCTACAAGACGCCCGCCACGGCGTATGTGGCCGATCAGGCGCCCGGCCACGCCCAGGGCCGTTTCCAGAGTCTGTACGCGGGTGCCTCGATCAGCGGTCAGGTGCTGGCGCCGCCGCTGGGCGGCGCCCTGTACGCGGGCGCTCCCGCGCTGCTGTGGCCGCTCTGCGCGGTGCTCGCGGGCGGTGCCGGGGTGGCGGTGCTGGCGGCGGGGCGGCTGCGCGAACCGGGACGGCCGCCGCGTGCGGCGGGGCCCGGCCGGGGTGCGGGGACCGGCGGTCCGGTGGGGCACGGCGGTCCGGTGGGGTCCGGCGGGGACACGGGGATCGGCGGGGAGGCGGCCCCCGGCGGGGACGTGTGGGCCGGCTCCCCGGTCCGGCGCGGTCCGGACGCGGGGACCGGTTCGCCGGAGCGGGCCCCGGCCGGTTAGGTTTCTGTCCATGACCGACACGACTTCCCAGGGTTCTGCCCGCACCACCGGCGCCGTCGCCGCCGGCCTCGCCACCATCGCCGGTGACGGCACCGTCCTCGACACCTGGTTCCCCGCGCCCGCGCTCGCCGCGGAGCCCGGCCCGGCCGGTACGCAGCGCCTCAGCCCGGAAGAGGCCGTGAACCGGCTCGGTGAGGGTGCGGCCAAGGCCCTCGGCGTGGACGCCCGGCGCGGTGTCGAGGTCGTCGCCGTCGCCACGGTCATCTCCTCGCTCGACGACAAGCCGCTCGACGCGCACGACGCGTACCTGCGTCTGCACCTGCTCTCGCACCGTCTCGTCCAGCCGCACGGCCAGAACCTCGACGGTGTCTTCGGGCTGCTCGCCAACGTCGCCTGGACCTCGCTGGGCCCGGTCGCCGTCGACGACCTGGAGAAGGTGCGGCTGAACGCCCGCGCCGAGGGCCTGCACCTCCAGGTCACCTCGGTCGACAAGTTCCCGCGGATGACGGACTACGTGGCGCCCAAGGGCGTCCGCATCGCCGACGCCGACCGGGTCCGCCTCGGCGCGCACCTCGCGTCCGGCACGACCGTCATGCACGAGGGCTTCGTCAACTTCAACGCGGGCACGCTCGGCACCTCGATGGTCGAGGGCCGGATCTCCGCGGGCGTCGTCATCGGCGACGGCTCCGACATCGGCGGCGGCGCCTCCACCATGGGCACCCTCTCCGGCGGCGGCAAGGAGCGCATCGTGATCGGCGAGCGCTGCCTGATCGGCGCCGAGGCGGGCATCGGCATCGCCCTGGGCGACGAGTGCGTGGTCGAGGCGGGCCTGTACGTCACGGCCGGTACGCGCGTCACGCTGCCGGACGGCCAGATCGTCAAGGCCCGTGAGCTCTCCGGTGCCTCGAACATCCTCTTCCGCCGCAACTCGGTCACCGGGACCGTCGAGGCCCGCCCGAACAACTCGGTGTGGGACGGGCTCAACGACATCCTGCACGCGCACAACTGAGGCCCCGCGCACCGACTGAAAACCCGCGCACCACTAGCGCGTAGCGGCGAGGAGTTCCTCGTACGCCTCCCGCAGCCCGTCGGCCGCCCCGCGCCCGGCGGGCTGCAGCGGTTCGCGGACCGGCCCCGCCGCGAGCAGCGCCTTGACCGTGACCGTTCCGGGCAGACCGGAGGCCATCATCAGTTCGGTGAGGCGGACCGTGAGGGCGTTCAGCCGGGCCGCCTCATCGGTGCGGCCCGCGTCGAACGCGTCCAGCGGCGCCCGCATCTGGCGGGGCGCCACATTGGCGACCGTACTGACGAAGCCCGCGCCGCCCAGCGCGTACAGCGGAAGGTTCAGCTCCTCGCACCCCGAGTAGTACGCCAGGGAGGTCCGCGACATCACCTTCGTCGAGCCGAGGAGGTCGTACGCGCAGTCCTTCACCGCCACGACGCGCGGGTGCTCCGCGAGCCGCAGCAGGGTCTCCGTCCCGATACGGGTGCCCGTGCGGCCCGGGATGTCGTACAGCATCAGCGGGATGCCGGACGACTCCGCGACGCGCAGGAAGTGCGCCTCGACGGCGGCCTGCGGCGGGCGGCTGTAGTACGGGGTGACCACCAGCAGGCCGTCCGCGCCCGCGTCCTCGGCCTCCCGGGCCAGCCGCAGGGTGTGCCGGGTGTCCGCGCTGCCGACGCCCGAGAGCAGTGCCACCCCGTCCCCGACCGCCTCCCGGACCGCCCGCAGCAGAGCGGTCTTCTCCCCGTCGGCCGTGGTGGGGGACTCACCGGTGGTCCCGCTGAGCACCAGACCGTCGCAGCCGTCCGCGACCAGCGCGGAGGCATGCGCGCGGGCCGTCTCCAGATCCAGCTCACCGGCGGCGGTGAACGGAGTGATCATGGCGCAGAGCGCGCGTCCGAAAGGGCGTGGCGTGGTCGCTGTCATGTCCGAAGTGTCGGCCCCGGCGGATGTGGAGGTCCACTTAGATCTGCTTGGCGTGAGGGGCAAGCGGTGCTGAACAGTCCCGGTCCGCTCCCGGCCGTCTGACATGATCGAACGGACGGACGAGAGTGGACCGGGGCGAGGGGCGGGCGCATGGGGAAGCCGGTACGAAGAGCGGTCGTGGCCCTCTGGACGGCGGCGGCGGGAGTGACCCTGACCGGCTGTGCCGGGTTCCTCGTCCCGGCCGGTGAGGGTGAGCCGGAACCGACACCGAGCGCCACGCGCACGGTCCCCCACGGTGTGCACGCCGACACGCTGCCGCCGACGCCCGCCGCACCGCAGAGCCCGCCGGCGACCGGCGGACCCGGCGGGGGCGTCGTCACCGGTCCCCCCGCCACCGCGCCCGCCGCTTCCGGTGACTGTCCCGCCTCCGGTGTCGTCGTGGACATGGGGCAGGTCGAAACCGCGATGATGCACCGGGCCGTCGTGCTCACGCTCACCAACTGCGGCGACAAGCCCTACCGCGTCCGCGGCTACCCCTCGGTCCAGGCGCTCGGCGAGGACGGCGAACGGCTGCCGGTCAAGGTCAACCCGGGCGGCTCCTACTTCGGCCAGGACCCGGGGCCCAAGGAGGTCGTGCTGAAGCCCGGCGCCTCCGTGAAGTCGATCCTCGCCTGGGTCTCCACCAAGGAGGGCGGCGACCTCATCGAGGGCGACGCGCTGGAGATCGCCGCCGCCACGGACACCGGGGCCCGCGTCTTCCCGCTGGAGGGCCACGACATCCGCCTGATGGACGAGCTGAACATGACCGCCTGGCGCACCCGGCTGAGCACCTGAGCCGCTCAGGGGCGGAGCAGGGGCGCGGCTGTACGGCTCACCGGGACGACGTGGGTGACCCAGGTGTCCTCGGCGGTGTCCCCGGTGAGCTGATGCAGGAGGAAGGACGTCGGTTCGGGCAGATATCCCGGCACGCCCCCGCCCATGGCCAGACCGCTCTGCAGGTACGTGCTCGGGGCGACGGCCACCGTGCTGCCCGCGAACGCCGCCGTGACCGGGCGGTGGACATGGCCCGCCAGGACCCGTACGACCTGCGGGTGCGCGGTGACCACCTCGGCCAGGGCCGCGCCGTCCGCCAGGCGCATCCCGTCCAGGAACGGGATGCCGACCGGGACCGGAGGATGGTGCAGGCAGACGACGGCGGGCACCCCGGGGCGGTGTGCGAGTGCCGCGTCGAGCCAGGCCAGCTGGTCCGGCCCGAGGCGCCCACCGGCCGAACCGGGCACCTTCGAGTCCAGGACCAGCACCGTGAGCGCCGGATGCTCCACCACGTAGTACGGCAGCTGCCCGCCGCCCAGGAAGGGCGTCCCGCCGAACGCCCCGACCAGCTCGGCCGGGGCGTCGTGGTTGCCCGCCACCAGGTGCAGCGGCAGCGGGAACCCGTTGATGACCTCGCGCAGGACCGCGTACTCCCCGGGGCTGCCGTGTTCGGTCAGATCGCCGGTGACGACCACGCAGTCGGGGCGGGGCTCCAGGGCCAGCACCCGGCGCAGGGCGGTGCTCAGCCCGGCGGCTGGTGCGCCGGCCGGGGCACCGGAGGTGAGGTGGGGATCGCTGAGATGGGCCACGGAGACAGTCATCCCGGTCCGCTACCCCGCCGGGGCGCGGGTAGGCGGACCGGCCGTGTCTGTTGACCTCAAGCGCGATTGAGGGGCGACGGTGGTGACCGGAACGGCGCACCACCGGGGTGCTGCCGGAGGGGAGCACCACCATGACCACGCAGTTCAACTCCCGGCCCGACCTCAGGCGTTCTGATGCCGGCGTCGTCAAGGCCAGTACCTGGGACGTCGGTACGCCCGAGCGGCAGCGACTGACCGTCGAGGCGGTCCGTGAGGCGTGGGGGAGCCGCGACTGGCCGCACCCGGGGCTGCTCTCGTACAGCGTGTACACCGGGGAGGACGGCAGAACGCTCCTGCACTACTCGCAGTGGTCCGGCGAGCAGGCCTACCAGGACTTCTTCCGGGAGGGCCGCGACGAGCGCAACGCCGCCGTCGACGCCGCCGTGCCCGGCATCGAACGCCTCGGGCTGCACACGTACGAGCTGTACCGCTCCACGCCCCCGGACCCGGGCGACGGCCGCGAGCCCGGGTGCGTGGTGATCGTCGGGGTGGAGTTCGCCGGTCCCGACCCGGCCCGGCAACGGGACTGGGTGGACACGGTGTTCGAGGCCCTGGGCACCGAACCGATGCCCGCCCCGGGCGGTATCTCCGGGCACTTCCATGTGAGCACGGACGGCACGCGGGTCCTCAACTACGCCGAGTGGGAGAGCGCGCGGGCGCACCGCGACGCGCTCTCCGCACCCGGCGACGGTGTCGGTTCGAGGACGCCCCAGTGGGAGAGGGTGCAGTCCTACCCCGGGGTGACCGGCGGCGGTGTGCACCGCTACACGCCCGCGCTCTCCCTCGGCGCGGGCGGATAGCGGTGCGGCGCGCCCCCGGGTGCGACACCCGCGGGAGCGACCCCCGGGAGCGTGACACTCAGGGGCGTGACACTCACGGGCGGAAGCGCAGCACCTGCGGGTCGTGGTCGCTGTTCTGGTCGGCGAACTCCGCGTTGATGTGCACGCTGTCGTAGTCGAAGCCGCGGATCGACGGGCTGGTCAGGATCTGGTCCAGGACCTGGGTGTTGCCCTGGTAGACGTAGGAGTAACGCTCCGGCCGCGGCAGGGACTTCACCGCCGGGTACAGCGCGCCCCCGGACGTCAGCGCCTTCGTCGTACCGGAGAACTCGAAGTCGTTGATGTCCCCCACGACCAGCACGTCGGCCCGCTTGTCCGCGTTCAGCAGCTTCTTCACGAAGGTGTTGACCGACTGCGCCTGGGCCAGCCGCTGGACCTCGGAGGAGCGCGTCGGCGGCTGGTGGTGCGAGAGGATCGACTCGTCCCCGCCCTTCGACGAGAAGTGGTTGGCGACGACGAACACCGGACGGCCGCGGAAGGCGAACTCGCCGACGAGCGGCTTGCGGCTGTCCGTCCACGCGGCGGCCGACGGGTCCACACGGCCGGGGGAGAGGGTCAGGGCCGCCCGGCCCCGCTCCCGGACGACCTCGGTCGCGGTGGTCGCGTCGCCGCCCGCGCGGTCGGTGAACGACACCCGCTCCGGGTTGAACAGGAACACCTGACGGATGTTGCCGCCCGGCTCGCCGCCGTCCTTCTTGTCCTCGGGGGCGATGGAGCGCCAGTCGTACGCCGGTCCGCCCGCCGCCGTGACCGCCTCGGTGAACCTGCGCACGGTCCGCTCGGCCGAGACCGTGCCGTCGTCCGTCGGGCCGTTGTCGTCCTGGATCTCCTCCAGGGCCAGGATGTCCGGCGAGGCGAGGTTGTCCACGACGGCCGCCGCCAGCGCGTCGAACTTCTCCTGCGGGTCGCCCGGGTCGAGGTTCTCGACGTTGTACGTCGCCACCGCCAGCTCCCCGTCGCGCTGGGCACGCGTCCGCTCCCGGCCCGGCCCGCGGTCCACGACCGTGCCGAGGGTGCGCGCGGTGAGCGTGTAACCGCCGTACTGGCTGAAGTCCAGCGGCCCCTCGGTCGGGCCCGCCAGCACATCGCCGACGTCCGCCTTGGGGAACGGCTGCTCGGCGAGCGGCACCAGGGACTGGATCTGGAGCCGCCCGGTGTTCTGCGAGGTGTACGAGCCGTAGACCGTGCCGCCCCGACGGTTCGTGTTCTCGTGCGGCTTGACCGTCACCCACAGCTCCGCGTGGGAGTCGGTGGCGCCGACCACGCGCGAGGAACCGACACGGACGTTCATGCCCTCCAGCGACTCGTAGAAGTCCAGGGCGTACCGGCCCGGGGAGAGCCGGAGTCCGTTGACCGAGCCGCCGGCCGCCGGGTCGCCCGCCGGGGCGTAGCGGGCGGGTACCGAGTGCGCCGAGACGGTGACCGGGGCGGGCAGCGCGTTGCCGGACGAGACGACGGAGACGGTGGGCCTGGTGATCTGGGTGAGCGACTGGTTGCCGGACGCGGCGCCGCCGGGGACGTACTCGGCGACCGTGCCCGAGACGGTGACCGCGTCGCCCACCGCGACGGCCGGTGCCGAGCCGGTGTAGACGAAGACACCCTCACTGGTGGCCCGGTCGGTGTCGGCGTCCGGGTCCTGGAACCAGAAGCCCTTCGAGCCGTAGCCGCGCACACCGGTGACGATGCCCGGAACATCGGTGACCTGCGCACCGGCCAGCGGGGATATCCGGGTGGTGCCCTGGATGTCATGGATACGGACCTGGCCGTCGGGGGCCGCGACGGCCGAGGACGCGCCGGTGAGCAGACCTGCGGCCAGGGCGGCGGTGACGACGGCGGAGACGGCGGTGGTGCGGGAGGATGCGGCTGGCATCACGGACTCCGGAGGGTTCGAGGGTGCGGAAGGACGCGTAGCGGGCTCGGCGGCACAACGTCTACGCGCGTCAATCTCTTGGGTCCGTACCGGAGTTGTCAAGGTTCTCCGTGAGACGGCGGTGGTAGGCCGCCTGAACCGGGTGGCATGGGACGAAATGCGTCTACGCTTGGTCGGCCCAAGCCGCGTACGCACCCGGTACGCCCGAGCACGCCCGAGGAGAACCCCCGATGTCCGCAGAGCGCCCCACCCTGCCGCCGGTGCGGCTGCATTCCGAGGCCGAGCTGGCACGGGCCGCCCTGGCCGCTCCGCTGCTCGCCCGCGCCGTCCGGCTCGCCCGCTGGGCCGGACCCGCCACCCGTGTCGGCGCGGGCGGCGAGCTGGCCGAGGCGCAGCTTCCGGCGGCGGCCGAGCACCTCGGCCTCACCCCGGACGAGGACGGTGCCGCGTACGCCAGCGAGGCGTGGCGCCTCGCCGTCGACACCGGGCTCCTGGACGTCACCGACCCCGAGGAACCGGCGCGGGACGCCGGGGACCCGGAGGCGGGCGGGGAGAGCGCCGAGGACACCGCCGAGGCCGAGGGGACCGTCACCGAGGGCGAGAACCTGGCCCTGCTCACCGGCGGCTCCCCGCAGGACGTCCTGGCGATCTGGCTCGACGGCCTGGAAGCGGTGCACGCCGACGCCACCGCACCGGTCTTCGACGACTTCGCCGACCTCGTCAACGAGGACGGCTCGATCGACTTCGACGCCCTGGACTGGGACCCGGAGGCGGAGGCGGAGTTCCTCGACGGGGTCCTCGGCAACCTCTACCTCCTCACCCTCGCGGACAACGGCGCGGGCGACGGGCCCGTACCGCTGCCGGCCCTCGCCGCGTCGATGATCGTGCCCGACGACATGGGCGAGCCGACCGACGACATCCTGGAGCAGGTGTCGGAGGCGATGATGCGGCTGGACGACCAGTTCCGGCTGCTGGAGCCCATCGGGATCGTCGAATACCGGCCGGTCGACGAGGCGTTGCTGGTCGAGGAGGGCGAGCAGGGCGACCAGCCGGCCGCGCTCGCCGACGAGGACGACGTCACCCGGTACGGCATGGTCAAGCTCACCCCGCTCGGCCTCTACGGCATCCGGAACCGGATGCTGGAGGCCGGGGTGGACGCGCCCGCCGTCGGCGACCTCGCCGGCAAGGGCGCCGATGTGCTCCTCGACGGCATCGCCCACTACCCGGAGGCGGCGGCCCGGTCCGAGGTCGAGCTCTGGCTCGGCGACCGGGGCGCCGACGGCGCGGTGGCCGCCGCCGCCGAACTGCTGGCGGCGGCGCGCGGCACGGACGAGGGGGCGCCGCTGCGCCGGCTGCACTGCCAGCAGGCGCTCTCGCTGGCGGGTCCCGAGGCGGAGCCCGCGGTGCGCGCGGTGCTCGGCCACCCGGAGCTGGGTGGTCTGGCCCGGGTCTGGCTCGCGGAGCGCGGAGCGGCCGACGTCCCCGCGCCGCCGGAGTCGATGATCTTCTGGCTGGCCATCGACACCATCGCCGCGCAACTGGACGCGGACGGCGATCTGGAGGAGCTCCAGGGGCTTGTCGAGGGTCTCGCCGGGCAGCACAGCGGCTTCTTCGACGGTGCCTGGCGGGTCGACCACCCGGCGACGGCGGATGTCCTGGAGGCCATGGGGCGGCTGCACAGCGACAAGAAGACGGCGAAGGACGCCCGCAAGGCCGCGTTCAAGGCCCGCTCGCGCACGGGCGGCTGAGCGCGCGGGACGCTCCCGGTGGGCGGGGCCGGAATCAGGGCCCGCCCACCGGAACTGCGGGAAACCCGGCCGCGGAGGCCCGCGCACGGCAAGGGTGTTGCTCGAAGTCGCCCGCTGTTCAACCGGCGTTCGCACACGGCGGGGAATGTGGGCGGGCCAGCCACCAGCCAGCCGCACCAGGAGCCCCGATGCCCGTCACGCGCAGGGAATTCACCAAGCAGTCCGCCCTCACCGGCGCGGGCATCGCCCTGACGGGTGCGGTCGGCACCCTGGCGACCGCACCCGGCGCCCTCGCCGCCGAGGACGCGCGGCACGGCCACGGCCACGACGGGCACGGCCACGGTCACGGCAGGGAGCCCGGCTACGGCCCGCTGATCCCCGACCCCGAGGGCATACTCGCGCTGCCGGCCGGATTCTCGTACCGCATCGTCACCCACAGCGGTGTCACCAAGCTGGAGTCGGGCGAGTACACCCCCTCCAACCACGACGGCACGGCCGCCTTCGAGGGCCCGCGCGGAGTCACCCTCCTCGTCAACAACCACGAGCTGAGCGGCACCCGCGCCAAGTGGAAGTACCCGGTCCCGCTCACCGAGGGCCTCGTCTACGACCCGGTCGCGGCCGGTGGCTGCACCGTCGTGGAGACCCGTCGCGACGGCCGCACCGCCGAGTGGGTCGGCATCGCCGGTACGTCCACCAACTGCGCGGGCGGCAGCACTTCCTGGGGCACCTGGCTGACCTGCGAGGAGACCGAGGACAAGGCCGGCAGGAACGGTCTGCTCAAGGACCACGGCTATGTCTTCGAGGTCGACCCCTACGACAGGCGCGCCAACCGTGACCCGCGCCCGGTCAAGGCCTTCGGCCGGTACGCGCACGAGGCCGTCGTCATCGATCCCAAGCGCGGCCACGCCTACCTCACCGAGGACGCCTCCGGCCCCAACGGACTGCTCTACCGCTGGGTCCCGCCGCACGGCTTCAAGCACGGCCGGGGCAAGCTGCGCACGCTCGCCGACGACGCGGGTGTCCTCCAGGCCACCAAGTGCTTCGACGGGAGCGGGCGCTTCGTCGACGACCTGTCGCGCGCCACGAAGGTCGGCACGGTGTACGGGGTCGACTGGGTCGACGTGCCCGACCGTGACGCGAGGACCGTCTCCGTGCGCAAGCAGTTCACCGACAGTCAGGTCACCCGTGCCCGGAAGCTCGAAGGCATGTGGTGGGGCGACGGCGGCGCCTACTTCGTCTCCTCGTACGCCCGCGACGAGAGCCCCGTCCAGCACGACGGCCAGGTCTGGTTCTACGACCCGAAGCGGCGCACGGTGACCCTGAAGGTGATCCTCGGCGTCAACGCCGACCCGTCCAGGGACGGCGCCTTCGACGGCCCCGACAACATCACCGTGTCGCCGTACGGCGGCATCGTCATCTCCGAGGACGGCGAGGGCGTCCAGCACCTCTTCGGGGCGACCGAGAGCGGTGCCACGTACCCGATCGCGCGCAACGAGCTCAACGCGGGCACCGAGGAGGAGCCCTCGTACAGCGAGATCGCCGGGGTCACGTTCTCGCCCGACGGGAAGACGCTGTTCGCCAACATCCAGACGCCCGGCATCATGCTGGCCATCACGGGCCCGTGGCGGCGCCGTCCGAACGGACACTGACCGGCACCGCCGGCCGCCGAGGGGAGGCCGCCGGTACTCACGGAGGGTCGCGCCGTGTTCGCGTACGGTGGTGATGGTGTCGTGCGGCCCGGGGCGGAGGGGCCTGCCGCACCGGTGAACCGGACCGGCCGCGGCGCGTCCGGGAGTGGAGAACGCCACACCTTCGGGGGTCTTTCCGGCGCGGAATTCCGGGCGGCGAGCCTGCCGAAGGCGGGTGGAACCGCCGCCGGGGCCCGGTAACGCCTGATTACGAATCCGGTACTTCTGGGCCTCCGGAAGCGGTCGGGCATGGCGTCGGGCGTCGCGGGGGCGCATACTCAAGGTAATGAAACAGTCAGCCGGATCCCGGCGTCACCTGCCTTCCAGTCCCTTCAACCGCCCGGCCCAGGCGGCCCCACCGGTCGAATGTTTCGATGTGGGCGACAGGGTGTCGCACGATCAGTTCGGGCTCGGCAGAATCCTTGCTGTCGAGGGCGACAACGATGCAGTCCTCATCGACTTCTCGGGGCGACAGGGGAGGATCCTGAGCCCGTACTCCAAGCTGACCAAGCTCTGAGAGGGCGGACGAGTTCGAGCAGCGTCCACCCGGAGAACCTCCGGATCCGGGGCACCTGAGAACATCAGGTGCCCCGGAAGCCGTTTGCCGGGGGTTGCCGGGGGCTGTTCCCGGCCCGGGGTTACAGGGACTTGGCGGCGGGCTTCACCATGCCGCGCACGGTGCGCGACTTCACGAACTCGCCCATGGCGGTCATCTCCCACTCACCGGAGAACTGCTTGATCAGCTTGGCCATCATCACGCCGGTCTGCGGCTCGGCGCCCGTCAGGTCGAAGCGGACCAGCTCCTCGCCGGTGGCCGCGTCGAGCAGCCGGCAGTAGGCCTTGGCGACCTCGGTGAACTTCTGACCGGTGAACGAGTTCACCGTGAAGACCAGTCCGGTGGCCTCGGCGGGGATACGGCCCAGATCCACGACGATCACCTCGTCGTCACCCGCGCCCTCGCCCGTGAGGTTGTCGCCGGAGTGCTTGACCGCACCGTTCAGGATGGAGAGCTTGCCGAAGTAGCAGCTGTCCAGGTGGTTGCGGTTCGGGCCGTAGGCGATCACCGAGGCGTCGAGGTCGATGTCCTTGCCCCGGAACGCGGGCTCCCAGCCGAGGCCCATCTTGACCTGCGAGAGCAGCGGCCGGCCGCCCTTGACCAGGGACACGGTCTGGTTCTTCTGGAGGTTGACCCGGCCCTTGTCGAGGTTGACCTTGCCGGAGCCCGCGGGCGCGGCGGCCGGAGGGGCGGGCGGCGCGGGGGGAGCGATCCGCGGGTCCACCGGGGCGGCGTGCGGGACCGGGGCGGCCGGCGGGACCGGTGCCGGAGGGGCGACCGGGGCGGCCGGGGCGGCGGCCGGGGCCGCGGGCTCCTCGACCGAGACGCCGAAGTCCGTGGCGATGCCCGCGAGTCCGTTCGCGTAGCCCTGGCCGACCGCGCGGGCCTTCCAGGCGCCGTTGCGCAGATAGATCTCGATGACCACCAGCGCCGTCTCGGCGCCCAGCTGGGGCGGGGTGAAGGTGGCGAGCACACTGCCGTCGTCCGCGTTGCGCACGGTGGCGGTGGGCTCGATGCCCTGGAAGGTCTGGCCGGCGGCGTCCGGGCTCGCGGTGACGACGATCTTCTCGATGCCGGGCGGGACCGCGGCGGTGTCCACCACGATCGCGTCGGGCGCGGAACCGCCGCCGGAGCGGTAGGTCACCCCGGGGCCCGAGGGCTGGTTGTAGAAGATGAAGTCGTCGTCGGAGCGCACCTTGCCGTCGGCGGTGAGCAGCAGGCCCGAGACGTCGAGCCGCACCGGTGCGGCGACGTCCACCGCCACACGGGCGGCGGAGAGAGGGATGTTCGAGCCGGGGGTCATTGCGGTCATGCACCGGGTAACGAACGACCCCGCTTTGCCGTTCCCTTACCTTCGCGCACCTTCGCGCACCTTCGCGCGCCTCCACCCGGACCGCCCGGCGCGGCCCCGGTCCCCGGCTCAGCGTCGGTTGCGGGGGTGGTCGCGGGCGGTGCGCTCATTGCCGTGCCGGTACGCGCCCGTCCAGCGCGCCATCACCAGCTGGGCGTCCCCCGACTCCACCTCCGCCAGGAACTTCTCCGCCCGGCCGCCGCGCAGGGTGCCCGCGGGACGGCCGTGATGGGTGATCGTGACGATGGCGTCGCCCCGCTGCTCGTACCGGAATCCGGAAGGTCTGGGCATGGGCGCATCCTGCCCGGCCCCCGCCGTCCTGTCCCGCGGTTTTCGGGTGCCGGGCAGGTGGGGGACCGGCGTTCCGCGCCGGTGGGGACCGCGCCGCTCCCGTGGGGGATCAGCGCGGCCAGATGGGCGGGTCGGTCACGAAGTGGCCGCCCAGATGGGCGTGGTCGGGGTTGGCGGGGTCCAGTTCGCCCTGCTCGGCGATGAGCCCCGCCGCGTAGCCCTCCGAGTCGTCCCTCGGTTCGTACCCGAGCGCCCTGGCGGTCGTCAGGTCCCACCACAGGCGGGTGTTGTCGGAGGAGCCGTACACGACGGTGTGCCCGACGTCCTCGGCGGTGAGCGCGGCGTGGAAGAGCCGGGCGCCGTCGGCGGGGCTCATCCAGACCGACAGCATCCGTACCGATGTCGGCTCGGTGAAGCAGGACCCGATGCGCACGGAGACGGTCTCGATGCCGTGCTTGTCCCAGTAGAGCTGGGCCAGGTCCTCCCCGAAGGACTTGGACAGGCCGTAGAAGGTGTCGGGGCGGCGCTTGACGCCGATGGGGAGCAGCGGATCGCCGGGGACCGGGCGCGGGGTGTAGCCGATGACGTGGTTGGAGGAGGCGAGGACGATGCGGCGCACGCCCTCCGCGCGCGCGGCTTCGTAGAGGTTGTACGTCCCCTCGATGTTCGCGCGCAGAATCTTCTCGAAGGAGGCTTCCAGGGAGATGCCCGCGAGGTGGATGACCGCGTCGGTGCCCCGCACCGCCGCGCGCAGAGCCTCCCTGTCGCCCAGGTCGGCGGTGATCGCGGCGGGTTCGCCCTCGACCGGGGCCATGTCGAAGAGCCGGAGTTCGTAGCCGTACGCGGGCAGCAGCCCCCGCATCAGGGTGCCGAGGCCGCCGGCGGCGCCGGTGAGCAGGACGGTGCGTGGAGCGGGCATACGGGATCTCCTCGGTGCGGCGCATCCATCGGCCGCGCGGCGATCGGATGCGCGAAGCATCAAATCCATGGATGTCATTCACATGCATGGACAAGCTAAGAACCCGTGGCCGGACCCGTCAAGTGTCGTGGACGGGGTCCGGCTCCGCCGTGCGGAGCGGTTGGCTCGGTGCCGCGAGGGCGTGTTCCCTTCTTGACCTGCGCCGCGCGGCTGCCTTAGCGTGATGCTGTTCAGAAATATGGACGACGGTCAGAGTTGTGTACGTCTGAATCTGCTCAGGGAGCGCACGTGTCCTCAGCCCCCCTTGCCGCCCGGCTCACCCATGTCGCCGGGCCGCTCTTCTTCCCCGTCACCGCGTACGGGCCTGACGGCACCGTCGACCTCGACACCTTCCGTACCCATGTGCGCCGGGGCGTCGACGCCGGTGCGGCAGCCGTCTTCGCCTGCTGCGGTACGGGCGAGTTCCACGCGCTGACCCAGGAGGAGTTCCGCCTCGTCGTCGCCGCCGCGGTCCAGGAGACGGCCGGCCGGGTCCCCGTCGTCGCGGGCGCCGGATACGGCACGGCACTCGCGGTCCAGTACGCGAAGCTGGCCGAGGAGGCGGGGGCCGACGGGCTCCTCGCCATGCCCCCCTACCTCGTCGTCGCCGACCAGGAGGGGCTGCTGAAGCACTACGCGGCCCTCGCGGCGGGCACCTCCCTGGAGACGATCGTCTACCAGCGCGACAACGCGGTCTTCACCCCGCAGACCGTCGTCGCCCTCGCCCAGACGCCCGGGATCATCGGGCTCAAGGACGGCTACGGCGACCTCGACCTGATGCAGCGCATCGTCAGCGCCGTACGCACCCAGCTGCCCGGCGGGGACTTCCTGTACTTCAACGGGCTGCCCACCGCCGAGCTGACCGGACCGGCCTACCGGGGCATCGGCGTCACGCTCTACTCCTCCGCCGTCTTCGCCTTCGCCCCCGACATCGCCCTCGCCTTCTACCGGGCCCTCGAAGCCGGCGAGGACGGCCTGGTCAACGCGCTGCTCGACCGCTTCTACCGGCCCCTGGTCGAACTGCGCGCCCAGGGCCGCGGATACGCCGTCTCCCTGGTCAAGGCGGCCGTCCGGCTCCAGGGCCTGGACGTCGGCGGGGTACGCACCCCGCTCACCGAGCCGACCGCCGCCCACGTCAAGGACCTGGCCGGGATCATCGCGAGCGGGCGCGCGCTGCTGGAGGAGTACGCGGAGGGGGAGCGGGCGTGAAGACCTCCGCCTTCCTCTACCCGTGGGACGTCATCGGGGACCCGGACGCCCCCGCGCGGATCGCGGACCTCGGCGTCCAGCAGGTGACGCTGGCCTCCGCCTACCACTCCACCCGGGCCCTCACCCCGCGCCATCCGGAACGCAGGATCGTCACCGCCCAGCACGCCGCGGTGCTCTACCCGCCGGACGCGAGCCGCTGGGCGGGGCGCGAACCGGCGCCCTACGCGCAGACCTGGGTGGACCGGGACGACCCGTACGGCGACGCGGCGCACGCCCTGGCCGGGGCCGGTCTCGACGTGCACAGCTGGGTCGTCCTCGCGCACAACTCCCGGCTGGGCGCGGAGTATCCGCACCACAGCGTCGTCAACGCCTACGGCGACCGCTACCCCTGGGCGCCCTGCATCGCCCGGCCCGCGGTCCGCGACTACCTCGTCGCCCTGGCGGAGGAGGCCGCCGCCCGGCCCGGGACGAGCGGCACCGAACTGGAGTCCTGCGGCTGGTACGGCTTCGCCCATCTGCACGCCCACGACAAGGTCACGGGCGTCGGTCTGGGGGACGCGGCGCAGTACCTGATGTCCCTGTGCTTCTGCGCCTCCTGCCGGGACGGCTACGCCGCGCAGGGACTGGACGCCGACGAACTGGGGGCGGCCGTGCGCCGCGCCCTGGCCCCCGGCTGGGCCGGTTCCGGCTCCACCGAAGCCGGCTGGTCCGGCGTCGAGAAGCTCCTCGGGCCCGGCCTCGCCGACGCCACCCTCCGATGGCGGACCTCCGCAGCCCGCGCGCTCCAGGAGGCCGCGGTCGCCGCGGTGCGGGCGGCGGCCGGGCCGGGCTTCCAGGTCCTGCTGCACGCCGACCCCGCCCCGTACCGCTCGGGGGCCAACGCCGGAGTGGAGGCGGAGCACATCCTCGGGGTGGCCGACGGCGTGGTGCTGCCGTGCACCGGCGGTGACGCGGTGCGCGAGGCGGTGCTCGGGCCGTTCGCGGGGCGGTCCGCGGTGCTCGCCGCCAACTTCGGTGTGGTGACCGGGATGGGCGGCGCTCCCGGCACCCTGGAGCGGGACGCGGCCCACGCCGCCTCCCTCGGCGCGAACCAACTGCGCCTCTATCACGCCGGGCTGGCCTCCGACCCGGACCTCAGAGCCGTCGCCGAGGCGCTGTCGCGCATCGGGCGATGACGGGAACGGACCGGTGGGGGCGCCCGTCAGCCTCCCCCGCCGGTCCGGACCGGCCGCGGTGCCCCCCGGCGCCCCCGGACCGGCAGCACCGCCGCGAACAGTCCCAGCGCGCCCGTCAGTGCCAGCAGCACCCGGGTGTCCAGTACCGCGACGAGCCCCGCGCCGAGGGCCAGCGCCAGCGCGTTGGGCGCCATCATCAGCGAGTTGGCCGTCGCCGCCGTCCGGCCGAGCGCCGCGTCCGGTGTCTCCCGCTGCACGGCCGTCATCGCCGCGATCAGCACACACGGCAGCCCGAACCCGATCGCCACGGCGCTCACCGGGGCCACCGCGTCGTACGGCAGCGCACGCGCCCCCACGGCAACCGCGAACAGCGCGATCCCGGCCCCCGCGAACACCCGCTCGCCCAGCCGCCGCAGCAGCGGTCCGGCCAGCAGCCCGACCGCCACCGAACCGGCGCCCTGGGCCGCGTACAGCAGTCCGGCGTACGCGGGGGAGCGGCCGAGCACATCGTCGACATAGGCGTAGGCCGCGGCCCCGTTCAGCCCGGCGAGCAGCATCGTCGCCGCTCCGGCGCGCACCAGGGGCCGCAGCACCGGCGATTGCCGCAACTGCCGGGCGCCCTCGGACAGTTCTCTCCAGCGTGACTCCTTCCCGGTCCCGCTCCGCAGCGGCTCCCGCGCCTCCTCGCGCACCGGCAGCCGCGCGAAGATCAGCGCGGCCAGGACGAAGGTCGCCGCGTCCAGCACCGCCACCGTTCCGCCGCCGAACCGTGCGTACAGTCCCGCGCCGGCGAGCGGGGCGAGCAGCTTCATCCCCTCGTTGGCGCTCATCCGCAGCCCGTTGAGGTCGCCCAGCAGTGCGGGGTCCACCGAACGTGCGACCAGGGCCGCTTCCGCCGCGTCCACGAGCACCCCGCTCACCCCGTAGAGCACCAGGACCACGAAGACCAGCCAGATCCGCCCGGCCGAACCGACCAGCGGCAGCGTCATCAGCAGGACCGCCATCGCGGCGTTCACCCGGACCAGCAGCGGCTTTCCCGGCAGCCGGTCGGCGACCGCGCCGAGCGCCGGAGCGATGAGCACCGGCGCCCACATCGCGAACACGGTCAGCGCGGCGAGGGAGTCGGACCCGGTGAGCGACTTGACCCAGATCCCGGCCGTCAGCCACATCGCCGAGGTCCCGAAACCGGAGACGACCACCCCCGCCAGATACCGCCCCGCCGTGCGGTCCCGGAGCACCCTGCCCGCCGCTGACCCCGCCATCGCACCCCACCGTGCCTTCCTGACCCGCGCATCCGTCACAGGGACCAGGCTCGTGACTAAGGAGGGGGGACGGCATCGGGAAGATTCCCCAAGGGCTGTCCCGCCGTGCCCGACAGGCGCACGGCGGGACGACGATGCGGCCCGTACGCGAACGGCTCGACCGGATACCGGGACTCAGCGTCCTCTCGCAGCCCCTCAAGGACGTATTTCCCCGAGGCACCGAAGGAATGGCGCAGGTCCACCACGAGCGCTTCCGCTCGCCCGCTACCCCTGGAGCGCCGCCTTCATCATCTTCTGGGCGATCGGCGCCGCCAGCCCGTTGCCGCTGACCTCCGAGCGGGACGCGTCGGAGCTCTCGATCACCACGGCGACCGCCACCTCCTTGCCGGAGGACCGGTCCTTCGCGTACGAGGTGAACCAGGCGTACGGGGTGTTGCTGTTGTCCACACCGTTCTGCGCGGTGCCCGTCTTGCCGCCGACCTCGGCCCCGGCGATACGGGCGTTCGTGCCGGTGCCCTCCTCGACGACGGTGACCATCGCGCTGCGCACCTGCTCCGCCGTCCGTTCGGAGACGACCCGCTTCGTATCGCCGTCCTCGAACTCCTCCAGCGTCCCGCCGTCCGCGTCCACGACCTGGGAGACCATGTGCGGGGCGGCCAGCTCGCCGCCGTTGGCGAGGGTGGCCGAGACCATGGCCATCTGCAGCGGGGTCGCGGTGACCTCGAACTGGCCGATGCCCGTCAGCGCCGTCTGCGCCTTGTCCATGCCGGTCGGGTAGACACTCTCCGAGGCCCGCACCGGGACGTCCAGCTTCTCGGTGTCGAAGCCGAAGCCGTCCGCCATCGCCTTCACCTTGTCCTGGCCGAGGTCGGCGGCCACCTTCGCGAACACGTTGTTGCAGGAGTACTGGAGCGCGGTGCGCAGGGTGGCGTTCTCGCACGGGGCGCTCGCGCTCTCGTTGCGCAGCACCGTCGAGGTGCCCGGCAGCGTGTACGGGTCGGGGCTGTGCGTGGGCTCGTCGACCGAGCCGTAGAGCCCGTCCTCCAGCGCCGCGGCGGCCACCACCAGCTTGAAGGTCGAGCCGGGCGCCAGCGGCTGCCGCAGCGCCCGGTTGACCTGCGGCTTGTCCTTGTCGGCGAGGAGCTGCTCCCAGGCCTCGCCGTCCGCCGTCCCGCTGATCTCCGACGGGTCGTACGAGGGGGTGGAGACCATGCCCAGGATCCGCCCGGTCTCCGGGTCGATGGCCACGGCCGCGCCCTTGTCGTCGCCCAGCGCCTCGTAGCCCGCCTTCTGGACGTCCGGGTCGATGGTCGTCAGCACATTGCCGGGCGCGCTCTGCCCGCCGGTGAGCAGGTCGGCCGGATTCTTCAGCCGGTCGTCCGTGCCGTCGAGGACATCGCCGTAGATGCCTTCGAGCTGGGTGGCCCCGTACGCCTGCGAGCCGTAGCCGGTGACCGCCGCGTACAGATCGCCCTGGGTGTAGGTGCGTTTGTACTCAAGATCACCGCCCGTCGTCCTCTCCGATCCGGTGACCGGGGAACCGGCCACGATGATGTCTCCGAGCGGCTGCGCGTACCGCGCGATGACGTTCCGCCGGTTGTGCTCGTTGTCTGCGAGCGCCTCCGCCTTGTACGTCTGCAGCCAGGTCGCCCGCACCAGCAGGGCGAGAACCATCAGCAGACAGAAGACCGAAGCGCGCCTGATTGTCTTGTTCATCCCGTTGGAGGGACGAGCGGGCCCGCTCCGGACGTTCCCGGCCGCGGTCCTTCTCACCGTTTTCTCAGGCGCCCCGGCCGAGACCCGCCAGGCCTCCGGGCGAGGGTCCGGAGCCCTCGCCGGGGAGTCAGAGCCTCCGGGTGGCGAGCGTGAGCCGGTCGCGGGCGTCGAACAGGGCGTCCTTGACCATCTGCTCGTGCGCGGGTGTGAGCCGCGCGACCGGGACCGAGCAGCTGATCGCGTCGCGCGCCGGCGTCCGGTAGGGGATCGCGACGCCGAAGCAGCGCAGACCGAGGGTGTTCTCCTCACGGTCCACGGCGAACCCCTGCTCGCGGATGAGGTGCAGTTCCTCGATCAGCTTCTCGCGGTCCGTGAGGGTGTGCTCGGTCAGCGCGGGCAGTGTCTCCGGCAGCATCTTGCGGACCTGCTCGTCACTGTGGGTGGCCAGCAGCGCCTTGCCGAGCGAGGTGGAGTGGGCGGGCAGCCGGCGGCCGACCCGGGTGAAGGGGCGCAGATAGTGCTGGGACTGCCGGGTGGCGAGGTACACCACGTTCGTCCCGTCGAGACGGGCCAGGTGGATGGTCTCCGTGGTGTCGTCGGAGAGCCGGTCCAGGGTGGGGCGGGCGGCGGCCACGACCTCGTCGCCGTCGATGTACGACGTACCGACCAGCAGGGCGCGCACCCCGATCCCGTACCGGGTGCCCGTCGCGTCGGTCTCCACCCAGCCGAGCTCCACCAGCGTGCGCAGCAGCATGTAGAGACTGGACTTGGGGTAGCCGACAGCCTCCTGCACGGCGGCGAGCGAGTGCATGCCGGGGCGTCCCGCGAAGTATTCGAGCAGTTCCACCGTCCGCACCGCGGACTTGACCTGTGCTCCACCAGACTCGGCAACCGCCATCGTCCCTACGCCCCTTCCAGCCCATCACGCCAAAACCCTGAGACTTCTTGCCAACACGGAACGCCCGGAAATAGAGTCCCCGTACATTCACGATCAGGAACGCTGTTCAGAATACCGAACAACCTCGTGATGCGTGGCAGCGGACCGGGAAGGAAACACGGTGGCAGCAGCACCAGTCTGGAGCGTCGACCCCCGAACCGGGAACCCGCGTGAGCAGGTTGCGGTGGAGTCCACGGCCGAGGACGTCGACCGCGCGGTCGGGGCCGCCCACGCCGTACGCGACGCGCTCGCCGACCGCACCGTACGCGCCGCCTTCCTGCGCACCGCCGCGGACCTGCTCGGTGAGGCCGGGGAACAGGTCATCGAGGCCGCGGACGCGGAGACCGCGCTCGGACCGGCCCGGCTCACAGGGGAACTCGCCCGCACCGCGGCACAGTTGAGGGCCTTCGCGGAGGTCGTCGACGAGGGCGCCTACCTGGACATCCGCATCGACCACCAGGACGGCACCAGGACCCCGCCCTGGCCCGATCTGCGCCGCTATCGGATTCCCCTCGGTGTGGTCGCCGTCTACGCGGCCGGCAACTTCCCGCTCGCCTTCTCCGTCCCCGGCGGCGACACCGCGAGCGCGCTCGCGGCCGGCTGCCCGGTCGTCGTCAAGGCGCACCCCGACCACCCCGCGACCTCCGAGCTGTGCGCCTCCGTGCTCCGCCGTGCCGCCGCCCGGGTCGGACTGCCCGAGGACGTGCTCACCCTGGTGCACGGCTTCGGGGCGGGCGTCGAGCTGATCAGGCACCCGCTGGTGGGCGCGGCGGGCTTCACCGGTTCCGTACGCGGCGGACGGGCCCTGTTCGACGCGGCCGCGGCCCGGCCCGCCCCGATCCCCTTCCACGGCGAACTCGGCTCGCTCAACCCCGTCGTCGTCACCGAGGCGGCAGCCGCCGAGCGCGGTGAGCAGATCGGCGCCGGGCTCGGCGGCTCGATGACCATGGGAGCCGGGCAGTTCTGCACGAAGCCCGGCTTCGTCCTGGCCCCCGCGGGCGAGGCCGGTGACCGGCTGCTGAAGGCTCTCGCCGAGACGGTCGGCGCCGCCGGTGCCGGAGTGATGCTCGGCCACCGGATGCGCGAGGCGTTCCTCGCGGGCGTCCGGGAGCGGGCCGCGCTCGCGGAGGTGGAAGCCCCCGTCGTCCCCGGCGCCGACGGCGAACACACCGTCCGCGCGGGCTTCCTGACCGTACCGGCCGCACGCCTCACCGCAGCGGGCCCGCACGACGCGCTCCTGGAGGAGTGCTTCGGCCCGGTCACCGTCGTGGCGCGGTACGCGTCCGAGGACGAGATCACCGCGGTGCTCTCCCGGCTTCCGGGCAACCTGACCGCCACCCTCCAGATCGCCGCCGAGGAGGCCGAGGGCGGCGCGGCCGGACTGCTCGCCGCCCTCACACCTCTCGCCGGACGCGTCCTCGTCAACGGCTGGCCGACCGGCGTCGCCGTCGCACCGGCCCAGCACCACGGCGGCCCCTACCCGGCCTCCACCTCCCCGTCCACCTCGGTGGGCGCCACCGCGATCGAGCGCTGGCTGCGCCCGGTCAGCTACCAGGACACGCCCCAGGCCCTGCTGCCGCCGGAGCTGCGGGAGGACAACCCGCTGGGGCTGCCCCGCCGCGTGGACGGACGGCGGGCATGACGACGAACATCCCCGGACTCCCCTTTCCGCTCCTGCCGTTCGGCCCGGACGGCGACTGGTCCTACGCGGACGGGGTGCTGACCGGCCGGGCCGGTGCCCGCCACGACCGCTTCGTTCCCCCGGGCGGCGACGCCCTGGACTCCGCCACCGACGCGCCGCGCCTGCTGGCAGCCGTTCCGGACGGGGACTTCCAGCTCAGCGCCCGCGTACAGGTCGGCTTCCGGGCCGCCTTCGACGCCGGGGTGCTCTATCTGCACGTCGGTGAACGGGAATGGGCGAAGCTCTGCCTGGAGCTCTCCCCGCGGACCCCGACCATCTGCACCGTCGTCACCCGCGGACACTCCGACGACGCCAACTCCTTCGTCGTGGACGGGGACAGCTTCTGGCTGCGGCTCAGCCGCACGGGCGGCGCCTACGCGTTCCACGCCTCGGCCGACGGCGAGACCTGGACCTTCGTCCGCGTCTTCACCCTCGGCACCCCCCAGGAGCGGGCGTCCGCGCTCGCCGGATTTCTGGTGCAGTCGCCCACCGGTGAGGGGTGCGGCGCGGTCTTCGACCGGATCGGCTTCCGGGCCGAGGGGCTGAAGGACCTGCGCGACGGCAGCTGAGGCGCCAACGCCCGCACCCGCCCACGGAGTCGACCGGCCCAGGCCCCGCCCTCCGCCAACAGCCCCGGCCCCGCTCACCACATGAGCGGGGCCGGGGCGGTTCACCGGGGCCCTCGCCCGCCGCCCCGCGAACCGCGGCACGTCCGGCCCGCGGTGCCGTTCCGTCGGCCCGATGGGGACGCCCACGCACCGGTCCGGCAGGATTTCCCCTCCCGCCTCCTTCTGGTACCGGTATCGGCACCGGCCCCGTCCGTCCCATCTCACAGATGCGAGCACCAGCATGTCCGTACGTTCCGCGATGACGACCTGGCTCACGCGCCGTTACCTCGCCCGCCTCAGGTCCAGGGGCACCTCCCTCGACCTCTCGAAGCTGCCCGATGCCGCGCTGCTGCCGCTGCGCCGTGACGGCCTCGATCCCGTGCCCGAGATCGGGGCGCTGCGCGACCGCGAACCGGTCAGCAGGCTGCCGATCCCGGGAATGACGGTCTGGCTGGTCTCCGGATACGAGGAGGCCAAGCAGGTCCTCGGCGACGCCCGCGCCTTCAGCAACGACTTCGCCCACCTCGTCGGACGCACCGGTGTCGTCGAGAACCACCAGCCGGGCGGCCTGGGCTTCTGCGACCCGCCGGACCACACCCGTCTGCGGCGCCTGCTCACCCCCGAGTTCACGATGCGCCGCCTGGGCCGTCTCACTCCCCGTATCCACGCGATCGTCGAGGACAGCCTGGACGGACTGGCCAAGGCGGCGGACGCCGAGGGCCGGGTCGATCTCGTCGAGCACTTCGCGCTGCCGGTCCCGGCCCTGGTCATCTGCGAACTGCTGGGCGTCCCCTATGCGGAGCGGCAGGCGTTCCAGCAGTTCTCGGTGGCCCGCTTCGATGTGCTCGGCGGTGTCGGAGCGTCCTTCGGCGCCATATCCCGCTCCCGCGACTATCTGCGCGGCGTGGTCGAGCAGCAGCGCCGCTGCCCCGGGGACGGCCTGCTCGGCATGCTCGTCCGCGAACACGGCGACAGCGTCACCGACGAGGAACTCACCGGTCTCGCCGACGGCGTCCTCACCGGCGGCCTGGAGACGACCGCGAGCATGCTCGCCCTCGGCACGCTGATCATGCTCCAGGACCGCGAGCACTTCACCGCGCTCCGCGACGCCGAGGACCCGGCGCTCGTCGTGGCCCCCTTCGTCGATGAACTCCTGCGCCATCTCACGGTCGTCCAGACGGCCTTCCCGCGCTTCGCCCGCGAGGACCTGGAAGTCGGCGGCGTCCGGATATCCGGCGGCGACATCGTCATCGTCTCGCTCAGCGCCGCCGACCGCGACCCGCGCCTGGGCCCCGCGATGGACTCCTTCGACCCGTCGCGCCCGCCCCCCTCCTCCCACCTGGCCTTCGGCCATGGCATCCACCGCTGTATCGGAGCGGAGCTGGGCAGGATGGAACTCCGGGCGGCCTTCCCCCCACTGGTGTCCCACTTCCCCCGGATGAGCCTCGCCGTGCCGCCCGCGGAACTGGAGTTCCGGAAGCTGTCGATCGTGTACGGAGTGGACGCGCTGCCGGTGTACCTGGACTGATGAACCGTCGGTGGGGCGCCCCGGCACCGGCCGCCGCGGTGGGGGCGCAACCGCGACCGGGGTCCGGAGCGTCCCTGTCCTCATGATCAGAACAGCGGCCCCCGCCGATCTCGACGCGATAGTCCGCCTGCACACGGAGGCGCGTGCCACCTACTACCGGGACCATCTGCCGGTCGAGGAGTACGCGGGCGAGGCCGAGGTCTCGCGCAGCCGCGAGGGCTGGTCCGGTGCCATCGACCGCCCCGGGGCCACGGTCCTGTGCGCCGAGCGGGACGGTGCGCTGGCGGGGGTCGCCGCCTACTCCGTACGCGACGGGGTCATGCGTCTCACCCAGCTCCATGTCGCGCCGTCCCGGTGGCGGACGGGCATCGGCACCGCCCTGCACACCGCCTGCACCGACGCGTGGCGGCGCACCGGCGTGCGGACCGCCCTGCTGGAGGTCTTCGAGCCCAATGCCGGGGCCCGGTCCTTCTACGCCCACCACGGCTGGACCCAGGACCCCGACACCCCGCGCGCCGGGGACCATCTCGTCCTGCGTCTCGCCCTCGGGAATCAGTAGGTCCGCTTCTGTGTTCGACCTGGGTGCGGGGTGTCCTGCGTACTGCCCGAGAGCCTGGAGAGAAGAAGAGTCATGCGCGTCGAGATCTGGAGCGACATCGCCTGCCCGTGGTGCTACATCGGCAAGGCCCGGTTCGAGAAGGGCCTGGCGGAGTTCGCCCACCGGGACGAGGTCGAGGTGGTGCACCGTTCCTTCGAGCTCGACCCGGGCCGGTCCAAGGGTGACACCGCGCTGGTGATCGACATGCTGGCGCAGAAGTACGGCCGCACCCGCGAGGAGGCCGCGTCCATGGAGGCCAATGTGGCGTCCAACGCGCAGGCCGAGGGACTCGGCTACCGCACCGAGGGGCGCGACCACGGCAACACCTTCGACATCCACCGGCTGCTGCACCTGGCCAAGGCCCGGGGCCGCCAGGACGAGCTGCTGACCCTCGCCTACCGGGCGAACTTCGCCGAGGAGCGCTCGGTCTTCGACGACGAGGTGCTTCTCCGGCTCGCCGTCGAGGCCGGGCTCGACGAGGCCGAGGCCCGCGCGGTGCTCGCCGACCCCGAGGCGTACGCGGACGACGTACGGGCCGATGAGCGCGAGGCGTCCGAACTGGGCGCCAACGCCGTGCCGTTCTTCGTGCTCGACCGGCGCTACGGGATCTCCGGCGGCCAGCCGTCCGAGGTGTTCGTCAAGGCGCTGGAGCAGGCCTGGAAGGACCGTCCGGCCGCCGCGCTGACCGCGATCGGCGAGGACGGGGCCGCCTGCGACGCGGACGGCGCCTGCGAGGTTCCGCGGGCCTGAGCACGTCCTGTCATAAGAACTCCTTGGGTGCACCCCTTGACTCCTCGCAATTGACTATGAGTCAAGGGGCCTCCAGGCTTGGGGCATGGAGATCTCTTCGCTCAGCCTCAGCCAGGCGGTGGCCGCCGAGTTCGCGCCGGAGACGACATACCTGAACAGCGCCAGTTGCGGGCTGCTGCCCCGCCGTACCGTCGAGGCCGTCAAGGCCCTCGCCGACGGCACCGCCGCCGGCGTGCGGGGCGGCGCGGGCAGCTTCGAGGCGGTGGAGGCGGCCCGCGCCGGGTTCGCCCGGCTGGTGGGCGTCGGCCCCGACCGGGTCGCCACCGGAAGCTCGGTCGCCGTCCACGCCGGGCTGATCGCCGCGTCCCTGCCGCCGGGTGCCGAGATCCTGGCCCCGGAGGGGGAGTTCAGCTCGGTGGTCAGTCCGTTCGCGCTCCGCGGCGATCTGCGGATGCGTTACGTCCCGCTCGCGGACCTCGCCGAATCGGTGCGGCCCGGGACCGCGCTCGTCGCCTTCTCGGCCGTGCAGTCCGCCGACGGCAGGGTCGCCGACCTGGACGCCGTCCGGACGGCCGCCGCCGCGCACGGCGCCCGGACGCTGGTCGACGCCAGCCAGGCGGCGGGCTGGTTCCCGCTGGACGCCGGTGCGTACGACTACACCGTCACGGGCGGCTTCAAATTCCTGCTCTGCCCCAGGGGCGCCTCGTTCCTCACGGTGACCGAGGAGGCGCAGTCGGCCCTGCCGCCCGTGTTCGCCGGCTGGGTGGCCGCTGAGGACCCCTGGAACAGCACGTACGGCCCGGTCGAGCGGCTGGCCGCCACCGCCCGCCGCTTCGACGAACCGCCCGCCTTCCTCGCCTACCACGGGGCCGAGCATTCCCTCGCGCTGCTGGCACAGGTCGGTGCCGACGCGCTGTACGCCCACTCCACCGGGCTCGCGGCCCGGTTCCGCGAGGGGCTGGCGGCCATCGGGCACAGGGCCGTCCCCGGTGAGTCGGCCATCGTCGCCGTGCCCGGACTCGGCGGCCGCGAACCCGATCTGGCCGCGGCCGGGGTCATGGTCTCGGCGCGGGCGGGCAATCTCCGGGCGGCCTTCCACCTCTACAACACCGAGGCGGACGTGACGCGCGCCCTGGACGTCCTGGGCTGACGCCCTGGATGTCCGGGGGTGAAGCGGTGCGCCCGGGGGTCAGGACACTCCCGGGCACCCCTCGGTCTCCGCGCAGAGGTTCGACTCCACCTTGGCCAGCAGCCGGGCCAGCTCCGCGCGCTCGGCGGGAGCGAGGCCCGCGAGGGTGTGCTCCTCCAGACCCGTCCACGCCGCCTCCACCGCGGTGCGCAGGGCACTGCTCCCGTCCGTGGCCTCGACCAGGACGGCCCGCCGGTCGGCCGGGTCGGGGCGGCGGCGGACATGCCCGGTCTGCTCCAGGCGCTGGAGCATCTTGGTGACCGTGGACGGGTCGAGGTCCAGGGCCCGGATCAGCTCCGACTGCCGGACCGCGCCCGCGTCCCACAGGTGCATCATCAGGAATTCCTGGCCCGGGTAGAGGTCCAGCCCCCTGAGCAGCCTGCCGGCCGTGATCCGGTGCAGCCGGGAGATCCGTGAGACGGCATGGCTGAGCGGGCCGCCGCGCGCCGCGCTGGGCAGCGCGTCGGTACAGGAGCCGCCGTCGGCGCTTCCGGCGCTCTCGGCGGTCCCGGTGTTCGCCGCGGGGTCAGTGGCGTGGGCGGTGGTCATCAGGGCTCCTCGGGGCGGGGCTACGGCGGGTCCGATGATGCCCCGGCAGCTTCCCCCCAACTTTACCTTGGTCGGCCAAGTAATGCGCTACAGTGGCGCCCGGAGCCAATAGTTGGCCGACCATGTAAATTCTTCGGGAGCTGCCATGACCACCGTGTTCGACCCGATCGACCTCTCCGGCACCCGGCTCGCCAACCGTGTCGTCATGGCGCCGATGACCCGCAGCCGGGCCGGTGCGGGCGGCACGGCCACCGACGGCACGGCCGAGTACTACGCCCAGCGCGCCTCGGCCGGGCTGATCATCACCGAGGGCATCCAGCCGTCGGCGGTGGGCCAGGGCTACTCGGGCACCCCCGGTCTCCACAGCGCGGAGCAGGTCGCCTCCTGGCGCAAGGTCACCGACGCCGTCCACGCCGAGGGCGGCCGGATCTTCGCCCAGCTCATGCACACGGGCCGGATCGGCCACCCGGTCCTGCTGCCGGACGGACTGGTGCCCGTCGGTGCCTCTCCGGTCAAGGCGGAGGGGCAGGCCTACACCCATGCCGGGCCGAAGGACTTCGTGGAGCCGCGCGAGCTGACCGGTGACGAGGTCCGGGAGACCGTCGCGGACTTCGTCACGGCCGCCCGCAACGCCGTGGAGGCGGGCTTCGACGGTGTGGAGGTGCACGGCGCCAACGGATATCTCATCCACCAGTTCCTGGCGCCCAACACCAACCTGCGCGAGGACGAGTGGGGCGGCTCGGACGAGGCCCGCATCCGCTTCGCCGTCGCCGTCGTCGAGGCCGTCGCCGCGGAGATCGGCGCGGAGCGCACCGGGCTGCGCATCTCGCCCGGAAACCCGTACAACGGCATCGACGAGCCCGCCCCGGACGGCGTCTACACCGCGCTGACCGAGGCGATCGACCCGCTGGGACTGGCGTATCTGCACATCGTGGAGGCGGTGGAGATCCGCGAGCTGACCCTCGAACTGCGCAAGCGGTACACCGGCACCCTGATCATCAACGTCCGGTCGGACGGTCCGACCGGGCCCGGCCACCACACGGTGATCGACGACGGGATCGCGGACCTCATCTCCTACGGCGCGCTCTTCCTCGCCAACCCGGACCTGCCGGCCCGCCTCAGGGCCGGCGGCCCGTACAACACCCCGGACCGCGCCACGTTCTACGGCGGCGGCGCCGAGGGGTACACCGACTACCCGGCGCTGGACACCGTCTGAGGGCCGGCCGCCCACGCCCGCGCGGTTCCGCGTACGGCTCCTCAGTCCAGCGGGGCGCCGTGCCACTTCCAGGAGGTACGGCGGGCCCGGCCCGGCAGTTCGGCGCGGCCCGTGGACCACAGCAGGGCGCTCCACCGCTCCACGTCCGCCGGGGCCTCGGGGAAGAGCCGGGCGAGTGCCCGGTCGCACAGGGCGGCGGGCGGCGCCCACGGGATGCCCAGCCCCTCGGCGATGTCATGCGTGTGGACCAGGGTCTCCACGACGCCCATCGCGGCGAACCCCTCCGGGTCGGAGACGCCGTGCGAGTGGTAGGACCGGACCCCGGCCGGAGTCGTCCGCACCATCGCGGCCAGCAGCGCACCGCTCGCCTCCAGCGTCCGGAGCAGACCGGCGGAGCCGGCCGCGCGGTCCGCGAAGACCGCGTTCGCCGGGCCGCCCGTACGCTCGGCACCCCACCGGTAGGGGACCTCGCCGTCGAGCGGGGGCGTGCGCGGGCCCAACTGGACGGCGTACGCGAAGAGATCGTCGCTCAGGTGCTCCGCGGTCTCCCAGCAGGTCCACTCCAGCGTCCCGGCGGGCGCCTCCCAGCGATCGGCCGCCGCCGTGCCGAGAGCGTCCACCGACGACCGGACGGCAGACGTCACGTCGTCCGCGGTGACCGGCAGCCGGGTGCCGGTCACCGCCGCGCGTTCGGCGGCCTCGCGCACCACATGGAATTCGTTGTCCTCGGGATCTCTCATGACAGCAATCTAAGGGCTGCTTCTCGGCGGTCGCGGAGTCCTTGCGCGGTGGCATCGACCCCGGGCGGGAGGGGGGATCACACCGTGCGGTGCATCCCCACCGAGGCCGGCGCGGTCTCGCGGAAGCCGAACTTCTCGTAGAGATGCCGGGCATCGCCGTCGGCGATGAGGGAGACATAGGCGCCGGCCGGGGCCCGGCGCTCCAGTTCGCCGATCAGCTCGGCCATGATGCGCTTCCCGAGGCCCCGCCCCTGATGGTCGGGGAGGACGCAGATGTCGACGACCTGGAAGAAGCAGCCGCCGTCGCCGATCACCCGCCCCATGCCGACCGGCTCACCGCCGTGCCGGATCTGGACCGCGTGCCAGGTGTTCGGCAGGCTCACCACCGCGGCCTCGCGGGTCTTCGCGCTCAGTCCCGCCGCGGGTCGCAGCCGCAGATAGGTCTCGACGGCAGGCAGCTCGACGGACAGTTCGTAAGGGTCAGAGTTCATCTGCATGCATTACATGCTAGAGGGGTCCGGCAGTCGTCGTCGATGCGGGCCCGGCCTCTTGGGGCGGACCGGCGGGGCGAAGGCCGGTCGGTACGGCCCCGGTCGCCGTCCTCGCCGGTGGCCGGTTCCGGTCCGGCCGGTCACGGCGGTGGGGGCGGAGCGGTACGCCGCCCCGCCCCCACCGGTTCTGCCTCCCGCGCTACCTCACCGGCGTGAAGTCCCGCGCCCCGATGAACTCCGGGCGGCGGACCGGAGCCGCGAAGGGCTCCTCGGCCGCGTTCTCCACGCTGTTGAACACGATGAAGACGTTGCTGCGCGGGTACGGGGTGATGTTGTCGCCCGAGCCGTGCATGCAGTTGCAGTCGAACCAGGTCGCCGAACCGGCCCGCCCCGTGAAGAGCTTGATGCCGTGCCGGTCGGCCATCGTCGTCAGCGCCTCGTCGGACGGGGTGCCGGCGTCCTGCATCTGCAGGGACTTCTTGTAGTTGTCCTTCGGCGTCTCGCCCGCACAGCCGAGGAACGACTTGTGCGAACCGGGCATGATCATCAGCCCGCCGTTGGTGTCGTAGTTCTCGGTCAGCGCGATCGAGACCGACACGGCCCGCATGTTCGGCAGACCGTCCTCGGCGTGCCAGGTCTCGAAGTCCGAGTGCCAGTAGAAGCCCGAAGCCCCGAAGCCCGGCTTGACGTTGATCCGCGACTGGTGGACGTAGACGTCCGAACCGAGGATCTGGCGGGCCCGGCCCACCACCCGTTCGTCGCTCACCAGCCGGGCGAAGACCTCACTGAGCCGGTGGACCTCGAAGACGGACCGTACGTCCCGCGACTTCGGCTCTATGATCGAGCGCTCGTCGGCGCGTACCGCCGGATCGGCGATCAGCCGTTCGAGCTCCGCGTGGTAGACGGAGACCTCGTCCGGCGTGATCAGCTGGTCGACGGTGAGGAAGCCGTCGCGTTCGAACCCCTGGAGGTCCTTCACGGCGACCGGTCCCGGTGCGCCGGGCGCGGACCAGATGACCGGGTCCTGGCGGGGAGTGGTCATCTCGGCGGCGCCGCGCGAGGGATACCGGTCGGCGCGTACTTCGGTGGTCATGGTTCAGCCCTCCTCGGTCAGCAGTGGGTAGACACCGTTCTCGTCATGGTCCTCCCGTCCGGTGACGGGCGGGTTGAAGACGCAGACGCAGCGGAAGTCGGTCTTCGGCCGCAGTGTGTGGTGCTCGTGCCCGTCCAGCAGGTACATCGTGCCGGGGGAGATCCAGTGCTTCTCGCCGGTCTCGTCATTGGTCAGCTCGGCCTCGCCCTCGGTGCAGAGCACCGCCTCGATGTGGTTGGCGTACCACATGGAGGTTTCCGTGCCCGCGTAGAGCACGGTCTCGTGGAGCGAGAAGCCGACCTTCTCCTTGGCGAGCACGATGCGCTTGCTCTCCCAGGTGCCGGACGCGGCCTTGACATGCCGGTCGGTGTTCTCGATGTCACTGAACGATCGGACGATCACGGTGGGTCGGTGCCTTTCTCTTGACGAATTCTCTGTGCGGTGGGAGTTGCTCTCCGCCTCGCGGTCTGTTCCGGAGTACCGGGTCAGGCCGTCTCCCGGACGCAGCGGGCCAGCGTGCGCAGGCCCTCGTCCAGTTCCTCGGGGGTGATGGTCAGCGGGGGCAGCAGCTTGACGACCTCGCTCTGCGGGCCCGAGGTCTCCAGCAGGAGGCCCAGCTCGAAGGCGCGGGCGCAGACGGTCGTGGCACGCGCCGGGTCGGCGAACTCCATGCCCCAGACCAGACCGCGGCCGCGGAACCGCGCGGTCGGCTCCTCGGCGCAGATCGCCAGCAGCGACTGTGTCACCTGCTCGCCGCGGGACTGCGTCTGCTTCTCCATCTGGCCGTCGGCCCAGTAGGCGTCGAGCGCGGCGGCGGCGGTGACGAACGCCGGGTTGTTGCCGCGGAAGGTGCCGTTGTGCTCGCCCGGCTCCCAGATGTCCAGCTCCGGCTTGAACAGGCAGAGCGACATGGGCATACCGTAGCCGCTGATGGACTTCGACAGGGTGACGATGTCCGGCACGATGCCGGCCTCCTCGAAGGAGAAGAAGCCCCCGGTACGGCCGCAGCCCATCTGGATGTCGTCGACGATCAGCAGCATGTCCTGGCGGTGGCACAGCTCCTGGAGCGCGCGCAGCCACTCGGCGCGGGCGACATTGATGCCGCCCTCGCCCTGGACGGTCTCCACGATCACGGCGGCGGGCTTGTTGAGCCCGGAGCCCTGGTCCTCCAGCAGCCGCTCGAACCAGAGGAAGTCGGGGACCGTACCGTCGAAGTAGTTGTCGAACGGCATCGGTGTGCCGTGCACCAGCGGGATACCGGCCCCGGCCCGCTTGAAGGCGTTGCCGGTCACGGCGAGCGAGCCGAGCGACATGCCGTGGAAGGCGTTGGTGAACGAGACGACGGACTCGCGGCCCTTGACCTTACGGGCCAGCTTCAGCGCCGCCTCGACGGCGTTGGTGCCGGTCGGGCCGGGGAACATCACCTTGTACGGCAGGTCGCGCGGACGCAGGATCACGTTCTGGAAGGTCTCCAGGAACGCGCGTTTGGCGGTGGTCGCCATGTCCAGGCCGTGGGTGATGCCGTCGCGCTCGATGTAGTCGATCAGCGCGCGTTTCAGCACCGGGTTGTTGTGGCCGTAGTTGAGCGATCCGGCACCGGCGAAGAAGTCGAGGTACGAGTGGCCGTCCTCGTCGGTCAGCCGGGCGCCCTGCGCACGGTCGAACACCGCGGGCCAGCCGCGGCAGTAGCTCCGTACCTCCGACTCCAGGGTCTCGAAGACACTCAGGGCGGGCGGGGTGATGGTCACAGCGGTCTCCTGGTCGAGGGGGGTGCGACGGGCGGCGGTGAAGCCTGCTTCCGGCGGCGGGTGCGTGGCCGGGGTGCGCGCCGGGGGGTCGGTCCGGTGCGGGCGGCCGGTGCGCGGAAGCGGCGTCGGCCGGGGCCGGCGGTCGGAACTGCGTCGTTCGGGACGGCGTCGATCGAATCGGCGCCGGGCGGCACCGCGCCGGGGCGCCGGGTGTCGCGGCGCTCGGCGCCTTGGTGCGTCAGGAGTGGAACGGGCCTATGCGGTACAGCACTTCCGGCAGATGCGTGCCCTCGGGGAACAGGTCCCCGTCGAAGAGCACCTCGCGCTCCAGGGGCACGTCGTGGCGCTGCGCGTAGGAGGTGAACAGCCGGTCGGACGCGGTGTTGTCCGGGGTGATGGTCGTCTCCACCAGGGCGAGCCCCTGTTCGGCGGCGACCCGGGCGGTCAGCGAGTCCAGCAGCGCGGCGGCCAGGCCCTCCCCGCGGTGGCCGTGGTCGACGGCGACCTGCCAGACGACGAGGGTCTCCGGGCGGTCGGGCCGGATGTACCCCGTCACGAAGGCGATGGGCTCGCCGTTCTCGTCGCGGGCGACCACGGAGGTCGCGGAGAAGTCCCGGCACCACAGCAGGTAGCTGTACGAGGAGTTGAGGTCCAGGACCTCGGAGTCGCGGGCAATGCGCCAGATCGCGGCTCCGTCCTCCACTCGTGGGGTGTCGATTCTGAGGAATTCACTTCGGGCACGGGCAAAATCTGCTGGTGCGGCGGTCATGTGAATTGAATTTACCCAGCAAATTTCGAAATTGCATCGAGGTGAAGGGTTGGGTCGGCGGCGGATTTGTGCTATCACGCGGGCGCGTGCTCCTGCATGAACCGCCTGAGCTTTCTCACCATTTGACCGGAATTTTTCCGGCATTGCGGTCACTGTGTGGAGTCGGTCACAGAGTTGTAACTCTCGGGAGACGTGCCCGAATCGTGTGGATCGGTGTTCACGAAACTCTAGCGTTTAGGGTCGGGGAAAGCGGGCAGAAGAATGCGGGGAGCTGCTTTCGGTAAAGCAGCTCCCCGCATTTGATAATTCTGGTCCGCACGGCGGTGGGAGCCGCTGCGGATAGGCGGCGCCAGGGAAAGGCGGGCGCCGTGGAGTTTATTCGCTCGGCCAGGTTTCCGAAACGGCCTTGCGGGCAGCTTCGAAGTCGACCTGCCGGCCCGTATCGGCCAGCGCCGCCCCCAGAGCCGCGAGCGAGGAGCGCACCGCGCCCCGCGTCGCATCCACCCCGTAGTGATTGACCCGGATCATCTCCTTGGACAGCGCCCCGCCGCCCGCGATGAGCGGCAGCGAGGGGTCCGCCGCGAGCGCCTGCGCGACCAGCTCGGCGGCATCGACTCCCGCCGGGGCGCGCAGCGTCGTGGCCACCGGAGCCGCGTCCCGCGCGTCATGGACATACGGCTCCAGGCCGCCGCCGAGCGCCCGCGCGCCGGCCCGGGTCGCGGCCGCCGCCGCCGCGTGGCGGGCCATCAGCGCATCGAGCCCCTCGGCCTCGATCCGCTCCACGCACGCCTCCAGCGCCAGCATCTCCAGCTGCGCCGGGGCGTGCAGCAGCGCCTTGCGGCCACCGTCGATCCAGCGCTCCTTCCAGTCCAGGAGGGACAGGTAGGAGCGGCGCGGGGCCCGGGGATTGGCGGAGATCCGCTCCCAGGCCCGCTCGCTCACCGACACCGCCGACACCCCGGCCGGCCCGCCCATCGCCTTCTGCGCGCCGATCACGCACAGGTCGACACCCCAGGCGTCCGGCAGCAGCGGTTCGGCGCCCACCGAGGCGACGGCGTCCAGCATGAAGAGCGCGCCGTGCTCCCGGACCACCTCGCCGATCTCCGCGACGGGGTTGGTGTTGCCGGTCGCGGCCTCGGCGTGCACCAGCGACACGAAGTCGATCTCCGGGTGCGCGGCCAGTGCCTGCGCGACCTGCTCGGCGGTCACCGCGGTGTGGAACGGCACCGCGAGGTCGACGACCTCGGCGCCGCAGTCCCGCAGCCAGTTTCCGAAGGTCTGTCCGTACGGGCCCGTGACGATGTTCAGCGCGGTCGAACCGGGCCGGGCGCCGCCCCGGATGCAGCCCTCCAGGGGCAGCAGCGCCTCGCCCTGCATGATGACGACGTCCTGCTGCGTGGCGAGAAGACCGGCCACCCGCCGCTCGATGGCCGCGAAACGCGCGGCGGTGAGCGGGGCGAGGTCGAGGAAGGGGTGCGTCACGGTGGTGCTCTCTTCGGTTCGGTCGGCGGGTCGGTCGGCTGTTCTGCTCACGAACGGTGCTCCGTCGAGGGTACCGAGGGCCTCGTACAGTGCGGCATATGAGTGATCAGGAGCAGCGGGTGCTGCGGGTGAAGGGGCGGGTGCTCGTCGGTCCGGACGAGATCCGGGACGAGCTGTGGGCCGTGGACGGACGGATCACGTCACAGCGGCCGCCGGGTGCGGACGGGGCGGTGACGGTCACCGGGTGGGCGCTGCCCGGACTGGTCGACGCGCACTGCCATGTGGGCCTCGACCAGCACGGCCCGGTCGACGCCGCGACCAGTGAGAAGCAGGCGCTCACCGACCGGGAGGCGGGCACACTGCTGATCCGGGACGCCGGGTCGCCCTCCGACACCCGGTGGATCGACGACCGCGAGGACCTGCCCAAGATCATCAGGGCGGGCCGGCACATCGCCAGGACCCGCAGGTACATCCGCAACTACGCCCATGAGATCGAGCCCGGCGACCTGGTCGCGTATGTGGCGCGGGAAGCCCGGCGCGGGGACGGCTGGGTGAAGCTGGTCGGCGACTGGATCGACCGGGACGCCGGTGATCTGACCGCCTGCTGGCCGCGCGGCGAGGTCGAGGCGGCGATCGCCGAGGCGCACCGGCTGGGCGCCCGCGTCACCGCGCACTGCTTCGCCGAGGACGCGCTGCGCGATCTCGTGGAGGCCGGGATCGACTGCATCGAGCATGCGACCGGCCTGACCGAGGACACCATTCCGCTGTTCGCCGAGCGCGGTGTCGCGATCGTCCCCACGCTGGTCAACATCGCCACGTTCCCCGATCTCGCGGCGGGCGGCGAGGCCAAATTCCCGCGCTGGTCGGCGCATATGCGGCAGTTGTACGAGCGCCGCTACGACACCGTCCGCGCCGCGTACGACGCCGGGATCCCGGTCTACGTCGGCACCGACGCGGGCGGCTCGCTGGCCCACGGTCTGGTGGCGGCCGAGGTCGCCGAGCTGGTGAAGGCGGGCATCCCGCCCCGGGAGGCCCTCGCCGCGACGGCCTGGGGCGCCCGGCGCTGGCTGGGGCGGCCGGTTCTCGAAGAGGGCGCCCCGGCGGATCTGGTCGTCTACGACGAGGATCCGCGCGCGGACGTACGGGTGCTGGCGGCGCCGCGTCACGTCGTGCTGAACGGGCGCGTGATCGGCTGACCGTCCGGGCGGGGTGCCGGTGTACAGGGGTGCGGGCACCCCGGCATGGGGGCGTCGCATTGACAGGCGGTGACCGCAGGGGTGCGTGGCTCGTTTACGCACTTCTGCCTGCACCCCGGAACGGTCAACACCCCTGCCGCTCACACTCGGTGAAACGGGTGACGTGAAGGAACGCACGTGCCGAAAGATTCGAATACGCACGCTAAAACCCCTCTTTGGGGTGAACTCACCGCAGGTATCCGCGAGTTCACCCTCCGTACGTAAAGATTCACGGAGTCGAGGCCACCGGCGCCCGCGATGTCCCCCATTGGACGGCGCCGGTGGCTCCATGTCTCTTGTGGGGGTTCCACCATCTTGAACAGCAACACCTTCCGTCTCGCCGCTCTGGCGGTCGCCGCCGCTCCCGTCGCCCTGCTTGCCGCCGTCCCCGCGCAGGCAGCCACCGCGACGGCCACGACCACCGGCGAGGGCAGGGCGAGCGCGGTCGTGCTCCGTACCGCACTGAACGTCTCGCTCCTGAACAAGACGATCGAGGTTCCGCTCAAGGCCACGCTCAACGAGGTGCAGGCGCCCGCCAGCGCGAAGAAGACCGCCCTCAGCGTGCGGCTCGAAGGCGTGGACCACGGACAGCCGTTCAGCGTGCTGCGCGCCGATGTGGCCACGGCCGAGGCCACCGTGGGCAAGCACAAGGCGCAGGGATACAGCAATCTGGCGAAGGCCGCCGTCCATCTGCCCGGACTGCCGCTGCTCCCGCTGATCGAGGTCGAGAAGGTCACCTCCAAGGCGGTCTGCCAGGTGGGCAGGAAGCCGGTCGCGGAGTCGAACGTGCTGGGCCATGTGTCGGTCCTGGGCACGAAGGTCGCGCTCACCGCGGGCGGGACGACCCGGGTGGAGGTGCCGGGCGTCGGTGAGGTGACCCTGGACCTGTCGAAGACCAGCACCACCTCGCGGACCGCCGCCGCGGCGGCGCTGCAGCTCCGGGTGTCCGTGAATCCGCTCAAGCTCAACGTCGCCGATGTGCAGGGAGATGTCACGCTGGCCGAAGCGACCTGTGAGACACCGAAGGCGACCGACCCGGGAGGCACCGACGGCGGCTCCAGCGGCAGCGGCGGTTCCAGCAGCGGCGGTTCCAGCAGTGGCGGTTCCAGCGACGGCGGTTCGAGCGACGGCGGCGCGTCCGGCAGCGGTGGCTCGACGGACGGTGGCTCGACGGACGGCGGTTCGACGGACGGCGGTTCGACGGGCGGCAAGGGGGACGGCGGCCCGGATGTGAAGACCCAGACGGGCTCGGGCAAGGCCCCGGCCACGGGGAATCTCGCCGAGACCGGAGGCAGCTCCGCCACCCCGTACATCGCGGGCGGCGCGGCACTGCTGCTGGCGGTCGGCGCGGGGGCGACGGTGATGGCCCGCAGGCGCGCCCGGGGCTGATTCGACCGGAGGGCGTCCGCCCCAGGGGCATCCGACCCGAAGGGGGCGGGGCCCGAGGGGCCGGGGCCCGGGAGAACGGGGGGCTTGAGGGGACGGGGGCTTGAAGGGCGGCGTTTCCCGGGGAGGGACGCCGCCCTTCGGGGCGGGCCCACGGCCCGGCCCCGGGCGCCCTCAGGGCAGAGGTCTCGCGGGCAGGGCCTGAAGGGCCTGGTCGAAGGCCTGGAGGAAGCGGTTGGTCGTCACCCGGTCGCGTACGGCCAGCCGCAGCCACTCCGGCCCGAGGCCCGGGAACGTGTCACCCCGCCGTGCCGCGAAGCCCAGCAGCCTCAGCCGCTCCCGCACCTCGGCCGCCCGCTCCAGCCGCAGCAGGACGAACGGCCCCTCGGCGGGCTCGACCGCCCGTACCTCGCCGAACTCCGCCAGCCCGGCCAGCAGATGGGCCCGGTCCACCGCGATCCGGTCCGCCGCCCCGGCCGCCTCCACCAGCGCCCGCGGCTCCATGCAGGCCTCGGCCGCCGCCAGTGCCGGGGACGACACCGGCCACAGGGGCTGTGCGTCGGCCAGCAGCGCGATGGTGACCGGGTCGGCCAGCACATAGCCGATCCGCAGCCCCGCCAGCCCCCAGGTCTTGGTGAGGCTGCGCAGGACGACGAGCCCGGGGATGTCCGTACGCCCGCACAGCGCCTCCCGCTCGCCGGGGACCGCGTCCATGAACGCCTCGTCGACCACGAGCGTCCGCCCGGGGCGCGCCAGTCGCTCCAGGACGGCCGCCGGGTGGAGCACGGACGTCGGGTTGGTCGGATTGCCGACCACCACCAGATCCGCCTTCTCGGGCACCGCCGCCGGATCCAGCCGGAAGCCGTCCTCGGCACGCAGCAGCACCCGTCCCACCTCGTGACCGGCCGCCCGCAGCGCCGCCTCCGGTTCGGTGAACTGGGGATGCACGACGACCGGATGCGCCGCCGGCAGCGCGCGGGCGATGAGTACGAACGCCTCCGCCGCGCCCGCCGTCAGGAGCACCCGTTCCACCGGGAGCCCGTGCCGTCCGGCGACCGCGGCCCGCGCCGCGGCCCCGTCCGGATACGAGGCCAGCGACACCAGCGAGGCCGCTATCCGCTGCCGCAGCCAGTCCGGCGGCGTATGGGTGCGTACGTTGACGGCGAGATCGGTCAGATTGCGGTCGCGCACCTCCGCGTCACCGTGGTGCCGGAGATCCGGCTCGGTGCTCGCGACTGACTTCGTGGGGGGATTCATGGCTGCCATGGTGAAGGCGCCCGCCCCGTCCGTCACCGGCGGGGTGGAACTTTTCCGGTCAGGGGTCGCAAGGGTGGCCGGAATTCGACGGGCCACCGCGCAGGTCACGGCCCCCTTCGGAGCCGTCCCGCGCACCGAGCGGGTCTTGGCGACCAGCAGTTCGTCCGCGTCGATCAGCGCGGCGGCCTCCGCGACCGAGGGCGTCCCCACGGCCGCGCCCGGCGCACCCGAGGGGTTCGGTACGAGGACCCCGGCCAGCGCCTCGGCCGTATGCGTCCGCACCGGGACTCCCAGCCGCGCCGCGGCCCCCACGATCCCGTGTTCGGCGGCCTTGGCCTCGACGGTGGCCAGTTCCACGACGTCGGCCGCCCGCAGTCCCGCCGCCAGCAGCGTCTTCTCGATCAGGCCGAGCACCTCGTCGAGCGGTGCGCCACGACGGGCCCCGACCCCGACGACGAGCGTTCCGGTGAGGGGGACCGGGCAGGGGCCGGCGGCTGCTCCGTTCATGGGCGGAGTCCTTTCGTACGCCGGCCCGGGGGCCGGGTGTCGCGGGGGGGAGGAAGGCGGGACGGGGGCGGCCGGCGGGGGTGAGGGGCCGGAGCCGGTAAGGGCGGCCTGAGATGCGGGCACGGGGGTCAATCGGCTAGCAAGGGCCCATGGCGGTGTTCGTCGCGCTCGGCGCGTTCCTGATGACTCTGGCCGGCGGCTGGGTCGCTCAACGTGTGACCGACCGCCGTCACCTGGTGCTCGGCTTCGCGGGCGGGCTGATGCTCGGCGTGGTCGGCCTCGACCTGCTGCCGGAGGCGGTCGAGGCGGCGGGCGGACCGGTCTTCGGCGTCCCCGCCGCCCTGCTGCTGTTCGTGGGCGGGTTCCTGGCGGCCCATCTGGTGGAGCGGCTGCTCGCCGTACGCCAGGCGGCACACGGGGCGAGCGAGGAACGGGTGCCGCAGGTGGGGCTGACGGCGGCGGCCGCGATGGTCGGCCACAGCCTGATGGACGGAGTCGCGCTCGGCGCCGCGTTCCAGATCGGCGGGGGCATGGGCGCGGCGGTCGCGCTGGCCGTGATCAGTCATGACTTCGCCGACGGATTCAACACGTACACCATCACCAGTCTCTACGGGAACGCCCGCCGCAAGGCGCTCCTCATGCTGTTCGCGGACGCCCTGGCTCCGATCGTGGGCGCCGCGACGACGCTCCTGTTCACCCTTCCGGAGGAACTGCTCGGCTGCTATCTCGGCTTCTTCGGCGGCGTACTGCTCTATCTGGCCGCCGCAGAGATTCTGCCCGAGGCACACCACGACCATCCCGCCCGATCCACATTGCTCTGCACGGTCGGGGGAGTGGGCTTCATCTGGCTGGTGGTGGGCATCGCCGAGTAGGCCGTACCCGCCGGCGGCCCACCCGCCGCTTCCTCATCCCCCGGAGGACGCGGCGCACCGTTCGACGAAGCGCCGTGCCACCCCGGGCGAGGACGCCCAGTGCGTGTGCAGATAGCTCGCGTGCACGCCCCGCTGCACAAAGCCCTCCACCCGCCGCTCCGGCTGGTGCATGCCCCACGCGGGCACCGGCCCGGCGCCCGGCTCCAGCACCGTCCGGTGGAACTCATGACCGCGCAGCCGGGTCCCCGCCACCGCCAGCGAACTGTCGGAGACCGCCACCGCCTCCCGGTATCCCAGCGTCAGCCGCTCCGACATCCGGGCCGCGGCGTCCAGCACCCCGCACATCGGCCGCCCGTCCAGCTCGCGCGCCAGATACAGCAGCCCCGCGCACTCCGCCGCCACCGGCGCACCGCTCAGCGCCAGCCGGGTCACCGCCCCGCGCAGCGGCTCGTTGGCCGACAGTTCGGGGGCGTACATCTCCGGGAATCCGCCGCCGATCACGAGTCCCGCCGTGCCCGCCGGGAGCTTCTCGTCGCGCAGCGGGTCGAAGACCGCGACCTCCGCGCCCGCCGCCGCCAGCAGTTCGGCGTGTTCCGCGTACGCGAAGGTGAACGCCGCCCCGCCCGCCACGGCCACCACCGGCCGGGACCCGGGCGCCGGGTGGCGCTCGGGCTCCCACGCCCCGTCCGGCAGCGGGGGAGCCGTCCGGGCCAGCGCCATCAGCGCGTCGAGATCGCACCCCGCGCGCACCCGGTCGCCCATCGCCGCCACGGCCTCGACGGCATCGGTCTGCCGCTCGGCCACCGGCACCAGGCCCAGATGGCGCGAGGGCGTCGCGAGCCGCGAGGCCCGCCGCAGCACCCCGAGCACGGGCAGGCCCGACTCGTCCAGCGCGTCGCGCAGCAGCGCCTCGTGCCGGTCGGAGGCCACCTTGTTCAGGATCACGCCGCCGATCCGCACCTGGGGGTCCCAGGAGGCGAACCCGTGCACCAGGGCCGCGACGGAACGGGACTGCGAGGAGGCGTCGACGACCAGCACGACGGGCGCCCGCAGCAGCTTGGCGACCTGAGCCGTGGAGGCCAGTTCGCCCTGCCCCGAGGCACCGTCGTACAGCCCCATGACGCCCTCGACGACGGCGAGGTCGCAGCCGTCCGCCCCGTGCGCGAACAGCGGGGCGATCAGATCCGTCCCGCACATGTACGCGTCGAGATTGCGGCCGGGCCGTCCCGTCGCCAGCGCGTGGTAGCCCGGATCGATGTAGTCCGGGCCCACCTTGTGCGGGGACACGGCGAGCCCGCGTGCGGCGAACGCCGCCATCAGACCCGTGGCGACCGTGGTCTTGCCGCTGCCGGACGCCGGAGCGGCGATGACCAGACGGGGAACACTCACCACTCGATGCCCCTCTGGCCCTTCTGCCCGGCGTCCATCGGGTGCTTGACCTTCGACATGTCGGTCACCAGGTCGGCGGCCTCGATCAGCTTGTCCGGAGCGTTGCGCCCGGTGATCACCACATGCTGGATGCCGGGACGGTTCCGCATCACCTCGACGACCTCGTCGGTGTCGATCCAGCCCCAGTGCATCGGATAGGCGAACTCGTCCAGGACGTACAGCTTGTACGTCTCGGCCGCCAGGTCGCGCTTGACCTGCTCCCAGCCCTCACGGGCCTTCTCCTCGTTGTCCAGCTGGTTGTCGCGCTGCACCCACGACCAGCCCTCGCCCATCTTGTGCCAGGCCACGGTGCCGCCCTCGCCGCTGGCCCCCAGGACCTTCAGCGCGTTCTCCTCGCCGACCTTCCACTTCGCCGACTTCACGAACTGGAACACCCCGATCGGCCAGCCCTGGTTCCAGGCCCGCAGCGCGAGACCGAAGGCCGCCGTCGACTTCCCCTTGCCGATGCCCGTGTGGACGAAGAGAAGCGGGCGGTTGCGCCGCTGACGGGTGGTGAGCCCGTCGTCCGGTACCGATGTCGGCTGTCCCTGTGGCATTACGCGGCCCTCCCGGCTGCGGTGACGTCCTTGACGAGCCCGGCGATCGAGTCGGCCCGCAGCTCGTCGAGCGTGACGGCGGTACCTCCCAGATCCCGGGCGAGTTGTGCGGCGAGCCCGAGGCGTACGATCCCCGACTCGCAGTCCACGACGACGGACGCGGTGCCCTCGGAGCGGTGCAGACGCCCCGCCCGCCCGGCCAGCGCCACCGGTTCGGGGCCGCCGGTGGCCCGGCCGTCCGTCACCACGACGAGCAGCGGCCGCCGCGACGGATCACGCAGCCGCTCCACCCGCAGGACGTCATGGGCCCTCAGCAGCCCGGCTGCCAGCGGCGTCCGCCCCCCGGTCGGCAGCGATTCCAGCCGTGCCGCCGCAGCGTCCACCGACGAGGTCGGCGGCAGCGCCACCTCGGCGTCCTTGCCGCGGAAGGTGACCAGGCCGACCTTGTCGCGCCGCTGGTACGCGTCCAGCAGCAGCGACAGCACCGCCCCCTTCACCGCGCTCATCCGCTGCCGGGCGGCCATCGAACCGGAGGCGTCCACGACGAAGAGCACCAGATTGCCCTCGCGCCCCTCCCGCGTCGCCTGCCGCAGATCGTCCCGGCGGACGACGAGGCCCCGCCCCGACCGCCCGCGGGCGTGCTGGTGCGGCGCCGCGGCCTGCACGGTCGCCGACAGGTGAAGCTTCGTCAGGGCACCCTGCGGGCGCCGCGACCCGGTCGTACGGCCGTGCTCGGTACGGGCCCGGGAGCGCCGCCCCGCGGCGCCCTCGCCGAGACCCGGCACGCTCAGCGTCCTCGTCCGGAACGGCTCGGCCGAGGCCACGGGCTGCTGCTCCGCACCGGCGGAGCGGCCGGGCGTGTCGGTGCTGCCCTCCTGGGCAGGCCCCGTCGTACCGCTGCCGTCGGCCTGCGGCGGCACCCCGCCGCCCCCGCCACCGTCGTCGCCCCCGCCCCCGTCACCGGGGCCGTCCGGGTGCGGACCGTCGGGATCCGGGTCGTTGCCGCCCTCGCCGCCCGCCTCGTCCCCGGCGGCCTCCTGGAGCGTGTCGTCCAGCTTGTCCTCGTCGAGGCCGGGCGCGTCGAACGGGTTGCGGCGGCGCCGGTGCGGGAGCGCCAGGAGCGCGGCCTGCCGCACGTCCTCGGCGAGCACCTCCTCGCGCCCCGCCCAGGCGGCCAGGGCGGTCGCCGTACGCGCCATCACGATGTCGGCGCGCATGCCGTCGACCTCGAAGGCCGCGCAGGTCGCCGCGATCTGCCGCAGCACGCCGTCGCCCAGCACGACCTGGGGGAGCAGGGCGCGCGCGGCGGTGATCCGGTCCCGGAGGGCGGCCTCCTCCTCGGCCCACCGGGCGGCGAACGCGACCGGGTCGTCGTCGTGGGCGAGCCTGCGCCGCACGACCTCGACCCGCTGATCGGTGTCACGGGAGGCGGCCACCTCGACCGTGAGCCCGAACCGGTCCAGCAACTGGGGCCGCAGCTCGCCCTCCTCGGGGTTCATCGTGCCGACCAGCAGGAAGCGCGCGGCGTGCCGTACGGAGACGCCCTCGCGCTCGACGTACGAGGCCCCCATCGCCGCCGCGTCCAGCAGCAGGTCCACCAGATGGTCGTGGAGCAGGTTGACCTCGTCCACGTACAGGATCCCGCGGTGCGCGTCGGCCAGCAGCCCCGGCTCGAAGGCCTTCACGCCCTCCGAGAGCGCCCGCTCGATGTCCAGCGCGCCGACGAGCCGGTCCTCGGACGCGCCGACCGGCAGCTCCACGGTCCGCGCGGCCCGCGACACGCCCGTCCCGTCCCCGTGGGGCCCGTCGGGACACGCCGGATCGGGCGCCCCCGGGTCGCACGAGAAGCGGCACCCGGGCACCACGGAGACCTCCGGCATGAGCGCGGCGAGCGCCCGCACGGCGGTGGACTTGGCGGTTCCCTTCTCGCCCCGTACGAGCACCCCGCCGACAGCCGGACTGACGGCGTTCAGCAGCAGTCCGAGCCGGAGATCGTCCTGCCCGACGATCGCGGTGAAGGGATACGGCGTACTCACAGGGCCTCCTTGTTGACATCCGACACTTCGAGGGCCGCTTCGAGCCCCTCCGGCGCTCCGGGCCCGTCGGGCCCGCGCACCGCGTTCCGGGCCGTCCCGGGCCCGTCCGGCGCTCCCGGGTCCGGCGCTTCGACGGCCGGCGCTCCCGGGTCCGGGGCTCCCGGGGACGCGCCACCGCCCGGTCCGGGCGCCCCCGTCCGCGGCGCCACCACCCCCGGTGCCCCCGGGGCGATGAACGGCAGTCCCGCGGGCGCGCCGCCCTCGATCAGCCGCCACAGCGCGTCCGTGTCCGCGTGCTCCTCCACCAGATCCCCGAGCCGGTCCAGCTGCTCCTCCCGCAGCACCCCGAAACTCGTGTCCGGCGCGGCGACGAACCGCCGGCCCGCCGCCCGCGCGACCTCCGCGAGGAACCGCCGCCGGAACGCGTCGCTCTCCAGCGACCCGTGCCAGTGCGTCCCCCACACGGCACCCACCCGGCAGCCGTCCAGGAACGGCTCACCGCCGCGCACATCGGCGACCCCGTGGTGGATCTCGTACCCCTCCACCGGCTCGCCGAGCGCCGTACCGGACGGCCGGGCGAGCGTCTTGGCCCGCTCGAACCGGATGCGTACCGGCAGCAGCCCCAGCCCGTCGACCACCCCGGCCCGCGACTCCACCTCGTCCTCGATCCGCTCCCCGAGCACCTGGAACCCGCCGCAGATGCCGAGCACCGGCCGTCCCTCGGCCGCCCGCCGCACCAGCGCGTCGGCGAGACCCCGCTCGCGCAGCCAGGCCAGCGCCCGCACGGTGCCGCGCGTGCCGGGCACGATCACCAGGTCCGCGTCGGCCAGCTCCTCCGCCCGGTCCACGAACCGCACCACCACACCCGGCTCGGCGGCCAGCGCGTCCACATCGGTGAAGTTCGACATCAGCGGTACGGCGCACACCGCCACCCGCAGCACGTCCTCGCCGTGCGGCGGCGCGACGACCGACTCCCGTACGGCTCCGCGCATCGAGACGCGCAGGCCGTCCTCCTCGTCGATGCCCAGCCCGTGCGCGAACGGGAGCACCCCGTAGGTCCGCCGCCCCGTCAGCCCGTACAGCATGTCCAGGCCCGGCTCCAGCAGCGAGACATCGCCCCGGAACTTGTTGACGAGATAGCCGGCGACCAGCGACTGGTCCTCGGCGCTCAGCAGCGCCGTCGTACCGAAGAACGAGGCGAAGACGCCGCCGCGGTCGATGTCGCCGACGACCAGCACGGGAAACCGCGCGGCGCGGGCTATGCCCATGTTCACGATGTCGGTGCGCCGCAGATTGATCTCGGCAGGACTGCCCGCGCCCTCGCAGATCACGGCGTCATACGTGCCCCGAAGCCGCTCCAGGCAGTCCACGACCGTCCCGAGGAGCGCTTCCTGGCGCCCCCCGTGGTAGCCGCGGGCGCTCATCTCGCCGACCGGCTTCCCCATCAGGACGACCTGGCTGGAGCGGTCGCCGCCGGGCTTGAGCAGCACCGGGTTCATCAGCGCGGACGGCTCGACCCGGGCGGCCTGGGCCTGCATCGCCTGGGCACGCCCGATCTCCGCGCCCTCGCGGGTCACGAACGAGTTGAGCGACATGTTCTGCGCCTTGAACGGCGCGACCTTCACGCCCCGGCGCACGAGCCACCGGCAGATCCCCGCCGTGACGACGCTCTTGCCCGCGTCCGAGGTGGTCCCGGCGACCAGGAGTCCGCCGCTCATTTCGCTCTCCGTCCCGCGAGCAGCCGGCCCGCCACGCATACGCCCAGGGCCAGCGCGCTCACCCGGCGCGACAGCCGTACCGCCCGTTCGATGTCGGCGCTCTCCACGGCCCGGCCGTCCGCTCCGTTGAGCACGGGCCGGTGCTCGACCCGCCCGGCGTACGCCAGGGTCCCGCCGAGCCGTACGCCGAGCGCCCCCGCGAACGCGGCCTCCACCGGCCCCGCGTTGGGGCTCGGATGGCTGCCCGCGTCGGCCCGCCAGGCCCGTACGGCCGCACGGGGCCGTCCTCCGGCCACCACGGCCAGCGCGGCCGTCAGCCGGGCTCCCGGTCCGCCCGCCAGGTCGTCCAGGCGGGCCGAGGCCCAGCCGTAGCGCCGGTAGCGGGGCGACTTGTGGCCGACCATGGCGTCCAGCGTGTTGACGGCCCGGAAGCCGACGAGCCCGGGGACCCCGCCCAGGGCGCCCCAGACGAGGGCGCCGACGACGGCGTCCGAGGTGTTCTCGGCGACGGACTCGACCACGGCGCGGGCGATCTGCTGCCCGTCCAGCGAGTGGGGGTCGCGGCCGCACAGATGGGGCAGCCGCTCCCGGGCCACGTCGAGGTCCCCGGCGGCGAGCGCGCCGGCGACGGCGCGCGCCTCACGGCCCAGCGACGTACCGCCGATCACGGACCAGGTGGTGACGGCGGTCAGCGCGACGGCCATGGCGGGGCGGTCCCGTACGGCGCGGGCGGCCAGCGCGGCGGCCCCCGCGGCGCCGCCGGCGCAGACCAGGGTGTGCAGGGCGCCCCACCCGCGGTGGTCGCGCCAGAGCAGGCGTTCGGCCTCCGCCGCGGCCCGGCCGAACCCGGCCACGGGATGTCCCCGGCGGGGGTCACCGAGCAGGGAGTCGGCGATCAGGCCGGCCGTGGCGCCGTACGCGAAGATGCGGTCGGCACGCATGGCTCAGCCGGCCGGGGTACGGGAGATTTCCGCAAGGGGTGACACAGGTTCCGGCGCACGGCAGCCAGGCATGGCGTATGTCCTCACTCAGGGTCCGCGCCCTGGTTCGACGTGACCGGCGACGAGAGTCTCCTGGCTTCCGGATCCGCGGTTCCCCCGGCCTTCCAGTCCGCGTGGGCGGACCGTGACTTCCGATGGGGGACTGCTCCCCGGTGACAGTGGCGGGACCGCGCCGGATTCGCACCGGCTTCCTCTGCTGTCGCCGTAAACGGCTCCGGCAGTCCACCACGCTGTGAGAACGCCCGTCAACTTGCCGTTGACCTGCGGAGCCGCAGTGTGCGCAGACGCACACTGGCCGGACACACAGGGTGTGTCCGGCCAGGTGGAGGTGCGGTGTTCCGGTCAGGCGACGATCAGATAGATCCCGTACGTGACCGCCGCCGCGCACAGCGCGAAGCAGAGGTACGCGCCGGCGCGGGCCGGGGTGAACGAGCCGCCGGAGGCGCCGTTCCGCGCCGTCGGGGACTGCTTGGAGAGGCCGACGATGCCGAGGGTGAAGAGGCCGACCAGCGCCACGGTGACCACGAGGCTGACGCCGAAGACGGAGGCGAGAGCTGCCCAGTCGATGTTCATGCGGATCTGTCCTTACACCGTGGCGGGCCGCGCCGGATCGGCGGGCGTACCGGCCGGAGCCGGGATGGTGGACGTGAGGTCGGGACCCGTGGTGCCGACGGGCGGCGGGGTGACGGCGGCGATGGCCGTGGTGACGACGCCCGCGGGCTCGTCCTCCGGGCCGCCGCCGGTGACGTTGGTGTGGTCGACCGGCTTGCGGCGCGACAGCAGCCAGATGGCGCCGGAGCCCGCGACGAGCAGGACCGCGACGACGCCGACGCCCCAGCCGCCCTGCTTGGTCAGGAACTCCGCGCCCGCGCCGACCAGGCCCGCGGCCGGCAGGGTCAGACCCCAGGCGACGAACATCCGGGTCGCCGTGGACCAGCGGACCACGCCTCCCTGACGGCCGAGGCCCGCGCCCATCACGGCGCCGGAGCAGGACTGGGTGGTGGAGAGCGAGAAGCCGAGGTGGGAGGAGGCCAGGATGACCGTGGCCGCACTGGTCTGGGCGGCGAAGCCCTGCGGCGGCTTGAGGTCGGTCAGGCCGCTGCCCATGGTGCGGATGATGCGCCAGCCGCCGAGGTACGTGCCCAGGGCGATGGCCACACCGGCGGAGACGATGACCCAGACCGGCGGGTTGGAGCCGGGGGCGAGGACGCCGCCGGTGACCAGGGCCAGGGTGATGATGCCCATCGTCTTCTGCGCGTCGTTGGTGCCGTGGGCGAGCGAGACGAGACCGGCCGAGGCGATCTGCCCGGCCCGGTAGCCCTTGGCGGTCGACTTCAGCTGTCCCTCATCGGTGACCTTGCGCCCGATGCGGTACGTCAGCTTCGTGGCCAGCAGCGCGGCGAGACCGGCGACGACCGGCGCGGCGATCGCGGGCAGCAGCACCTTGGTGACGACGGTGCCGCCATTGATCGAGGACCAGCCCGCCGACATGACCGCGGCGCCGATGAGGCCGCCGAACAGGGCGTGCGAGGAACTGGAGGGCAGGCCGACCAGCCAGGTCAGCAGATTCCACAGGATGGCGCCGACGAGCGCCGCGAAGATGACCTCGGTTCTGAGGCCGTCCTCGTTGACGATCCCGCCGGAGATCGTCTTGGCGACCTCCACCGACAGGAACGCGCCGATCAGGTTGAGAACGGCGGACATCGCCACCGCTGTCTTGGGCTTCAGGGCGCCGGTCGAGATGGTGGTGGCCATCGCGTTGGCGGTGTCGTGGAAACCGTTCGTGAAATCGAACACGAGAGCTGTCACGATCACGATCGCGAGCAGCAGCGTGATGTGTTCCATTTACCCAGGCAATCGTTCGACGTCAGTGGCTCGTGGACCGTAGGCAACCTGGATGAACGGAAGATGAACTGGGCGGGGCGCTGTGGTGACTCCAACCGGATGCAATCCCCTCCGCTTGTCTGCTTACGAGGTGGGGCGAGGCACCTGGGGCGGTGCGAGGGCTGCTCTTTGCCGGGCCTTGGCGAACATTTGAGGACGCGTTTTTTCACCCGGAAGAGATTCCGGTCACCCGGCGTCCGGTATCACCCCCGCCGCCCCGGCGCAGCCCTTAGGGTGCCCCGCATGAGCGTGAGCGATCAGCCTCGGGAAGAAGCGATCGAGCGGGCCTGGCGGGGCGTGGTCGACACCGCCCGCCGGTCCGCGGCCGACGGGCTGGTCGTCGGTACCTCGGGCAATGTCTCGGCACGTGTCGGCGGGACCGTCCTGGTCACCCCCAGCGGGGTGCCCTACGACCGGCTCGGCCCGAACGACGCGGTCGGCGTCGACCTCGAAGGGCGCCGGGTCCTCGGCGATCTCGCCCCGACCAGCGAACTCCCCCTCCACCTGGCCGTCTACCGCAACAGCGACGCGGCGGCCGTCGTGCACACCCACGCGGTGCACGCCACCGCCGTCTCCACCCTGGTCGAGGAGGTCCCGCTGGTGCACTACGCGGCGGCCATGCTCGGCGGCCCCGTCCGCACCGCCCCCTACGCGCGCTACGGAACGCGGGAGCTGGCCGACAACATGCTCGCCGCCCTGCGCGACCGCACCGGCTGCCTCCTGCGGAACCACGGGACCGTCACCTACGGCGACAGCCTCGACCAGGCGTACGACCGCACCGCCCAGCTCGAATGGCTGTGCAGGCTCTGGCTCACCGCGAGCTCCGTACCGGGCCGCGAACCGGCCCTGCTCTCCCCGGCCCAGCTGCGCGAGGTGACCGAGGCCCTGAAGGGATACGGCCAGCCGGGCTGACCCTCCCCGGCCCGCACCGGACCGCGCCGCGCCCTTCCCGGCCCGCACCGGACCACGCCGCACCGGCCCTCCCCGGCCCGCACCGGACCACGCCGCGCCCTTCCCGGCCCGCACCGGACCACGCCGCACCGGCCCTCCCCGGCCCGCACCGGACCACGCCGCACCGGCCCTCCCCGGCCCGCACCGGACCACGCCGCACCGGCCCTCCCCGGCCCGCACCGGACCACGCCGATCCCGCCCGCCGTCGATTCCGTCCGCCCGATCCCGCCTGCCGCCGGGCCCCGCACCGGACGGCCCCCGCCCGCTGGCACCGGTCCGGGCCCGCCACGACACTGAAGCAGTGCGCCCGGCAACAGCGACGGCAGCGGCCGTCACCACGATCCTCGGCGTCGGCGCGGCTGCGGTCGCGGCCGGCCGGTACGCCAGCGACGCCGCCCTCAAGGTGCCGTCCGGCCGTCCCCTCCCCGCCGACCGCAGACTCACCGTGCACGCCACGGCGGCCGGACAGGTCACCCTGACCCGTTCGTTCGCCGCGCTCCGGCCCGGTACGTACGGGCTGACGGGCCCCGGCGTCCACGCCGTCGTCGGACCGGTCGTCGACCAGGCGCCGCACGCCCCCGACACCGTCGTCCGCAGACTGGAGCGGGTCGGCCACGGGGTCCTGGAACCGGGTGCCAGGGTCCGCGTCACGCCCGAGCTGTACAGCGGCGACCCGGGCAGCGCCCTCGGCCTCGACCACAAGGAGGTCGAGATCCCCGGCGAACTCGGGCTCCTGCCCGCCTGGTTCGTCCCCGGCGCCCGCGACACCTGGGTGATCACCGTGCACGGCCTCGGCACCACCCGGGCACACCCCATGAACCTGATGGCCTTCCTGAACTCCCAGCGGCTGCCCGTGCTCGACCTGGCCTACCGCGGCGACGCGGGCGCCCCCCGCTCCACTGACGGCCTCGGCCACCTCGGCGCCTCCGAATGGCGCGACCTGGACGCCGCCATCCGCTACGCCGTGCGCTACGGCGCCCGGAGCGTCGTGCTGCACGGCTGGTCGACCGGCGCCTCGATGGCGCTGCACGCCGCCGTCAACTCCGCGCTCCGCGACCGCGTCAGCGGCCTCGTCCTGGACTCCCCGGTCATGGACTGGCAGGCCACCCTGCGCGCCCTGGCCGTCGCCCGCGGCGTACCGGCCGCCCTGCTGCCGCTCGCCGTCCGGGCCGCCCAGGGACAGACCGGGCTGCGCGACGCCCCGCTCCTGGACACCTCGCTGCCGGCCGCCCTGCGTGCCCCGACACTGATCTTCCACGGCCCGGACGACACCCTGGCCCCCTGGCAGCCGTCGCGCGAACTCGCCGCGCGCCGCCCCGACCTGGTCAGCCTGCACCCCGTACCGCAGGCTCCGCATGCGGCGATGTGGAACGCCGGTCCGGCACGGTACGAGGAGGCCCTGCGGCGCTTCCTCACGCCCCTGATGTGAGGCGATGGGCGGAACCCGGCCGGCCGCCGGAGGGCCGACGAGCGCCCGCACGGACCGGTGAACCGGCTTCCGTTTGGGCTTTCGGGCCGTCAGAGGCAAGACTGCTCCCCGTGACGTCCCGTACCCCGCGCGACTCCAGGCTGCGACTTGTCCGCCCGCGACCCCTTGCCACCGCCCGCAAGGCCGTGACCACCCGGCGCACCAGGCCGGCTCCCCGGCCTCCCGAGGGCACCCCGCCCCGGACGGAACTGGCCCGCCAGGCCAGGGCGGTCCTCGCCGATTCCGTACGGATCGCCCACTGGGCCGCCGACGGCACGAGCCCCGGCGCCGCCCCGCTCGCCGCCCAGGCCCTGGAACGGGCCGCGGCCGCGCTGGAACTCTCCCCGGCCCAGGTGCGCGCGGGCTGGGACCGCGCCCGGCTGGCCGGACTCGTCGAACTCCACGGCGACACCGCACGCCCCGGCTGGCGGCTGCGTGCCTGGGACCGCGACGACTCCGCCGTGCTCCGCGGCTGGGTGGCGCTCTTCGACGCCTGGTCGCTCGTCCACGCCGCACCGGAGGGCATCGAGTCCACCGCTGTCGCCGAGGCCGTCGAGGCCGTACCCCAGGTGCTCTCCCTCCTCCAGCTCTCGGCGGGCCCGGTCACCGTGCCCGCACTCCTGGACCTCCTGGGCCAGCGCGTCGCGGAGCTCCACGAGGAGCGGTGCGAAGTGCCCTACGGCCCCGAACAGCCGCCCGCGCAGAGCGCCCCGGCCATCGAACACACCGACCCGGCACAGGACGCGGACCTCAACGCGCTCCTGCTCGACTGGGCCCTGGAGGGGCTGGCCGAGGTCGGGGCCCTCACCCTCGGCGCCGGGCACGCCACCCTGACCCCGCTCGGCAACTGGGCGGTCTGGGTGAAGCTGGAGCAGATCTGCGTCGCCGCCCAGAGCCCCGCCGGGAACATCGAGCAGTCCGCCGCGGACATGCTGCTCGGCTGCGCCCGGCTCACCCCGGGACCGGCCCGCGACGAATACCGGGCCTGGCTCGCCGCCCGCCCGGTCGGCAGCGCCGTCACCGAACTGCTGGCCGTCGCCCGCGGCGAGGACGCGCTGCTGCGCGGCCTGGCCTTCGAGGCGCTCCGCGTCGTCGGCGCCCCCGCCGAGCCCGTGGTGCGCTCCGTGGCCACCGATCCGACGCTGCGGCCCTACGCGCTCCTCTGGCTCGCCGAGTACGAGGGCGCCGACCCGGACGACGCCCAGGAGGTGCTGAGCCGGGAGGAAGCCACCTGGCTCTGGGTCGACACCGCGGCGGCCGTCGCCGACCACGGGGAGACCGGCCTGCTGGTCCGCCACCTCGACTCCGCCGTCCAGGGCACCGTCCCCGCGCTGCTCGACGAGGTCAGGGCCGTCGGCCACCCGCGCACCGTCCAGGTCCTGGTCGCCCTGGCCGCCGCCCACCCCGACCCGGCCCTGGCCAAGGCGGTACGCCGCGCCGCCTTCCAGGTCCACACGGGCGGCGCGTAGACACACCGGGCCGGACAGGCCCGCCCGCCGTCCGCAGGCCCGGACCGCACTGTCGCCGGAGCGGTCCGGGCGTCCGGTGATCTGGCAGTCAGCGAGTCAGCGAGTCAGCGAGTCAGCGAGTCAGTGAGTCAGCGAGTCAGCGAGTCAGCGATTCAGTGCGTCCGGGTCTCCGGACGCACTGGCTCGCCCGCCCCGCTGGCCCCGTACGGCCCTGCCCGGCCCCTCCGGCCCCGTACGCCCGACTTCCTGTGCCGCCGCCCCGCCGCCCCTTTCCCCGACGTCCCGTCGCCCCTGTGTCCCATCGCCCCGTCGCCCGGGAAGTCAGTCGGCGGATCCCGGGGCGTACGTCCCGAAGCTCCAGATGTTGCCCTCCCCGTCGCGCGCCATGTAGTCCCGCGAGCCGTAGTCCTGGTCCGTGGGCGGCATCAGGATCTCCACGCCGTGCGCCACCGCCCGCGCATGGTGCTCGTCCACCTCGTCCACGACCACGTACACCCCGGCCGGGCCCGCGCCCGCCATCGCCTTGGCGAAGACGCCCTCGCGGCCCTTGGAGCCGAGCATCACCCGGCCGTTGCCGCAGGACAGTTCGGCGTGCAGCACGCTGCCGTTCTCCCCCTCGTACACCGCTTCCTCGGTGAAGCCGAGCCCCTGCGTCAGTGTCCTGATCGCGGCCTTCGCGTCGTCGTACAGAATCGTCGGATAGATCGTCGGTACGCCCTTCGGCACACCTGCCATCACGCTCACCCACTTCTGCCGTTCACACCGCATTGCTGTGATCTGCGTCTCAGTCTTCCACCGACCACTGACAACGCCCTCCCGGAGGGCATCCGCGCAGGTGGCGTCGCCGAACCGAAGGGACGCCAGCCCCTCGGCCCCGGCGGGCGAGGGCCGTGCCGTGCCGGGCCGGGTGCTGGGCGGTTCGTCCCCACGGGCACGCGGAAAAGCAGTTGCACACCGCCAGTAGAATGGGCCGTATGGCCATTCTCCTTGTGCATTAGCGGCGTCGAGAGACCTCCGCCCTCGTCCCTCCGCCGTCCATCACTGCCCTGGAGTTTTTCCCGTGATCACCGCTTCCGGCATCGAGCTGCGCGCCGGCGCCCGCATCCTCATCGAGTCCGCCTCCTTCCGTATCGCCAAGGGCGACCGCATCGGCCTGGTCGGCCGCAACGGGGCGGGCAAGACCACCCTCACCAAGTGCCTCGCGGGCGAGGGCACCCCCGCGGGCGGCACCATCACCAAGTCCGGCGAGGTCGGCTACCTCCCGCAGGACCCGCGCACCGGCAACCTCGACACCCTCGCCCGGGACCGCGTCCTCTCCGCCCGCGGTCTCGACGAGATCCTGCGCAAGATGCACGAGAACGAGGACCGGATGGCGAACGGCAAGGGCGCCACCCGCGAGAAGGCGATGAAGCGGTACGAGCGCCTGGAGACGGAGTTCCTCACCAAGGGCGGGTACGCCGCCGAGGCCGAGGCCGCCACCATCGCCGCCGCGCTCAACCTGCCCGACCGGGTGCTCGGCCAGCCGCTGCACACGCTCTCCGGCGGTCAGCGCCGCCGTGTGGAGCTCGCCCGCATCCTCTTCTCGGACGCGGACACCCTGCTCCTCGACGAGCCCACCAACCACCTCGACGCGGACTCGATCGTCTGGCTGCGCGACTACCTCAAGTCCTACCGCGGCGGCTTCATCGTGATCTCCCACGACGCCGACCTCATCGAGACCGTCGTCAACAAGATGTTCTACCTCGACGCCAACCGTGCGCAGATCGACATCTACAACATGGGCTGGAAGCTCTACCAGCAGCAGCGCGAGGCCGACGAGAAGCGCCGCAAGCGCGAGCGCCAGAACGCCGAGAAGAAGGCCGCGACCCTCAACGCGCAGGCCGACAAGATGCGCGCCAAGGCCACCAAGACCGTCGCCGCCCAGAACATGGCCAAGCGCGCCGAGCGCCTGCTGTCCGGCCTGGACGCCGTCCGGGTGTCGGACAAGGTCGCCAAGCTGCGCTTCCCCGAGCCCTCGCCGTGCGGCAAGACCCCGCTGATGGCGGAGGGTCTGTCCAAGTCCTACGGCTCGCTGGAGATCTTCACCGACGTCGACCTCGCCATCGACAAGGGCTCCCGCGTCGTCATCCTCGGACTCAACGGCGCGGGCAAGACCACGCTGCTGCGCCTTCTCGGTGGTGCGGAGAAGCCCGACACCGGCGAGATCATCAAGGGCCACGGCCTCAAGCTCGGCTACTACGCCCAGGAGCACGAGACCCTGGACCCGGAGCGCACCGTCCTGGAGAACATGCGCTCCGCCGCGCCGGACCTCGACCTGGTCGAGGTCCGCAAGACCCTCGGCTCGTTCCTGTTCTCCGGCGACGACGTCGACAAGCCCGCCGGGGTGCTCTCCGGTGGGGAGAAGACCCGGCTCGCACTCGCGACCCTGGTCGTCTCCTCGGCCAACGTCCTGCTCCTCGACGAGCCGACGAACAACCTCGACCCGGCCAGCCGCGAGGAGATCCTCGGCGCGCTGCGCACGTACAAGGGTGCCGTCGTCCTCGTCACCCACGACGAGGGCGCGGTCGAGGCGCTCCAGCCGGAGCGGATCATCCTGCTCCCGGACGGGGTCGAGGACCTGTGGGGTGCGGACTACCGGGACCTCATCGCCCTGGCCTGATCCACCGGGGATAGATCATTCGGCCTAGGCGTGATCCATCATCTGAGTGAGTGCGTCTCATACCCCGGCGTGGCGCCCGGCAGATAGCTGCCGGGCGCACCCATTTCGCCTTCATCTTCCCGTACGGCCCTGACCTGGCAGTTCTTTCGGGCGGTGCTTTCAGAGGCCGCCGCAGCCGTAGGGAATTCGCGATTCCGATTGTGTCGGCCCCCTCTGGGGCGGGGAATCCGCTCGCACCGACCTTGCCGAATGGCTGGCCAGGAAGCGCGGGAGGGGTGATCATGAGAGTCCAGAGCGCACTTCCCATGAGGAGGCACGGGTGGCCGAGACTCTGAAGAAGGGCAGCCGGGTAACCGGCGCCGCGCGCGACAAGCTCGCGGCAGACCTGAAGAAGAAGTACGACTCCGGTGCGAGCATCCGGGCGTTGGCCGAAGAGACCGGCCGCTCCTATGGATTCGTCCACCGGATGCTCAGCGAGTCCGGAGTGACGCTGCGGGGACGCGGCGGAGCTACGCGCGGCAAGAAGGCCGCTGCGGCCTGAGGGCCGAAAGCGGTCGGGGCGGTCGCGGGGCAGGCCTCGGGGCTCACCGGAACACGTGGTGGCCACCCGGCCGGTCGTACGGCCGACCGGGTGGTTACTGTTCAGTCACTTAATTGTGAGTGCTGACTGCACCCGATCCGGAGGCGCCCCATGACCTCGCTCGACTCTGTGCTCGACAAGGATGGCGTACGGCTCACCGTCGATGACGCGGTTGCCACGGTGACTCTCACCAACCCGGCCAAGCGCAACGCTCAGTCTCCCGCTCTGTGGCGGGCGTTGACAGAGGCCGGACGGGTACTCCCCGGCAACGTGCGGGTCGTGGTGCTCCGCGGCGAGGGCAAGTCCTTCTCCGCGGGCCTCGACCGGCAGGCGTTCACCCCGGAAGGGTTCGACGGTGAGCCGTCCTTCCTCGACATGGCGCGCGGCCCGCAGGACGAGCTCGACGCGACCATCGCCGAGTACCAGGAGGCGTTCACCTGGTGGCGCCGCAACGACATCGTGTCGATCGCGGCCGTCCAGGGGCATGCCATCGGTGCGGGCTTCCAGCTCGCCCTCGCCTGTGACCTGCGGATCGCCGCCGAGGACGTGCAGTTCGCCATGCGCGAGACCAGTCTCGGTCTCGTCCCCGACCTCACGGGCACCCACCCTCTGGTGAGCCTCGTGGGGTATGCCCGCGCGCTCGAAATCTGCGCCACCGGGCGCTTTGTGCACGCGGAGGAGGCCGAGCGCACCGGCCTCGCCAATCTCGTCGTCCCGGCCGACCAGCTCGACGAGGCCGCCCGCGACCTGGCCGCCGCCCTGCTGGCCGCCCCGCGTGACGCCGTCATCGAGACCAAGGCCCTGCTGAGCGGTGCCGTCTCCCGCGGTTACGAGGAGCAGCGCACGGCCGAGCGGGCCGCGCAGGGACGCAGGCTGCGCGATCTGGCAGGCCTCGGCGACTGACCCGGCACACGGACAGGTGCGGGCACGGGCGCAGAACAGGCACAGACTCAGGCAGTGACAGTGGCAGTCGCTGTGACAGTGGCAGCGGTTCCGGTTCCGGCCGGTGCCTGGGTCAGTCCCGCGCCACCACGGCTGTGACCAGTACGGCGACCGGCGGGTGGCCCTCCACGGCCGCCGCCACCGCCGTGCGCACCGCCCGCGCCACATCGAGGGCCCGGTGGTCCCCGGCCGTCGCCACCTCGACCCGGAGATGATCCGCGCCGGTGTGCACCGCACTGCCCAGCTCCCGGGTCAGCGCGACGACACCGGGCACTCCGGCGGCCGCGTCCGCCGCAGCCCCGTCCGCCGTCGCGGCCCGTACCTCGTCCGCCGGGACACTCACCCGGTCGGGCGCACCATCCTCCAGCAGCGCTGTGACCCGCAGGTCCACCTCACCGACCACCAGGCCGAGCCGGGCGGAGGCCGCGCTCAGCAGTGCGGCGCGCAGGGTGCGGGCGGTGTCGGGCAGCGGCCGGTCCGCGGAGGCCGAGAACTCCGCCTCGATCCGCAGCGGTCCGGACGCCAGCGCACTCGGCGGCGCCGGAGGGGCCTCGTGCGAGGGGGACGCGTGTGATCCCGGGGGCGGCGCGTCCGTTTCCGGCCCGGCGCCGGCCGTGTCGCGGCCCGGCCCGTCCGGGTCCGCCGCGCCGATCCTGAGCCTGCCCAGGACCGCGCCGGGGCCGGCCGCGGCGCTCCGCAGCACCGAGGCCGCCGCCCGCTCCGCGATCCATGCCCCGTCGGCCGGACCCCCCAGGGGGAGCAGCCGGCCGAGGCCGAGCCGTTGCCGTACCGCCGCGGTCCATCCGTCGGCCTGCTGCGGGCTGTGCGACGTTGTCATTGCTCCACCCTGCCGCATTCATGGCGCGAGTCGGGGCAAGCGCACCTAATGTGGGCAACGAAGTCCAACCCTGCCCCCGAAGGGAAGAGCGGCGATGACTGACACCCCACAGCGGAACCGGCCCGAGAACCCCGGCAAGGATGCGGGTGACGACCGGGGCAGGAATCCGCTCACCAAGCGCGGCGGGGGAGACCCCGCCACCCGTGGCCGCACCACCATCGCCGATGGTGTGGTCGAGAAGATCGCCGGAATGGCCGCACGTGACGTCGTCGGTGTCCACGCGATGGGCAGCGGGCTGTCCCGGACGTTCGGGGCGGTGCGCGACCGGGTCCCCGGCGGCGGCAAGTCCGTCACCCGCGGGGTCAAGGCCGAGGTCGGCGAGTCGCAGACCGCGCTGGATCTGGAGATCGTCGTCGACTACGGCGTGTCGATCTCCGATGTCGCCCGCGATGTACGGGAGAACGTCGTCGCGGCGGTCGAGCGCATGACCGGGCTCGAAGTGGTCGAGGTCAACATCGCGGTGAGCGACGTCAAGCTGCCCGATGAGGACGACGACGAGGACGAGCCCGAGCCACGTCTCCAGTAGATCTCCGCCGAAAGGCAGTTGAGGAGTCACGATGAGCATGGCTGTGGCCGGCCTGTTGGCCGGCATGGCGCTCGGTTTCGCCGGGTACTTCGGCGGGTTCGGGGCCTTTCTGCTGGTGGCGGCCCTGGGGGCGGTCGGCTTCGTCGTCGGCCGCTTCCTGGACGGCGACCTGGAGCCCGGCGACTTCTTCCGGAGTCGCGAGCGCGGCGACCGGCGACGGTGACGGCGGTGACCGGGCGGGTCGCCGCCGCCGAGCGCGGGGAGACCCGGATCGCCGACCGGGTCGTCGCGAAGATCGCCGCACAGGCGGCCGGGGAAGCGGTCGACGAGCCGCCCGAGGACGGTTCCTCGCCGCGCGCCACGGTCACCGTGCGCCGGGACAGCGCCCGGGTACGGGTCACCCTGGAGCTCGGATATCCCAGTGATATCGGCCGCCAGTGCGGCGCGGTGCGTCGCCATGTCGCGGAGCGGGTAAGGACATTGGCGGGCATGGAGGTGCCCGAGGTGGCGGTGCGGGTCGAAAAGCTGCACCCCGCGGGACCGGGCGCCGCGGCACAGGGGAGGATCCGATGACCGAACCCCAGGAGCCGACGGGCAGCACCGAGCGGCTGCCCCGGGCCGGCGGACCGGGCGCATCGGATGTGCTCGAACTCGACCAGAGCGCGTCGTCCGCCGCGTACGACCCCGTGCCCACCCGGGGCAAGGACGGCGGCCGGGCGGGCAGGTTCTGGTCCGCGCGCCGCGTCCCCGCCGCGCTGCTCGCCCTGGTGGTGCTCGGCGGCGCCGGTCTGCTGCTCTACGACATCGCCGCGGTACGGGCCGACCACCCGGCGATGCGGTGGCGGCGCTCGCTCGCCGACGAGCTGGCCGAGCGGCCGCTGGACGACGTCTGGGTCCTTGCCGGGGCCGCTCTCGCGGCCGCGATCGGCCTCTGGCTGATCCTGCTCGCCCTCACCCCCGGACTGCGCGATCTGCTGCCGATGCGCCGCGACCGCGCGGAGGTACGGGCCGCGCTCGACCGGACCGCGGCGGCACTCGTGCTGCGCGACCGGGCCGTGGAGGTGTCCGGGGTGCAGTCCGTGCGGGTCCGGATGGGCCGCGGCAAGGCCGCCGTGCGCGCGGTCTCCCACTTCCGGGAACTCGACGACGTACGCGCCGACCTGGACACCGCACTGGGGGCGGGAATCAAGGAACTGGGCCTGGCCAGGCCGCCGAGCCTGTCCGTCCATGTCCGCCGTCCGGCGAAGAAGGGGTGAACGGCGTGCTCAGGACCGTCAACCGGGTACTGCTGGGCCTTGCCGGGCTGGTGCTGATCGCCGTCGGCGGCGCCGTACTGGCGGCCGGCCTCGGCGCGTCCCTGCCCTCCTGGTGGCCGTGGGACGGAAAGCACGACGTGCTGCTCAGCGAGGCCGACCGGGATCGCTGGCGGGACGACGGCTGGTGGTGGCCGACGGTCATCGCGGTCCTCGCCGTCCTGGTCGTCCTCGCTCTGTGGTGGCTGCTGGCCCAGCTGCGCCGCGGCCGGCTGGCCGAGGTGCTGGTCGACAGCGGTGACGGTGAGGGGGCGCTGCTGCGGGGCCGGGCGCTCGAAGGCGTTCTCTCCGGGGAGGCGGGCACCCTGGACGGGGTGGCCCGCGCCCAGGTCGCGCTGCGTGGCCGCCGCTCCGCGCCCCGGGCCGCGATCCGGCTGCTGATGGAGCCGCACGCCGCCCCCGAACAGACGTTGCGGGGCCTGGCGGACGAGGCGCTGGCCCACGCCCGGGACTCGGCCGGGCTGGCCGAACTGCCCGCCGAGGTCCGGCTGAAGGCCGTCAAGCACCGCGCGGAACGCGTCTCCTGACGGCTGCACGGGCTCCGCGCCCTTGCACGGGCTCCGCGCCCTTGCACGGACCCGCGCCCCCTGACCCCCCGTTTCAGAAGCCGTGCCGCGAGCCTCCGTCGACGGGCACCATGATGCCCGTCAGATACGAGGCGGCGGGGGAGAGCAGGAAGGCCGCGGTCTTCCCGAACTCGTCCGGCGTGCCGTAGCGCCGCAGCGGGATGCGCGCCTCACCGGCCCTGCGGGCGGCCTCCGCGTCGCCGGACAGGGCGTCCAGTTCGCGCACCCGGTCCGTGTCGATCCGGGCGGGCAGCACCCCGACGACCCGGATGCCGCGCGGGCCCAGCTCGTCGGCGAGGGACTTGGCGAAGCCGGCCAGGCCGGGGCGCAGTCCGTTGGAGATGGTCAGTCCGGGGATCGGCTCGTGGACCGAGCCGGAGAGCACGAAGCCGATCACACCGCCCTCGCCGAGCACGGCGGCGGCCGTCCGGGCCAGCCGTACCGCACCCAGGAACACCGACTCGAAGGCCGTCTGCCACTGGTCGTCCGTGTTGTCCGCGACGAAACCGGGTGCCGGGCCGCCGACGCTGATCAGGATGCCGTCCAGTCGGCCGAACCGTTCGACCGCCGCGTCCACCAGGTGCTGCGCCGCGCTCGGATCGGCGTTGTCGGCGGCGATCCCCACCGCGTCCGGCCCCAGCGCGGCGGCGGCCTCCACGGCCCCCTTCTCGTCCCGGCCGCTGATGATCACCTTCGCGCCGTCGCCGGTCAGGGCGCGCGCCGTGGCGTTGCCCAGGCCGCGGGTGGCGCCGGTGACGATGTACACACGGTCCTTCAGTCCAAGATCCATGGCCCTATCCTGCCGGGTCCTCGCCGGAGAGGGCGACAGCGGTGTTCACCAGCCCGATGTGGCTGAAGGCCTGCGGGTAGTTGCCCAGCTGGCGTCCTGCCACCGGGTCGTACTCCTCGGCCAGCAGCCCCACGTCGTTGCGGAGCGCCAGCAGCCGCTCGAACAGCTCCTCGGCCTCGGCCTTCCGCCCCGTCAGGAAGAGCGCGTCGGCCAGCCAGAACGAGCAGACGATGAAGGCGCCCTCGTCCCCCGGCAGGCCGTCGACCGCGGTGCCGTCGGTGCTGTAGCGGCGGACCAGCCCGCCGCTGCCCAGCTCGTCGCGCACCGCGTCGACGGTGCCGACGACCCGGGGGTCGTCCGGGGGCAGGAAACCGGTCCTGAGGATCAGCAGGGTCGCGGCGTCCAGCTCCCGTGAACCGTAGGACTGGGTGAAGGTGTTCCGCTCGGGGTCGTACCCCTTGGCGCAGACCTCGGCGTGCACCGCCGACCGCATCGCCCGCCAGCGTTCCGCGTCGCCCGGCAGGGTGGGATTCTCCTCCAGGGTGCGCACCGCGCGGTCGGCGGCGACCCAGGCCATCACCTTGGAGTGCACGAAGTGGCGGCGTGCCCCCCGGATCTCCCACAGCCCCTCGTCCGGTTCGCGCCAGGTGGACTCCAGGAAGCCCAGCAGGCTGAGCTGGAGCTTCCAGGCGTGCGGCTTGTCGTCCAGGCCCGCCTCCCGGGCCAGCCGGAGCGAGTCGATGACCTCGCCGTACACATCGAGCTGGCGCTGCCGGACCGCGGCGTTGCCGGAGCGGACCGGCCGGGAGTTCCCGTATCCGGCCAGCCACGGCAGCTCCGCCTCCGGGAGCCGGCGCTCGCCGGCCAGGCCGTACATGATCTGGAGGTCGGCGGGATCACCGGCGACCGCCCGCAGCAGCCAGTCCCGCCAGGCGGACGCCTCCTTGAGGTAGCCGGCCGACAGCAGGGCGCCGAGCGTCAGGGTGGCGTCCCGCAGCCAGCAGAAGCGGTAGTCCCAGTTCCGTACGCCGCCGATCTCCTCCGGCAGCGAGGTGGTGGGGGCCGCCACGATGCCGCCGGTCGGTCCGTAGGTGAGGGCCTTCAGGGTGATCAGCGAGCGGAGCACGGCTTTGTGGTGTTTGCCCCGGTACGTGCATCTCGCCGCCCACTTCTCCCAGTCGGCCAGGGAGTGCTTCAGCGCCTTGTACGGGTCGACCAGCTTCGGGCGCGGCGAGTGCGAGGGGTGCCAGGTGAGGACGAAGGCGACCTTCTCGCCCTCCGCGACGGTGAAGGAGGAACAGGTGCTGAACTGCTGCCCCCACGTCTTGACCGGCGGATCGCTGCGCAGCCAGACGGAATCGGGACCCGCGACGGCCACCCGGTGGCCGTGCGAGCGGCGCATCCAGGGCACGACCGATCCGAAGTCGAAGCGCAGCCGCAGTACGGAACTCATGTCGACGCTGCCGCTGATGCCTTCGACGATCCGCATGACGTCGGGCGACTTGTCGCGCTGCGGCATGAAGTCGATGACCTTGACCGTGCCGGTCCGGGTCTCCCAGTACGTCTCCAGAACGAGCGAGTTGCCCGCGTAGGCGCGCCGGGTGCAGGTGTCCGTGGTGTCCGTGCCCTGGGGCGCGATGCGCCAGTGGCCGTTCTCCTCGTCCCCGAGCAGGGCCGCGAAACAGGCGCCGGAGTCGAAGCGGGGCAGGCAGAGCCAGTCGACGGAACCGTTCCTGCCGACGAGCGCGGCAGTCTGGAGATCGCCGATGAGGGCGTAGTCCTCGATGCGTGGGGTCACGTTCTGGCGTGTTCCCTCACCTGTGCCTCGTTAAGCAGGGCGGCCCGCGAGGGAGGTACGTCCGGTCCCGGCGTCCGGACCCGGTGCCGCCGTCCGGACCCGGTCCCGGAGTTCTACGCGGTCGTCGGCTCGGGCTGTCCGGCTGTCTTGTTCCGCGCCGCTTCCTCGGCCGCCGCCTGCCGGCGGTCGCGCTTCTCGCGGCGTACGAGAATCACCCAGCCCACCGGTACCCCGGCGGCGAACAGCCACCACTGGACGGCGTACGCCATGTGCGGGCCGATGGAGCTGTCGTCGGGGGAGGCCAACTGCTCGGGGGTGTTGCCGGGCGCGTCGGGCGCGGTCTGTTCGATGTATCCGCCCAGCACCGGCCGGGAGAGCAGCTGGGACTGCTGGGAGCTGTTGATCAGCATCACCTGGCGGTCCGGCAGCCCCTCCAGGTCCTTGATGCCACTGGTGCCCGTCGTCTCGTCGGCCTTGAGCCGGCCGACGACGGTGACCTCGCCGTGCGGCGCGGCCGGAACCTTCGGATAGGACTGCTGACTGGGGGCGGCGGGGATCCAGCCGCGGTTGACCAGGACGGTGCCGCCGCCCTTGAGGTCGAGCGGGGTCAGGACGTGGACACCGATGCGGTCGTCGTCCGATGTGCGGCGGCGCACCACCACTTCGTGCGCGGTGTCGAACGTCCCCGTGGCCGTGACGGCGCGCCAGTAGTCGGCGCGCGGAACGGTGTGCCCCGGGGAGGTGATCCTCGCCACGGGTACCGGATCGACCTTGAGGTTCCGCGAGATCAGGGCGTTCTGCTCGACCCGGTGCTGGTGCCGGTGCAACTGCCAGAAGCCCAGCTCGACCATGGTGGGAATCAGCACGAGGGTGAGGAGGGTGAGAATCACCCACTGCCGGGTCAACAGGAAGCGGTACACCCCATGACCGTACAACCGGGGTCATGGGGTGCGGCACTCAGGGGTGGGGCGGGCGCGGTCCCGGAGCGGAATGTTCCGTCACACTTTGTCCACGATGCCCGCCTTCCCCTCGGCGCGGGCGCAGTGCCCGCCGCAGTACCAGTGACCGTCGACCTCCACGCCCTGGCCGATGACCTGGACGCGGCAGTGCTCACAGATGGGCGCCATGCGGTGAATGGCGCAGGAGAAGCAGTCGAAGACATGCACCGCGCCCTGCGCGTGCACCTCGAAGGACATGCCGTAGTCGTTTCCGCAAACCTCACAACGTGCCATGCGCCACAGGGTGGGACGCGGGGCGGCGGTGGGCGAGCGGATCCCGGGCGAGTCGCGCCCGGTTCACTCCGATGACGGTGCGGGCGCCGGAGCGGGCCGCGCCGGTGACGGGAGGCCCGCCGCGGGCGGGGCCGCGGGCGCGTCCGCCGGGGCGACGTCCCGCAGCAGATGGGTGAAGGCGCTCTCCTCCAGCACCGGTGTGCCGAACGACTTCGCCTTCAGCGTCTTGGACGTCGCCGCGTCGGGATCGTTGGTGACCAGCAGGCTGGTCAGCCGGGACACACTGGTCGCCACATGCAGCCCGGCCTCCACGGCGCGGTCCTCCAGCAGCTCGCGGTCGATCGAGGTGTCCCCGGAGAAGGCCACCCGCATGCCCTGCCGGAGCGGCTTGTCCTTCTCGTACCGTCCCGGATTCGGATACGGGCAGGCCGGCCGCTTCCGGGAGGGACGCCAGCTGTTCTGCTGGTACGAGGCCTGATACCCGATCCGCGGGGTGACCGGGGAGTCGGACCACTCGGTCAGCGGCCGGCATTCCAGCAGCGGCAGCCGCACCCCGTCGCGGGCGGCGGCGTGCAGACTCGGCCGGAACGCCTCGGCCAGCACCCGGGCGTCGTCCAGGGCGTGGTGGGCGTGCTGCTGCACGACGCCGAAGTGGGCGGCGAGCGAGGACAGTTTGTGGTTGGGCAGCGGCAGCCGCAGCTCCTTGGCGAGCGCGATCGTGCACAGCCGCTGCTCGACGGGTGCGATCACCGCCGCACGGGCGTACTCCCGGGCGAGCATCGACCAGTCGAAGGCCGCGTTGTGCGCCACGAGCACCCGGTCCGCGAGCCGTTCGGAGAGCGCGGCGGCGACCTCGGGGAAGAGCGGCGCACCCTCCAGCACCTCGCTGGTCAGCCCGTGGATCCAGACGGGGCCCGGGTCCCGCTCCGGATTGACCAGGGTGTACCAGTGGTCCTCGACGTTGCCCTGGGCGTCGAGGCGGTAGACGGCAGCGGACACTATCCGGTCGTCGCGGGCGAGTCCGGTGGTCTCCACGTCGACGACCGCGTACCCCTGGGGGTAGGCGGTCGGCCACGGCGCTGCGGTCTGGCGGTCGTCGAGCATGGTCACAGAGAATACGGGCCGCCACTGACAGTTCCCTATTCGGCCGTCCCGGCGACCGCCGCCCCGCTCCCGGGCGCGTGCGGCGGCCCTTGCCCCGGGCGGGTCGGCCCGGGTCCGCGGCTCCGCGGATGAGACCCTCCCCGGGTGACGGACGGACAGGTTCACGACGAACCCCACAGCAATGGACTCGGCGCCCGGCTGAACTGGCTCCGGGCCGCGGTCCTCGGCGCCAACGACGGTGTGGTCTCCACCGCGGGCCTCGTCGTCGGCGTCGCCGGAGCCACCGGCGACCGCGGCGCGCTCCTCACCGCCGGGCTGGCCGGGCTGCTGGCCGGATCGATGTCGATGGCGGCGGGCGAGTACGTCTCGGTCTCCACCCAGCGCGACTCGGAGAAGGCCGCACTGGCCACGGAGAAACAAGAGCTGAAGGAGGCGCCCGAGGCCGAACTGCGCGAGCTGACGGGCCTGTTGCAGGGCAAGGGGCTGAGCGAGGAGGTGGCCCGCGAGGCAGCGCTCCAGCTGACCGAGCGCGACGCGCTGCGCGCCCACGCGGAGGTCGAGCTGGGCATCGACCCCGACGACCTGACGAACCCGTGGCACGCGGCGGGGGCGAGCTTCCTGGCGTTCACGGTGGGCGCCCTGCTGCCCCTGCTGGCGATCGTGCTGCCGCCCTCCTCGCTCCGGCTCGCCGTCACCGTGGCCTCCGTGATGGCGGCACTCGCCCTGACCGGCTGGTGGAGCGCCCGTCTCGGCGAGGCGTCACCGGGACCGGCGGTGCTGCGCAACATGGGCGGGGGAGCGGTGGCGATGGCGGTGACCTATGTCGCGGGGACGCTGCTGGGGGCTGCGGGGGTGTAGGAGGGCGCGGGGCGTGTGGGCTCCTGTGGGCGGCCTCCAGGCGAAATGGGCGATGCGGGCCCGGTGGGAGGGGTCCGGTGCCGGGGACCGGGCCGTCACGGCCTCACAGGGGCAACTTCCTTACGGGGCGCGTACGTTCCTCCCCGGTCGGCGCGCGTGCCGGAAATCCCGTGGCCGCCCCATTGGTGGAAGGTGCCAAATACTGCTGACACCACGTCTCGCATACTTGTGGGTAACAACGTCTAGCCCTCGTCGGCCGGCGGCTCTACGGTGCTGGGATGGAGCCGAACCTGCCCGATGTCGTGCTGTGGTCGATACCGGCCTTCGTCCTGCTCACCGTGATCGAGATGGTCAGCTACCGGATCCATCCGGACGACGAAGCCGCCGGATACGACACCAAGGACGCCGCCACCAGCGTCACCATGGGGATCGGCAGCATCGGCTTCGATCTGCTGTGGAAGCTGCCCATCGTGGCGATCTACATGGCCCTGTACGAACTGACCCCGCTGCGGGTGCCCGTCCTGTGGTGGACGATCCCGCTGATGCTGCTGGCCCAGGACTTCTTCTACTACTGGTCCCACCGAGGCCACCACGTCATCCGGATCCTCTGGGCCTGCCATGTGGTCCACCACTCCAGCCGGAAGTTCAACCTCACCACCGCGCTGCGCCAGCCCTGGACCTCCGCGACCGTCTGGCCGTTCTACCTCCCGCTGATCGCCTGCGGGGTGCACCCGGCGGCGCTCGCCTTCTGCCAGTCGGCCAACCTCGTCTACCAGTTCTGGGTGCACACCGAGCGCATCGACAAACTGCCCCGGCCCTTCGAGTACGTCCTCAACACGCCCTCCCACCACCGCGTGCACCACGCGTCGCAGGGCAGCTATCTGGACCGCAACTTCGGCGGCATCCTGATCATCTGGGACCGGCTCTTCAAGTCGTTCACCGCCGAGACGGAGCGGCCGGTCTTCGGGCTGACCAAGAACATCGCCACCCACAACCCGCTGCGCGTGGCGACGCACGAGTACGCGGCCATCGCCCGCGACGTGCGGGCGGCCGGCAGCTGGGGCGAACGGGCCGGCCGGGTCTTCCGCGGCCCCGGATGGCAGCCCGCGGCGCGGCCCGGGACCGCTTCCGGCCGCGCCCCCGCACCCGCCTCCGCCCCCGGCGCCCCGGTGGCCGCCGCGAAGCGCACCGCCACCCCCGGGAGCACCCGATGACCGGCCCCGTGCCCGCGCGGGCGCCCGGCCGGGGGCAGCGGTACGCCCGGCCCCTGCTCATCGCCTTCCTCGTCGCCGCGGCCGTCGACCTCGCCGGACTCCTGGCCGGTGCCGAGACCGCCCACCTCGTCGCCAAGCCCCTGCTGATGCCGCTGCTCGCCGCCTACGCCATGGCCCGCGGCGGCCCCAGGACGCTCATCGCCGCACTGCTCTTCGGCTGGGGCGGCGACACCCTGCTGCTCCCCGACCACGACCTCGCCTTCCTCCTCGGCATGGGCTCCTTCGCCGCCGGCCACATCTGCTACCTCCGGCTGTTCGGCCGGAGGCGCGCCCCGGTGTCCGCGGGCCTCGGCTACGCGGTCGTCCTGGCCGCCTTCCTCGTACTGATCTGGCCCGATCTGCCGGCCGATCTGCGCGTCCCGCTGACCGGCTACAGCCTGCTGCTCACCGCCATGGCCTGGCGGGCGGGCGCCCTCGGCCGCCTCACGGCGCTCGGCGGCGCGCTCTTCCTGCTGTCGGACGCGCTCATCGCCACCGGCATCGCCGACTGGCCGCAGCTGCCCGCGCCCGACTTCTGGGTCATGCTCACCTACATCGCTGCCCAGGCCCTGCTGACCGCCGGGATCCTCGCGACGGGGGCGAAAGCACCCGATGACGGACCCGGGGCGTACCGTGAGCGGAGTATCAGCGGATGAGATGAGCAAGGACCCCCACGCATGCGCGCCACCGTGATCCAGGCCCCCCACGACATACGGGTGCGGGAGGTGCCGGACCCGAAGATTCAGCAGCCCACCGATGTGGTGCTGCGGGTCCTGCGGGCCTGTGTCTGCGGCAGCGACCTGTGGGCGTACCGCGGTGAGTCCGCCCGGCAGCCCGGCCAGCGCATCGGCCATGAGTTCCTCGGCGTCGTGGAGGAGGCGGGGTCCGGGGTCAACGGCTTCGCCGCCGGCGACCTCGTCGTCGCCCCGTTCGTCTGGTCCGACGGCACCTGCGCCTACTGCGCGGAGGGGCTCACCACGTCCTGCCCGCAGGGCGGGTTCTGGGGCTCCCCGGGTTCCGACGGCGGACAGGGCGAGGCCGTCCGTGTCCCGTTCGCCGACGGCACCCTGGTCAAGCTCCCGGCCGCCGCCGCGTCCGACGACCGGCTGCTCACCGCGCTCCTCGCCCTCTCCGACGTGCTGGGCACGGGCCACCACGCGGCCGTCGGCGCGGATGTGCGGCCCGGTGCCACCGTCGCGGTCATCGGTGACGGCGCGGTCGGCCTGTGCGGGGTCATGGCCGCCAAGCGGCTCGGTGCCGGACGGATCATCGCGCTGGGCAGGCATCCGGCCCGTACCGACATCGCCCGCGCCTTCGGTGCCACGGACGTGGTCGCCGAACGCGGCGAAGCGGCCCTCGCCGCCGTGCACGAGCTCACCGGGGGCGAGGGCGCCCACTGTGTGATCGAGGCGGTCGGCACCGAGCAGTCCATGCGCACCGCCATCGGCGTCGTCCGCGACGGCGGCTCCATCGGCTACGTCGGTGTCCCGCACGGCAGCGCCACCGGCGTGGACCTCGGTGTCATGTTCGGCCGGAACATCGCGCTGCGCGGTGGCGTCGCCCCCGTCAGGGCGTACATACCGGAGCTGCTGCCCGATGTGCTGGACGGCACGATCGACCCGTCGCCCGTCTTCGACATGACCGTCGGCCTGGACGACGTACCCGCCGGCTACAAGGCGATGGACACGCGGACGGCGCTGAAGGTGCTCATCAAGCCGTAGGCGTACGGCCTCACGCGACAGCGGGAGGGGCCGGAAGCACCTGCCTCCGGCCCCTCCCTGTCCTGCGCGATGTCAGCGGCGGACCGCGTCCAGCGCGTCCACGATTCCGGCTCCGTAGAAGCCGTTGTACTGCTTGCCGCCCTCGCAGACCGCGTCGATCGTGCCGTCACCGTTGTAGTCGTACGGCGCGCCGCACGCGGTGGCGTCGGCCTGCTGCGTCAGCAGTCGCTTCACCTGGGCCGGAGAGGCGTGCGGGTGCGTCGACCTGATCAGCGCCACGACGCCCGCGACATGCGGGGAGGCCATGGACGTACCGGCCTTGTAGCCGAACTTGCCGCCCGGCAGCGTGGACAGGATCAGTCCGTTGGTGGCCGGCGGTTCCGGGGCCTGGTAGACCGTCGAGTCGCCGCCCGGGGCGGCCACGTCGATGATCCCGCGGCCGTAGTTGGAGTACGAGGACTTGAGGCCCTTGGCGCCGGTGGCGGAGACCGTCACGACTCCCGGCAGCATGGTCGGAATGTCCAGGCACTCGCGCGGGTTGATCGTGCGGGTGACCGTCTCGGTGTCGTTCGGGCTGGTCTCGTCCACGATCTCGTCGGCGGCGAGGTCGTGCTTGGAGTTGCCGGCCGCGGCGACGTTGACGGTTCCGCGGCGCTCGGCGTACTTGGAGGCGCGGCCGACCGCCTCGACCAGGGCGCCCTGGTCCGGGTCGTTCTTGCAGTTGAACAGCCACGGGTCGGTGTAGTAGCTGTTGTTGGTCACCTCGACACCGTGCTCGGCGGCCCAGACGAAGCCGCAGACGACGGACTCGGCGTAGAAGAAGCCGCCCGGGTTCGACACCTTGATGCCGGAGACCTTCACACCCGGCGCGACACCGGTCACACCGACGCCGTTCTTCGCCGCGGCTATGGTGCCCGCCACATGCGTGCCGTGGTCGCTCTCGCCCGCCGCCGGACGCCAGGATCCGTCGGTGGTGTCCGGCGCACCGGAGACACAGTTGGCCGAGGCCGCGCGGTCGAAGTTCGGGGCCAGGTCCGGGTGCGTGTCGTCGACACCCGTGTCGATCACGGCGACGGTCACGCGCTTGGAGCCGAGCGACTTCTCGTGCGCCTTGTCCGCCTTGATCGCGGGCAGATCCCACTGGAGGGGCTCCAGCGGGTCCTGCCCGGCGGTCGCCTTTCCGGCGGCGGCCGCCGCCTGCGCCGCGGTGAGCGGCTGCGCGACCGCGCCGACGTCGTTCGTGGCCTGCGGCACGATCGGGTTGGTGCGGGTCGCACCGGCCGACTCGACGCCCCGGGCCCGCCGGATGGTGTTGCCGAAGTCGGGGTTCTGCGAGTGGACGACTATGACGCCTATCTGCTCGTAGGCGATCACGATCGTGCCACCGGCCTTGGCTATCGCCTTCTTCACCTGCTTGACGGTGCCGTGACCGCCCTTGGTGTTGACGACATAGGACAGCTTGGGCCCGTCCGCCGGGACGGCCGCCGACACCTCGCCCGTGGGAGCGGCCGTGGCCGTCGCAGCGGGGAGGAAGCCGATCGAGGCCGTGAGCGCGAGTCCGACGGGCAGCGCGAGTGCGCGGGTCCGTCTGGATGCCAGATGAGCCATGGGTTCTCCACATCATCCGTGCCAGTCGACCGGACACCTGGCGTGTTCGGTCGAGTACATGACGAGTGAAGTTATCGCTGATCATCCCGGGACATCAATGCATATGGGTAAGTGAGTTCGAAGAGTGTGCCGACTGGCGTGGTGCGAACGGGTGAGCGGGAGAAGGAGAAAGCGGCGGTGAACCGCTTCGTCGTCCACTCCGTGCCGTTGTCAGGGGAGTCGTTCCATCGCCCCCCGGACCCGAGGTTCCCCCTGTGAAAACCACCGTTACCCCCACCACCGCACCCGCGTCGCGAGGAGATTCCGTGGCTACCGATGCACCGCCGCCCAAGGGCAGTACGGACGACAGCCCTGCCCAGCCCACGACCGAGGCGTTCGTCGCGGTGCAGGACAGCACGGAGTTCGCCGAACTGCGCCGGGCACACCGTTCGTTCGCCTTCCCGCTGACCATCGCCTTCGTCACCTGGTACCTGCTCTACGTGCTCCTCTGCAACTACGCGGGCGGCTTCATGAGCACCAAGGTCGTCGGGAACATCAACATGGCGCTCGTCTTCGGGCTCGCCCAGTTCGCCACCACGTTCCTCATCGCCTGGCTGTACTCCCGCCACGCCGCCCGCAGTCTCGACCCGAAGGCCGAAGCGATCAAGTCCCGTATGGAGGCCGACGCATGAGCGCCGCCCATGTCGCGTACCCCACCGTCCAGCTCGCCGCCGAAGGGGCGAGCGAACACCGGACGCTGATCATCACCCTGTTCGCCGTCTTCGTCGTCGCCACCCTCTTCATCACGGTGTGGGCGGGCCGCCAGACCAAGAGCGCCGCCGACTTCTACGCGGGCGGGCGGCAGTTCACCGGATTCCAGAACGGCCTCGCGGTCTCCGGCGACTACATGTCCGCCGCGTCCTTCCTCGGCATCGCGGGCGCCATCGCGCTCTTCGGCTACGACGGCTTCCTGTATTCCATCGGCTTCCTCGTCGCCTGGCTCGTCGCCCTGCTCCTGGTCGCGGAACCGCTGCGCAACTCCGGCCGCTACACGATGGGCGACGTCCTCGCGTACCGCATGCGCCAGCGCCCCGTCCGGACCGCCGCCGGCGCCTCCACCATCGTCGTCTCGATCTTCTACCTGCTGGCACAGATGGCCGGCGCCGGTGTGCTCGTCTCGCTGCTGCTGGGCATCACCAGCGACGGCGGGAAGATCGCCATCGTCGCCCTGGTCGGCCTGCTCATGATCGTGTACGTCACCATCGGCGGTATGAAGGGCACCACCTGGGTGCAGATGGTCAAGGCCGTCCTGCTGATCGCGGGCACCCTGCTCATCACCTTCCTGATCCTGCTGAAGTTCAACTTCAACATCTCCGACCTGCTCGGCACGGCCGCGAGCAACAGCGGCAAGGGCTCGGCGTTCCTGGAACCCGGCCTCAAGTACGGCGCCACCGGCACCTCGAAGCTGGACTTCCTCTCGCTCGGCATCGCCCTGGTCCTCGGTACGGCGGGCCTGCCGCACATCCTGATCCGCTTCTACACGGTCCCCACCGCGAAGGCCGCCCGCAAGTCCGTCAACTGGGCGATCGGCATCATCGGCGCCTTCTACCTGATGACGATCGTGCTCGGCTTCGGCGCCGCCGCCCTGCTCAAGCCCGGCGACATCATCGCCTCGAACAAGGCCGGGAACACCGCGGCCCCGCTCGCCGCACTGGAGATCGGCGGCGGCTCCGGATCCACGGGCGGAGCCATCCTGCTCGCCGTGATCTCCGCCGTCGCCTTCGCGACCATCCTCGCCGTCGTCGCCGGACTGACCCTGGCCTCCTCGTCGTCGTTCGCCCACGACATCTACGCCAACGTCATCCGCAAGGGGAAGGCCACCGAGAAGGAAGAGGTCCGCGCCGCCAAGTGGGCCACCGTCGCCATCGGCATCGTCTCCATCGCCCTCGGCGCCATGGCCCGCGACCTGAACGTGGCCGGACTCGTCGCCCTGGCCTTCGCGGTCGCCGCGTCGGCCAACCTGCCGACGATCCTGTACAGCCTGTTCTGGAAGCGCTTCACCACCCAGGGCGCCCTCTGGTCCATCTACGGTGGTCTCGCCTCGTCCGTCCTGCTGGTGCTGTTCTCGCCGGTCGTCTCCTCGAAGCCCTCCTCGATGTTCCCCGGCGTCGACTTCGCCTGGTTCCCGCTGGAGAACCCCGGCCTGATCTCCATCCCGCTGGGCTTCCTGCTCGGCTGGATCGGCTCGCTGATCTCCAAGGAGGAGCCCGACAAGGGCAAGTACGCCGAACTGGAGGTCAAGTCCCTCACCGGCGTCGGAGCCCACTGAGAGCGGAAGTTCACCGGACCGTTCGGCCCATCGGCCACCGTCCGGACACGGCCGCGTCGTAGAGTCCTACGACGCGGCCGCGCCGCACCTCGTGCCAATCGCACCCTGTCGATGTCACAGGTCTCACGTAGTCTCGGAAGAGTCAGAAACCGCAACCGCGCACACCACCGGGGGAGGGGGGCCCACAGTGCTCATCGACACATACGACAGGGTCGCCACCGACCTGCGCGTCTCACTGACCGACAAGTGCAATCTCCGCTGCACCTACTGCATGCCCGAAGAGGGCCTCCAGTGGCTGGGCAGGAGCGAGCTGCTCTCCGACGACGAGATCGTCCGGCTGATCCGCATCGCCGTCACCGCGCTGGGCATCACCGAAGTGCGCTTCACCGGCGGCGAGCCGCTGCTGCGCCCCGGCCTCGTCTCCATCGTCGAGCAGTGCGCCGCGCTCACCCCGCGTCCGCGTATGTCGCTCACGACCAACGGCATCGGACTCAAGCGGACCGCCGCCGCCCTGAAGGCCGCCGGACTCGACCGGGTGAACGTCTCACTGGACACCCTGCGCCCCGATGTCTTCAAGACGCTCACCCGCCGCGCCCGGCACCAGGACGTCCTGGACGGTCTCGACGCCGCCCGCGAAGCCGGACTCACCCCGGTCAAGGTCAATTCCGTCCTGATGCCCGGACTCAACGACGACGAGGCCCCCGACCTGCTCGCCTGGGCCGTCGGCAACGGGTACGAGCTCCGCTTCATCGAGCAGATGCCGCTGGACGCCCAGCACGGCTGGAAGCGCGACGGAATGATCACCGCAGGTGACATCCTCGCCTCGCTGCGCACGCGCTTCACCCTCACCGCCGAGGAGGCGGACGCCCGCGGCTCCGCCCCCGCCGAGCGCTGGACCGTGGACGGCGGCCCGCACCGCGTCGGTGTGATCGCCTCCGTGACCCGGCCGTTCTGCCGGGCCTGCGACCGCACCCGGCTCACCGCCGACGGCCAGGTCCGCACCTGTCTCTTCGCCCGCGAGGAGACAGATCTGCGCGGCGCCCTGCGTTCGGGGGCACCGGACGAGGAGATCGTCCGGCTCTGGGAGCTCGCGATGTGGGGCAAGAAGGCCGGCTCAGGACTCGACGACCCGTCCTTCCTCCAGCCCGACCGGCCGATGTCGGCGATCGGCGGCTGAGGACGGCACCGGGGGCTGCCGCGTCCGTGCTCAGCTCTCAGTGCTTCAGTGCTTCAGTGCTTGGGTGCTTCAGCGCTCGGCGATCACTGGTCCGTGGCCGAGGACTCCCACTCCTCCAGCGTGACGACGTCCTTCAGGAACCCCCGCACGCCGAGGAACGAAGACAGATGCTCCCGGTGCTCGTCACAGGCCAGCCAGGTCTTGCGGCGCTCGGGGGTGTGCAGCTTCGGGTTGTTCCAGGCGAGCACCCACACCGCGGCGGAGCGGCAGCCCTTGGCGGAACAGATCGGTGCACCGGCGGCGCTTTCGGCGGAAGTCCGGAGGAAGTTCACGGATCAACCCTAACGGCCCCACTCGGCCGCACATCAGGTCCATGGAGCGTCTTCCGACGCATCCCCGCCGGAGAAAGGGCGACGCCGAGCAGCCACGGGGGGAGCTGCCCGGCGTCGGTCCGTCGCTCCGACGGGGGATGCGGAGCGCCTACAAAGTATGTCATGGGGACCAGGGTGCGGTGCACCGGAACGTCATGATTGATCTGAGGATTTCCTGAGCTTCGCGGGACTTACGGGCTCAACTGTGCTCGTGCGGCCGGCGCGCATGGCCGGCCACGCCGTCCGGACCGCCGGATTCCGTCGCACCGGCCGCCGGAGCCGCCTCGACGGCGGGCCGCAGGGGCGCCGGTACGAAGGTCGACGGCAGCGAAGGGGCGTTCTCCCGGCCCGCGTTGGCGATGACCACCGCGACGTACGGCAGCAGAACGCCCAGGGCGAGACCCACGATCGCGACATGCCGCTCGACGTTCCACAGCACCGCCGCCAGCACCACCGACACGGTGCGCACGGACATGGAGATCACATAGCGCCGTTGTCTGCCGCGCACATCGTCGGCAAGCCCCTGACGTGCCCCCGTGATCCGGAAGACCTCCGCACCGTGCTGCTTCCGCATCATGTTCCACCGCCAGATCGCTGTGCCGGACTCTCCCGGACCGGGCCGCGTCCACGGTACGCCGGGCACTCGCCGGGCACGAGACCGGGGCGAGCCAAATGGCCCGCGTCCGCCCCGACACCCTGCGTCCGCCCGCCGCCCCGCATCCCGGCCCCGTGCCGCACTCCCCGTTCGGGCCCTTCCGGAATGCGTCGTACCGGGGAGCGGCCGAGACTGGGCGGGCGCGCACACCGCGCCGCACGAGGAGGCGAAATGGGTTGGTTGTGGGCAATCATCGTGGGTCTGGTGCTCGGTCTGATCGCCAAGGCGATCCTCCCGGGCAAGCAGAACATCCCGCTCTGGCTGACGACTGTCTTCGGCATCCTCGGCAGCGTCCTCGGCAATGCCGTGGCGACCTGGATCGGCGTCAACGACACCAAGGGCATCGACTGGACGCGCCACGTACTCCAGCTGATCGGCGCCGTGGCCGTCGTCGGAGTCGGGGACATGCTCTGGGCGTCGATCCGGGGCAACAGACAGAAGACCTGACCCGCACGGGCAGGCGACGGCGACCGGTACCGCACCGGACGGCACCGCGCTGGACGGCACTGCGGCCGGACAGCGCCCGCCGGACAGCACCGCGGCCGGTACACGCGAGAGGCGTGTACCGGCCGCGGGGCCGTGCGCGTGCCGTACGGGATCAGCCGCCCGTGACCTCCACGGCGGCCAGGTTCTTCTTGCCCCGGCGCAGCACCAGCCAGCGCCCGTGCAGCAGTTCCTCGCGGGCCGGGGCGCTCTCGCCGTCCGTGACCTTGACGTTGTTCACGTAGGCCCCGCCCTCCTTGACCGTGCGGCGGGCCCCCGACTTGCTCGGCGCCAGGCCGACCTCCACCAGGAGGTCCACCACCGGGCCCAGCTCGGTCACCCGGGCGTGCGGCACCTCGGAGAGGGCCGCGCTCAGCGTCGCCGCGTCCAGTTCGCCCAGCTCACCCTGGCCGAACAGCGCCTTCGACGCCGCGATGACCGCCGCGCACTGACCCTCGCCGTGCACCAGGATGGTCAGCTCCTCGGCCAGCGCGCGCTGTGCCGAACGGGCCTGCGGCCGCTCCTCGGTCAGCCGCTCCAGCTCTTCGAGCTCCTCGCGGCTGCGGAAGCTGAGGATGCGCATGTACCGGGAGATGTCCCGGTCGTCCACGTTCAGCCAGTACTGGTAGAACGCGTACGGCGTCGTCAACTCCGGGTCGAGCCAGACGGCACCGCTCTCGGACTTGCCGAACTTGGTGCCGTCGGCCTTGACCATCAGCGGCGTCGCCAGCGCGTGCACGGTGGCGCCCGGCTCCAGGCGGTGGATCAGGTCGATGCCCGCGGTGAGGTTGCCCCACTGGTCGCTGCCGCCCTGCTGGAGGACACAGCCGTGGCGCCGGTACAGCTCCAGGAAGTCCATGCCCTGGAGCAGCTGGTAGCTGAACTCCGTGTAGCTGATGCCCTCCTGCGACTCCAGCCGACGGGCGACCGAGTCCTTGGCGAGCATCTTGTTGACCCGGAAGTGCTTGCCGATGTCCCGCAGGAACTCGATCGCGGACATCCCCGCGGTCCAGTCCAGGTTGTTCACCATCGTGGCGGCGTTCGGGCCCTCGAAGGCGAGGAACGGCTGGATCTGCTTCCGCAGCTCCCGCACCCACCCGGCGATGGTCTCCGGGTCGTTCAGCGTGCGCTCGGCGGTGGGCCGGGGGTCACCGATCTGACCGGTGGCCCCGCCCATCAGGGCGATCGGACGGTGACCGGCCTGCTGGAGCCGGCGCATGGTGAGCACCTGCACGAGATGGCCGACGTGCAGACTCGCCGCCGTGGGGTCGAAGCCGCAATAGTAGGTGACGGGACCGTCCGCGAGAGCCTTGCGCAATGCGTCCTCGTCAGTGGACTGGGCGAACAGCCCGCGCCACTTCAGCTCGTCGACGATGTCCGTCACGGTTCCGTGTCTCCCTACATGTATGGATGGTGCACCGGCCAGTCTAGAGCGCCGGTCCGTCAGCGCCGACGAGGCGGCCTCCGGGCGGCTCATACGCCCGGACTGACCGAGCTCATATTGAAGTCCGGGACGCGCAGCGCCGGCATGGCCGCCCGGGTGAACCAGTCGCCCCACTCGCGCGGCAGCGTCTTCTCGGTGCGCCCCGCCTCGGACGCCCGGGACAGCAGATCGACGGGCGACTCGTTGAAGCGGAAGTTGTTCACCTCGCCGACCACCTCGCCGTCCTCCACCAGATACACCCCGTCCCGGGTCAGTCCGGTCAGCAGCAGCGTCGCCGGGTCGACCTCCCGGATGTACCAGAGGCAGGTCAGCAGCAGGGCCCGCCCGGTCGTCGCGGCCACCATCTCCTCCAGCGACCGCTCACCGCCGCCGTCGAGCAGCAGGTTGTCGATGGCCGGGGCGACCGGCTGCCCGGTCAGGCCCGCGGTGTGCCGGGTGGTCGTCAGCCGCTCCAGCCGGCCGTCCTTCACCCAGTCCGTCGGCGCCAGCGGCAGCCCGTTGTCGAAGACCGAGCCGCTGTCCCCGGAGGAGTGCGCGATCACGAAGGGCGCCGCCTCCAGGCCGGGCGCGTACGGGTCGCTGCGCAGGGTCAGCGGCAGTGGCGACAGCGTCTCGCCGAGCCGGGTCCCGCCGCCCGGCCTGGAGAAGACCGTGCGGCCCTCGGCGGCATCCCGCGCCGTGGACGACCAGAGCTGGTAGATCAGCAGGTCGGCCACGGCGGTCGGCGGCAGCAGCGTCTCGTACCGTCCGGCGGGCAGCTCGATACGCCGCTCCGCCCAGCGGAGCCGCTGCGCCAGTTCCGCGTCCAGGGCCGCCGGGTCGACGTCCTTGAAGTCCCGCGTCGCCCGGCCCGCCCAGGCCGACCTGGCCCGGTCGGGGGACTTGGCGTTCAGCTCCAGCGTGCCGTTCGGCTGGTCGTGGCGCAGCCGCAGCCCCGTCGACGTACCGACGTACGTCGAGGTCAGCTCGTGGTTGGCGAACCCGTACAGCTCCCGGCCGCCCGACCGGGCGCGGGCGAAGGCGTCGCCGAGCGCCGGGGCGAAGTCGGCGAAGACCTCCGAGCCCGTCTCGGCCGGCGCGTCCGTGAAATCGGGCGAGGAGGGCACACCGGAGACCAGCGGCTGCGCGTCCTCGGCCGGACCGGCCCCGCGTGCGGCGGCCTCGGCGGCGCGTACGAGCGGCTCCAGGTCGTCCGCGGTGACGGCGGACCGGGACACGACACCGGAGGCCGTCCCCTCGGCCCCGTCGACCGTCGCGATGACGGTCAGGGTGCGCCCCCGGGTCACGCCGTTCGTGGTCAGCGCGTTGCCGGCCCAGCGCAGATTGGCGGAGGAGTTCTCGTCCGCGATGACGACACAGCCGTCGGCGGTGGACAGCGCGAGGGCCCGCTCGATGATCTCGTACGGCTTGCTGACGCGGCTCATCGTCCGGCCTCCTGCGTCGTGTTGAGGATGTTCACGCCCCGGAAGAGGGCGGAGGGGCAGCCGTGCGAGACCGCCGCGACCTGACCCGGCTGGGCCTTGCCGCAGTTGAACGCGCCGCCCAGGACGTACGTCTGCGGGCCGCCGACCTTCTCCATCGAGCCCCAGAAGTCCGTGGTCGTCGCCTGGTAGGCCACGTCGCGGAGCTGACCGGCCAGCCTGCCGTTCTCGATCCGGAAGAAGCGCTGCCCGGTGAACTGGAAGTTGTGGCGCTGCATGTCGATCGACCAGGAACGGTCGCCGACCACATAGATCCCGCGCTCCACCCCGCCGATCAGGTCCTCGGTGGACAGCCCGCCGGGATCCGGCCGCAACGACACGTTCGCCATCCGCTGTACGGGGACATGGCCCGGCGAGTCCGCGTACGCGCAGCCGTTGGACCGGCCGAGTCCCGTCAGCCTCGCGATCCGCCGGTCCAGCTGGTAGCCCACCAGCGTGCCGTCCTTGACCAGGTCCCAGGACTGCGCCTCGACGCCCTCGTCGTCGTACCCGATGGTCGCGAGCCCGTGCTCGGCCGTGCGGTCGCCCGTCACATTCATCACGGGGGAGCCGTACGCCAGCTTGCCCAGCTGGTCGAACGTGGCGAACGAGGTCCCGGCGTACGCCGCCTCGTACCCCAGCGCCCGGTCCAGCTCGGTGGCGTGGCCGATCGACTCGTGGATGGTCAGCCAGAGGTTCGACGGGTCGACGACCAGGTCGTACGTCCCCGACTCGACGCTGGGCGCCCGCATCTTCTCGGCCAGCAGCCCCGGGATCCGCTCCAGCTCCGCGTCCCAGTCCCAGCCGGTCCCGGTGAGGTACTCCCAGCCCCGGCCCACCGGCGGGGCGATCGTCCGCATCGAGTCGAACTCGCCCGTCGTCCCGTCCACCGCGACCGCCGTGAACTGGGGGTGCAGCCGCACCCGCTGCTGGGTGGTGACGGTGCCGGCCGTGTCCGCGTAGAACTTGTTCTCGTGGACGGTCATCAGGGACGCGTCGACATGCGCGACCCCCTCCGCGCCGAGGAGCCGGCCGCTCCACTCCGCGAGCAGCCCCGCCTTCTCCTCGTCCGGTACGGAGAAGGGGTCGACGTCGTACGCCGAGACCCAGGTCCGCTCGCCGTGCACCGGCTCGTCCGCCAGCTCCACCCGCTCGTCCGAACCCGCCGCCGCGATCACCTTCGCCGACAGCTTCGCCATGGCGACGGCCTGCGAGGCCACCTTCGCCGCCGCGTCCATCGTCAGATCGACACCCGAGGCGAAGCCCCACGCCCCGCCGTGCACGACCCGGACCGCGTACCCGAGATCCGTACTGTCCGAAGCCCCGGCGGGCCGGGCGTCCCGCAGCCGCCAGGTCGCGCTGCGCACCCGCTCGAACCGGAAGTCGGCATGCACGGAACCCAGCGCGCGGGCGCGGGCCAGCGCCGCGTCGGCGAGGGCGCGCAGCGGCAGGGCCAGGAACGACTGATCTACCTCATGAGGCACAGGGGATTCCCTTCTCGATACACCACGGCAGTGAACCACGCGGGAGGGTGACCACACCGGGGATATCGGCCGGTGCCCGCACCGCTCCCCGGCGCGGAGCCGCCCGGAGAGCGATCTGTAGGAACCCCACAGCACCCCGGACGAGCCACTGTCAGGGCCCGATTCCTCGATCGGTGCGTGGTACCGATAGGTTTTCGAGGTACCAGACAGCCAAGGAAAGGGTGATCCGTTGAGCCGCTCGGTTCTCGTCACCGGAGGAAACCGGGGCATCGGCCTCGCCATCGCCCGCGCTTTCGCCGACAACGGCGACAAGGTCGCGATCACCTACCGCTCCGGCGAGCCGCCCCAGGCCCTCACCGAGGCGGGCTGCCTCGCGGTCCGCTGCGACATCACGGACACCGAGCAGGTGGAGCAGGCCTACAAGGAGATCGAGGAGAAGCACGGCCCCGTCGAGGTACTGGTCGCCAACGCCGGTATCACCAAGGACCAGTTGCTCATGCGGATGTCCGAGGAGGACTTCACGTCCGTACTCGACACCAACCTCACCGGCACCTTCCGGGTCGTCAAGCGCGCCAACCGCGGCATGCTGCGCGCCAAGAAGGGCCGCGTCGTCCTGATCTCCTCCGTCGTCGGCCTCCTGGGCTCGGCGGGCCAGGCGAACTACGCCGCCTCCAAGGCCGGTCTGGTCGGTTTCGCCCGGTCGCTGTCCCGCGAACTCGGTTCGCGGAACATCACCTTCAACGTCGTCGCCCCCGGTTTTGTCGACACCGACATGACCCAGGTGCTCACCGAGGAGCAGCGCAAGGGCATCGTGTCCCAGGTGCCGCTCGGCCGCTACGCGCAGCCCGAGGAGATCGCCGCCGCGGTGCGCTTCCTCGCCTCCGACGACGCGTCGTACATCACTGGAGCCGTCATCCCCGTTGACGGCGGATTGGGCATGGGTCACTGATCACCATGAGCGGAATTCTCGACGGCAAGCGCATCCTGATCACCGGGGTGCTGATGGAGTCGTCCATCGCGTTCCACACCGCGAAGGTGGCCCAGGAGCAGGGTGCCGAAGTCATCCTGACCGCCTTTCCCCGGCCCACGCTCACCGAGCGCATCGCCAAGAAGCTGCCCAAGCCGGCCAAGGTCATCGAGCTGGACGTGACCAGCACGGAGCACCTGGACCGCCTCGCCGGTCTGGTCCGCGACGAGCTCGGCTCGCTGGACGGCGTCGTCCACTCCATCGGCTTCGCGCCGCAGGACGCGCTCGGCGGCAACTTCCTCAACACCCCGTTCGAGTCGGTCGCCACGGCGATGCACGTCTCGGCGTTCTCGCTGAAGTCGCTGGCCATGGCCTGCAAGCCGCTGATGAGCGAGGGCGGTTCGATCGTCGGCCTGACCTTCGACGCCCAGTACGCCTGGCCGCAGTACGACTGGATGGGCCCGGCCAAGGCCGCGCTGGAGGCCACTTCCCGCTACCTCGCCCGTGACCTGGGCAAGGACGGTCTGCGCTGCAACCTGATCTCGGCAGGACCGATCGGCTCCATGGCCGCGAAGTCCATCCCCGGCTTCTCGGAGCTCGCGGACGTCTGGAACCACCGCTCCCCGCTGGCCTGGGACATGTCCGACCCGGAGCCGGCCGGCCGCGGTGTCGTGGCGCTGCTCTCGGACTTCTTCCCGAAGACGACGGGTGAGATCATCCACGTCGACGGTGGCGTGCACATGATGGGTGCCTGACGCCCGGACCGCCCGCGCACAACGATGACGGCCTTCGGCCGCGTACCGCCGCCCCCGGATTCCCGGGCCGGTACGCGGCCGAAGGCCGTTTCCGCCGGGCTCCGGGCGAGGGCGCCCCCGCGTTCAAGTCGAAAAGATGGTCGATCCGCCGCAGAATGTGGAGGAATCGGACTTCTGTCAGGCTGCGGGAGGGAGATCGCTGTGCGCCCCACGCGTCGCCGACCCCGTCGCCCGCTGCTGTCGCCCCGACGCCCCCTGCTGCCGCGCCGGACCCGCGTCCTGCTCGCGGCCTCGCTGGCCGCCGTCGGACTGGCGGTCCCGGTCGGCGTCCACGCCGCCAACGGGGCCTCCGTCCCCCCGGCACCGGCCGCCCCCGTGCCCGAACCCGCCGGATCCGAGTGCCGTACGGCGGTCGACGGCTCCCGGGTCGTCGCCTACTGCCACAACCCCTACCCCTCCACCGACCTGGTCCAGCTGCACACCGAGTGCGCCCGCTGGTGGGACGTCGACGCGGACGGCACGGCGGTCGCGGTGGAGCCGGGGCGGACCGTGCGACTGGACGACCGCTGCTGGAAGGAGGTCGCCGCCGCGTGGGTCAGCCACCGGCCCGGCCCTGCCTGAAAGCACGGGCCCGTGCGAACCGGTCGGTCTAGACGCGGTCCGCCAGGCAGTTCAGCGCGTGCCCCGCGGCCTCCGCCGCCGCCGTCGCGGCGTCCCCGGCCCGGATCGCCTCGACCAGCCGACCGTGGTCCACGTGGTTCTCCGGCCGCAGCTCCGGGCCCACGTCGTCGCGCAGATACTCGCGCAGCACATCGCCCAGATCCGCGTACAGCCCGGTCAGTACGTCGTTGTGCGAGGCGGCCACCACGGCCAGATGCAGGGTCGCGTCCGCCGCCACGAACGCCTCCGCGTCACCCGCGGCCCAGGTCTCCTCACGCCGCGCCATCAGCGTGTCCAGCTGCTTCAGATCCCGCTCGGTGCGCCGCTCGGCGGCCAGCCGGGCCGCCGAGGACTCCAGCGTCGAACGCAGCTCGGCGATGTGCCGGGGGTCGGCCGAGGCGAACCGGCGGTGCATCACCCCGGCCAGCTCACTGGTGGCGACCACATACGTGCCGGAGCCCTGCCGGATGTCCAGCAGCCCGTTGTGCGCCAGGGCGCGCACCGCCTCGCGGACGGTGTTGCGGGCCACTCCCAGCTGCTCGACCAGCTCGGGTTCGGTGGGAATCCGCGCACCGACGGGCCACTCGCCCGAGGTGATCTGATTCCTCAGCTGGGCAATCACCTGGTCGGCGAGTGCCGAACGCCGTGGAGACGTCAGCGCCATGCTGCTCCTTGTTCGTGATCCGTGAGGCGTGATCCGTGAAGCCGGGGCCCGATTCTCTCAGGCGGGCGGACGGCACCGGAGGATTGGACAATCAATCATCCCATGATTCTATGATGTCCTCATGCCCGACGACGATATCCGGACCCTGAGCCGTACCACCGAGCCCCGCGGCTCCGCCGCCACCCCGGCCCCGCAGTCCCTCCGGACCGCCGACGGGCCCAGCCCATGGCTGCTGCGTCTGGTCGCCCTCGGACTCGTCCTGGCCGCGCTCAACCTCCGCCCCGCCATCACCAGCCTCGGCGCCCTGCTCGAAGAAGTGCGCGACGGACTGCACATGAGCGGAAGCGTCGCCGGTGTCCTCACCTCCGTACCACCGCTCTGCTTCGCGGTCTTCGGCGTCATGGCGCCGCGCCTCGCCCGCCGGTTCGGCGCGGGTGCCGTCGTCTGCGCGGGCATGGTCGCGATCACCGCGGGCCTGGTGATCCGTCCCTTCATCGGCGGCACGGCGGGCTTCCTCGCCGCCAGTGCCCTCGCCCTCATGGGCATCGCCGTCAGCAACATCCTGATGCCGGTGATCGTCAAGCGCTGGTTCCCGGACCGCGTCGGCAGCATGACCGGCCTCTACTCCATGGCCCTGGCCCTGGGCACCGCGCTCGCCGCGGCGGTCACCGTGCCCCTGACCGACGGACTGGGCGGCGACTGGCAGGCCGGGCTGGCGATCTGGGCCGTGCTCGCCGCCGTCGCGGTCCTGGTGTGGATCCCGCTCGTACGGGACCGGCGCGAGGCCCCCGGACAGGCCGCCCACCGGCGGCAGCAGGCCGCCCCCGCCCTCCGGATCACCCGCAGCCGCACCGCGTGGGGCCTCGCCTGCTTCTTCGGCCTCCAGGCCACCGCCGCGTACATCACCATGGGCTGGATGCCGCAGATCTTCCGGGACGCCGGGGTCTCGGCCGGTACCGCGGGCGTCCTGCTCGCGGTGACCATGGCCATGGGAGTACCGCTCGCCTTCGTCATCCCCCGCGTCGCCGGCCGGATGAAGCACCAGGGCCCGATCGTCGTCGTCCTCGGTCTCTGCGGCCTGGCCGGCTACGCGGGCCTCTACCTCGCCCCCGCCGCCGGAGCCTGGGCCTGGGCGGTGCTGCTCGGCATCGCCAACTGCGCCTTCCCGCTCGCCCTCACCATGATCGGCATGCGGTCCCGTACCGGCGCGGGCGTGGTCAGGCTGTCCGCCTTCGCCCAGTCCACCGGCTACCTCATCTCGATCCCGGGCCCGCTGCTCGTCGGCGTGCTGTACCAGCACAGCGGCGGCTGGGGCCTGCCGATCGCCCTGATGGCCGGGCTGATGATTCCGCAGATGGTGGCGGGCGTGCTGGCCGGCCGGGACCGGACGATCGAGGACGAATGCTGAGATGCGAGACTGGCCCCATGCCAGTGCTCGATCCGAATCCCCAGAACGGTCAGAAGAAGTTCCTCCTCGTCCTCGGGGCGATGCTCCTCGTGACGGTGGTCATCGGAGTGATCGCCTCGATCGCCTCACCCTGAACGTGATCGCCCCCTGACGTGACCTCCCTGACGTGATCGCCCCACCCCGAATGCGACCGGCCCGCCCGGACGCGGTCGCCCCACTCCGGCGGCCGGGGGTGGGGCCAGCACCCCCATCCCCTAGGGGGCCAGGGTCAGGGTGAAGTGGGTGGGTCACCGGATGGGACCGGCGCCGTGCGATCCGTAGGTTCTGAGTATCAGAACCGATGATCCACGGAGGCGGACATGCCGGCCCGTACACCCACCAGCTCCCGGCCCCCGGCGACGACCGGCGTCGAGGTGCGGCTGCCCTGGTGGGCCGTCGCCCTGCCCGCCGTGGCGTTCGCCGTGCTCCTCATGCTGATAGTGAACCCCGGACAGGCCCAGGCGGCCTCCGGCGACCCCGCGATCGGACAGCTGATCGAGCGCCTCATCAGCTTCCTGTCGCGCTGACGGCACGGGGTGCGGCAAGCCCCCGGGACCGTATCGGCCCGTACGTCAACACCCTGCGCCAGAGGCCGCATTTCGTGCGAAGCTGAGGTGTATGAGCGTCGATACACCTCGCAGGATCGTTCTTCTCCGGCATGCCAAGGCGGAATGGTCGCAAGCGTCCGACCACGAGCGGCCGCTCGCCGAGCGCGGCCGCAAGGATGCACCCGTGGCCGGCCGAAAGCTCGCCGACTCCGGCATCGACTTCGATCTGGCTCTGTGCTCGACCGCCACCAGGACGCGGGAAACCTGGAAGCTGGCGGTCCACGAGTTCGCACAGCGCCCCAGGACCGTGTACGAGGAGCGGCTGTACGATGCCTCCCTCGGTGAACTGATCGCCCTGTTCAACGAGACCCCCGACGAGGTGCGCAACCTCCTGGTCGTCGGGCACAACCCCGGGATGCACGGCGCCGCCGACGCGCTCTCGGGATCCGCTGCCGGGGACAGCCTGGCCCGGATGACCAGGGACGGCTTTCCCACCGCCGCCTACGCCGTGGTCGAGTTCCCCGGCACCTGGAAGACCGTGGAGCACGGCGTCGGCAAGCTCACCGAGTACTGGACGCCGAACGACTGAGCACGGCTGAGCGACTGAAGAAGGGCCCCGGGGCGCGCACGACGCGCCCCGGGGCCCTTCTCGCTTCCCGCTCCACGGACCCGTGGGGTCCCGGCGGTGCCGGTCAGCCGACGAGGCCGTCCGCCGCCTCGACCTCCTCGCGCGTGATGCCGAGCAGATACAGCACCGTGTCCAGGAACGGCACGTTCACCGCCGTGTGCGCGGCCTCGCGGACCACCGGCTTCGCGTTGAACGCGACCCCGAGGCCGGCCGTGTTCAGCATGTCCAGGTCGTTCGCGCCGTCGCCGATCGCCACGGTCTGTGCCAGCGGCACCCCCGCCTGCTCGGCGAAACTGCGCAGCAGCCGGGCCTTCCCGGCCCGGTCCACTATGTCGCCCACGACCCGGCCGGTGAGCTTGCCGTCCACGACCTCCAGGGTGTTGGCGGAGGCGAAGTCGAGGCCCAGACGCTCCTTGAGGTCGTCCGTGACCTGGGTGAACCCGCCCGAGACGACGCCCACTTGGTAACCGAGCCGCTTCAGCGTACGGATCAGGGTGCGGGCCCCGGGCGTCAGCCGCACCTCGGCCCGCACCTTGTCCACCACCGACACATCGAGGCCGGCGAGGAGCGCGACCCGGGCGTGCAGCGACTGCTCGAAGTCCAGTTCCCCGCGCATCGCCTGCTCGGTCACCTCGGCGACCTGCTTCTCGCAGCCCGCGTGCGCCGCGAACAGTTCGATGACCTCGTCCTGGATGAGCGTGGAGTCCACGTCCATGACGACCAGCCGCTGGGCCCGGCGGCTCAGCCCGGCCGAAACGACGGCGATGTCCACGCCGATCTCCGCGGCCTCGGTGGCCAGCGCGGTCCGCAGTTCCGCGGTCGCCGTGCCGGACACCGCGAACTCGACGGCGGTGACCGGGTACTTGGCCAGCCGGAAGATACGGTCGATGTTGCCGCCGGTCGAGGTGATCCTGGCCGCTATGGCCGCGGTCGACTCCGCGGTGAGCGGGTGGCCCAGCACGGTCACATGGGAGCGGCCGTCACCGCGGGGCCGGTTGTCACCGATACCCGAGATGATCTCGGCCTGGAGCTTCAGCGAGTCGGCCCAGCTGTGCACGGTCGCCCGCAGGTCGCCCTCGCTCGTACCGCCGGCGGTCGGGGCGGTGACCAGCGCGCACAGGACGATACGGCCACGGGTGACGACCTGCTCGATGTCCACGACGTCGACGGAGTACGCGGCGAGAGTGTCGAAGAGCCCGGCGGTGATGCCGGGGCGGTCCTTCCCGAAGATCTTGACGAGAAGGGTGGGTTCGTCGCTGCCCCGAGGGGACTCGGGCAGCTCAGGGGAGTGGGGAGGCTGAGGGGGCTGAGATGCGCTCATGGTGTTCCCACCGTATCGGTCCCGCGGCGGGGCCCGGCGGCCCGTCCCGCGTACCGGACGGAAAGTCGTTTCCGTACGGGGGCCACCCCGGGGAACACTCCGGAGACGGTCCCCCGGACCACCCGGAGACGGTCCCCCGGACCACCCCGGGACCGCTCCGGACACCGACCCGGGGACCGCTCCTGGAGACCACGCACGGAACGCCCGGCCGGGCCGGGGCGCGGGCGGTGGGAGGGACGGCGGGGGAGCGGCGCAGGGCCGGGCGGCCGGCCTTGGGCGCTTTCTCCCCTCCGGGCCCCTTTCTCCCGGGGGCGGAGTGCGTCCACGCAGGTCTCCGCGCTGTCTTCACCCGCCCGGCTTTCGGATCGGGGACTGCTCCTGGAATAGTTCCCCACGATGTTCAGCATCCCTAGACTCCCTGCAACGGGGGTAACTCGGGGGACAACTAGTGGGGCGCGGAGTGCCGGAACTCGTACTGGAATTGAATGGAAGGACCTGGACGCTCGATCCGTCCAGGTCGTACACCCTCGGGCGCGATCCGCAGGGCGACCTGATGATCGACGACGCCAGGGTGTCGTGGCGGCATGCCACGATCAGCTGGGGGGGACGTAGCTGGTTCATCGAGGACCACGGCAGCACCAACGGCACGTATGTGCAGGGGCAGCGGATCCACCAGCTGGAGCTCGTGCCCGGCTCCGTCGTGCATCTGGGCAACGCCACCGACGGACCCCGGCTGAGCCTCACCGGCACGGCCGCACCGGCCGCCGCCGGCGTCCACGGGGGCCAGGCGGCGGGAGCCCAGCAGCCCCCCGCACAGCCGCAGCAGTGGCCGGGACAGCAGGCCCCGGTGCAGCAACAGCAGCAGGCGTGGCAGCAGGGCCGGCCCCAGCAGGCCCATGCCCAGCCGCAGGTCCCGCACCAGCAGGCCCCGGCGCAGTCACCCGGTCACGGACACGGCGGCGCTGCGGGGGCGCCGCCGGTCTACGGGGACCGCAGCCCGACCACGTTCCACCAGCTGGACCTCGGCCGGGTGATGCGGATCGGCCGTGCGCTGGAGAACGAACTGGTCGTCTCCGACCTTCAGGTCTCGCGCCACCACGCGGAGTTCCACGCCACTCCGGACGGCCGCTTCGAGATCCGTGACCTCGGGTCCCACAACGGTACGTACGTCAACGGTCTGCCGCTCAACAAGTCCGGCTCCGCGCTCCTCGGCCCGAACGACATCGTCGGTGTCGGTCACTCCACGTTCCGCCTGGTCGGCGACCGGCTGGAAGAGTTCGTCGACACCGGTGAGGTCTCCTTCTCCGCCCGCCACCTCACGGTGACGGTCGACGGCGGGAAGCAGATCCTCAAGGACGTCTCCTTCGGCGTCCCGGAGAAGTCGCTCATCGCGGTCATCGGCCCCTCCGGGTCCGGCAAGTCCACCCTGCTCAAGGCGCTCACCGGCTACCGGCCCGCCAACCAGGGCGATGTCCTCTACGACAACCGGAATCTCTACAAGCAGTTCGCCGAGCTGCGCCAGCGCATCGGTCTGGTCCCGCAGGACGACATCCTGCACAAGGAACTCACTGTCACCAAGGCGCTCAAGTACGCCGCGAAGCTCCGCTTCCCCGCGGACACCACCGAGGCAGAGCGCCAGGCCCGGATCCTCGAAGTCCTCGCCGAGCTCAAGCTCGACATCCACAAGGACAAGAAGATCACCTCGCTCTCCGGTGGCCAGCGCAAGCGCGTCTCGGTCGCCCTGGAGCTGCTCACGAAGCCCTCGCTGATCTTCCTGGACGAGCCGACCTCCGGTCTCGACCCGGGCATGGACCGCGATGTCATGCAGCTGCTGCGCGGCCTCGCGGACGACGGGCGTACGGTCCTGGTCGTCACGCACTCCGTGGCCGAGCTGGCGATCTGCGACAAGCTCCTGGTCATGGCGCCGGGCGGTTCCGTCGCCTACTTCGGCCCGCCGGAGGAAGCGCTCAACTTCTTCGGCTACACCAGCTGGGCCGATGTCTTCTCCGCGTTCGAGAACTACCGCGACTACGACTGGGCGGGCCGCTGGCGCGGCTCGCAGCACTACCAGATGTACGCCGCGGACATCGACGCCGTCGCCGCCCAGTCCGTACACATGCCGCCGCCGCAGCAGATGCGCCCGCCGAAGCCGCAGGGCTGGATGACGCAGCTGTGGACGCTGATCCGCCGCTATGTCTCGGTGATCGCGTCCGACAAGGGCTTCATGGGTCTGATGGTGATCCTGCCCGCGGTGCTGGGTGTGGTCAGTGTGGTCATTCCGGCGGAATTCGGCCTGGCGGAGCCCACACCGCCGTCCCGGTTCAACGGAAAGGCCGGGACGATCATGCTGATCCTCGCGGTCGGCATGTGTTTCTCCGGCGCGGCCAACTCCGTACGAGAACTGATCAAGGAACGCGTCATCTACGAACGGGAACGGGCCACCGGCCTGTCCCGTTCCGCGTACCTGATGTCCAAGGTGATCGTCCTCGGCGTGATCACGGCCCTTCAGGGCGTCATCATCTGCGGTATCGGCTTCGCCACCCGTGATCTGCCGGAAGAGGGCCTGATCATGCCCCCGGCCGTCGAGATCTGCCTGTCCATCATCGCGCTCGGCTTCACCTCGATGATGTTCGGCCTGGTGATCTCCTCGCTGGTGAAGACCTCCGAGAAGACCATGCCGCTGCTGGTCATGTTCGCGATCATCCAGGTCGTCTTCACCGGGGTGCTCTTCCAGGTGTACGGGTCGCCGGGCCTGGAGCAGTTCGCCTGGCTGATGCCGTCCCGCTGGGCCATGGCCGCCGCCGGTACGACGCTCGACCTGGCGCACCTCATGCCGCCGTGGGACCCGCAGAAGCCGACCGACCTCGACCCGCTGTGGGAGCACACGGCCGGCCAGTGGGGGATGAACATCGCGGTGCTGGTGGCACTCGGTCTCATCTGCGGCTTCGCGGTCGCGCGCCTGCTGCGCCGCCACGAGCCCGAGGTCATGCGCAAGTAGCGCGCACGGACCACACGTACGGCGCGCGCACGGCGCGCACGACAACGGAGGGCGGCACCCCGCATGGGGTGCCGCCCTCCGGCGTGAGACCTGGGCGCGCTGGGTGAGCGCTGCGCGAGGTGGCTCAGTAGGCGCTGTTGACGTTGTCGATCGAGCCGTACTTGTCGGCGGCGTAGTTGGCCGCGGCGGTGATGTTGGCGACCGGGTCGTACTGGCTGTGCGGGGTACCGGAGACGTGGTACGCGTCGAAGGTCGGCTTGATGATCTGGAGCAGACCGATCGAGGGGACGCCGTTCTGGGCGTTGATGTCCCAGCCGTTGATGGCGTTCGGGTTGCCGGTGGACTCACGCATGATGTTGCGGTGCAGCCCGTCGTACGAGCCCGGGATGCCCTTGGTCTTCATGATGGAGAGGGCTTCCTTGATCCAGCCGTCCAGGTTGTCGGCGAAGACGGGGGTGCGGGCGGCCGAGCGGCTCGCGGCCTCGGCGGAGCGCTTCTTCGCGTCGGCCTTGGCCTTCGCGGCTGCCTGCGCCTTCGCGTCGGCCGCTGCCTTCGCCTTGGCCGCGGCGTCGGCCTTCGCCTTGGCCGCGGCGTCGGCCTTCGCCTTCGCCTTCGCCTGCACATCGGCCACGGCCTTCGCCTTGGCCGCGGCGGCCTCTGCCTTGGCGGCGTCGGCGGCCTTCACCAGCTGCTCGGCGGTGGAGTGCTGTTCGATGATGCTGGCCTGCACCGTCTTGGCCTGCGGGGAACCGGCCGCCGAGGTGAACGCCACGGGAGCGGCGGACAGGGTCGTGGGGGCGCTCTCGGCCTCGGCGTCGGACGGCACGAGGGAGAACACGAGCGCGGCGGCACCGAGTGCGGAAACACCGGCGACGGAGAACTTCTGGGCCTTGTTCAGACGGCGGCGACGGCCGGAAATGCTGGACGCAGACATGCAGACGTACCTCTTCGAATAGCAGGTGTCCTCACGGAGGACGGGACGGGAAGCGGCTTCGCATCTCCGTCGGGGACAGATGCAATTCTTAGCGCCAGCAAAAATCCGTGGCAAAGGTGTGACGTACGAAGCTGGCTAGTGGATCGGGTGGCCGCTCGTACGTGCCCGTGCCCGCTCATGCCCACCCAATTGCCCCTTGGGTATCCACTAGCAGGCTTCGTAAGTGACGTGGGTCCTATGCGCGGGCTCACATCGGCGGAGCAGCGGTTTCACCACCCGTTGCTCCGGCAATCCGGAGCGTGAGCCTTCTCCTTCGGGAGGATGAGATCGCCGTCCCCGGACTCATGCCGCAGGCGCAGCCGGCCCGGCGCCTCGCCCTACCCGGGCCGTAGCACCGCGCACGCCCCGGACCTGGAAGCACCGCACGCCCCGGGCCGTAGCACCGCGCACGCCCCGGGACGCCGACCGCCCGACTCGCTCCCGCCCCGTAATGCGCTGCCCGGCTGACCCCCGGCCGCTGCCCGGCTGACCCCCGGCGACCGGCCCCCACCCCCTGACCCGGGGGCGCCCGTCACCGGTTCCCGGTCCCCGGTCCTAGGGCTCGGGACCGAGGGCCGGCCGAGAAAAGTCCTGGTCCCCGCCTCTCCGCCCGGCCGTCCACAGCCCGATACGGCGCTCGGGCCCCGCCGGTACGGTGAGCCACATGAGCCATCGCCCGCCGTCCGCCCTCGCCGCGGTGAGTGCCGCGCTGCTCGCCATGAGCCGGCATCTCGAAATGCGTGACGTCCTCAAGACGATCGTCACGTCCGCCCGCGAACTGCTCGACGCCGAGTACGCGGCCCTGGGCGTTCCCGACGACCACGGCGGATTCGCCCAGTTCGTCGTCGACGGCATCACCGACGAGCAGTGGAAGGCCATCGGCCCGCTGCCCCGGCAGCACGGCATCCTCGCCGCGATGCTCCACGAGGCGAAGCCGGAGCGGCTCGCCGACGTACGCAAGGACCCCCGGTTCGGCGGCTGGCCCGACGCCCACCCCGATATGTCGGACTTCCTCGGCCTGCCCATCCAGGACGGCGACGAGATCATCGGCGCGCTCTACCTGGCCAACAAGAAGTGCCCCAAGCCCGAGGGCAGCTGCGGCTTCACCGCCGAGGACGAGGAACTGCTGGCGATGCTCGCCCAGCACGCGGCGATCGCCCTGACCAACGCCCGCCTGTACGAACGCAGCCGCGAGCTGACCATCGCCGAGGAGCGCTCACGGCTCGCCCATGAACTGCACGACGCGGTCAGCCAGAAGCTCTTCTCGCTCCGGCTCACCGCACAGGCCGCCGCCGCCCTCGTCGACCGCGACCCGGCCCGTGCCAAGGGCGAGCTCCAGCAGGTCGCCGCCCTCGCCGCGGAAGCCGTGGACGAGCTGCGCGCCGCCGTCGTCGAGCTGCGCCCCGCGGCGCTCGACGAGGACGGCCTGGTCGCCACCCTCCGTACGCAGATCCAGGTGCTGGACCGGGCCCACAGCGCGGCGGTCACGTTCGAGAGCGCCGGGGTGCGGGCTCTGCCCGCCGCCCAGGAGGAAGCGCTGCTGCGGGTCGCCCAGGAGGCTCTGCACAACGCCCTGCGCCACTCAGGCGCCGGGCGCGTCACCGTCACGCTGGTCCGGCGCGGACCCGCGGCGGTGCTGCGGATCACCGACGACGGCAGCGGGTTCGACGTCACGGCGGTCCGGCGGGCGGGCCGTCATCTCGGCCTCGTCTCGATGCGCCACCGGGCCAGCAGCGTCGGCGGAAAGCTCACCGTTGAATCGGTGCCCGGCAAGGGCACCACGATCGAGATGGAGGTACCCGGTGGGTGACAAGATCATCAGGGTGCTGCTGGTCGACGACCACCAGGTGGTCCGCCGCGGGCTGCGTACGTTCCTGGAGATCCAGGACGACATAGAGGTCGTCGGCGAGGCCGCCGACGGCGCCGAGGGGGTCGCCAGGACGGAGGAGCTCCGGCCCGATGTCGTGCTGATGGACATCAAGATGCCCGGCACCGACGGCATAGAGGCACTGCGCAAGCTCCGCGAGCTGGACAATCCCGCCAAGGTCCTCATCGTCACCAGCTTCACCGAGCAGCGCACGGTGGTCCCCGCCCTGCGCGCGGGAGCCTCCGGCTACGTGTACAAGGACGTCGACCCGGACGCCCTGGCCGGGGCCATCCGCTCCGTCCACGCGGGCCACGTCCTGCTCCAGCCGGAGGTCGCCGGGGCCCTGCTCGCCCAGGACGACGCGGGCGGCGGCACGGGCCGGGGAAGCACTCTCACCGAAAGGGAGCGGGAAGTGCTCGGCCTCATCGCCGACGGCCGCTCCAACCGCGAGATCGCGCGAGCCCTGGTCCTCTCCGAGAAGACCGTGAAGACACATGTGTCGAACATCCTGATGAAGCTCGACCTGGCGGACCGGACCCAGGCCGCGCTCTGGGCCGTACGCCATGGGGCGGCCGGCTGAGACGGGGCCGGGCGGAACGTTCCCGTCCAGGCTGAGATTCATACTGTCGGGTGTATGTCACTCACACGGCGTAACCCGTTGTGGTCTGGGGCGTTCTCCAGGGCGTGCTGCGGCCGGTCGGCCGCGGCGTTTCCAGGAGGAGCCTGAAGTGAAGAACCTGAAGAAGGCCGCAGCCGTCACCATGATCGCCGGCGGGATCATCGCCGCCGGTGCCGGTGCTGCCTCCGCGACCGGTCACAGCGGCGCGGACGCCCACGCCACCGCCGCCCACTCCCCGGGCGTGGGCAGCGGCAACGCGGTCCAGGTCCCGGTCCACGTCCCGGTGAACGTGGTCGGCAACACGGTCAACGTGATCGGCCTGCTCAACCCGGCGTTCGGCAACTTCGGCCTGAACCACTGACCGGCAACCACTGACCGACCCCGGTCCCGGAGAGCCGGACGTCCCCACCGAAGGGGCCGTCCGGCTCTCGCGTTCCGCCTCTCCTGTTCCGGCTCAAACCGTCCCCGTTCCGCCTCTCGCGTCCCGGCTCCCGCGTGGGTGGGAGTCCCCGGGGTACGGGGGGACCTACCCGCGCTTGCGCTCCGCGTCCTCCACATACGCGTTGTACGCCGCCACCTGCGCCCGCCGCGCCACCCGCTCCACCGGCCGGAGCGCCTCGCCCCGCGCCGCGATCTCGGACGCGCTCACCGCACCCCCGTGCCCGTTCTCGTACGCCACCGAGACCAGCAGCCCGACCCGCTGGGCCAGCTCCAGCACCCGCACCGCCCGCGGCGGATACCCGGGCGCCAGCACCTCGCGCCCCCGCTCGGCCCGCGCCCGGTACGCGTCCAGGGCGGCCTCCGCCACCGGCCCGGACCCGGCCACGTCCAGCCGCGACAGCACCGCCGTCGCGTCCCGCAGCGCCTCCGCGAGCTCCCGCTCCGCCTCACCCAGCGACGGCACATCGGCCGGCGGCGCCTCCCGCACCGGCAGCACGCGCCACACCACCTCGACGTGCCGGTCCCCGGCGGGCCCCGCCCCGCTCACCTCCGGCACCAGCCCGTACGGCACCCCGGACGTGACCACCGCCTCCTCGGCCTCCAGCGCCCGCGCGTTGAACTCCGGGGGCCCGCTCAGCCCCAGCGGATGCCCCGGCACCGGCAGGGCGACCCGGAATCCGGTCGCCCCCAGCCGCCGCAGCCGGCCGAGCGCCAGCGTGAGCCCGACCGGCCCCGCCTCACCCGGCAATCCCTCGACGCGGTGCACCGCGTCCTCCCCGACGATCGCGAGGGCGGCGTCGTCCGGCGATACGAGTCCGGCCAGAAGCGCGTTTCCCCAGGCGGCCAACAGCCCTGAGCGTGGTTCCGAAAGCATGGGAACAGCCTAGGGAACGGACCTCGCGCCTGAAGCACTCCGGCGGTGGCGTAGGTTTTCCCTGGGAGCTGTGCCCACAGGCACGCGACGATCTCAAGACTGCATGAGGGAGACAACGCGCTCATGAGCGATGTACTGGAGCTGGTGGACGTATCCGTGGTCCGCGACGGACGCGCTCTGGTGGACGACGTCTCCTGGTCGGTCAAGGAGGGGGAGCGCTGGGTCATCCTCGGCCCGAACGGCGCCGGCAAGACGACGCTCCTCAACATCGCGTCCAGTTACCTCTTCCCGAGCACCGGTACGGCCGCCGTCCTCGGCGAGCGGCTGGGCGGTGTCGGCACGGACGTCTTCGAGCTCCGCCCCCGGATCGGCATCGCGGGCGTGGCCATGGCCGACAAGCTGCCCAAGCGCCAGACCGTGCTGCAGACGGTGCTCACCGCCGCGTACGGGATGACCGCCACCTGGCACGAGAACTACGAGGCCGTCGACGAGGAGCGCGCCCGCGCCTTCCTCGACCGGCTCGGCATGACCGATTACCTGGACCGCAAGTTCGGCACCCTCTCCGAGGGCGAGCGCAAGCGCACCCTGATCGCCCGCGCGATGATGACCGACCCCGAGCTGCTCCTCCTGGACGAGCCCGCCGCCGGGCTCGACCTCGGCGGCCGCGAGGACCTGGTCCGCCGCCTCGGCCGGCTCGCCCGCGACCCGTACGCCCCGTCCATGATCATGGTCACCCACCATGTCGAGGAGATCGCGCCCGGCTTCACCCACGTCCTGATGATCCGGCAGGGCAAGGTGCTCGCGGCCGGCCCCATGGAGACCGAGCTCACCTCCCGCAACCTCTCCCTCTGCTTCGGCCTGCCGCTCGTCGTCGAGCACGTCGGCGACCGCTACACGGCACGCGGTCTGCCGCTCTCCTGAGACCGGTATCCGGCCACCGGGAGTCGGCCATCGGCCTTTCCCAGCACCCCAGTTGACGGATCGGGGCACTCCGACCGCCCGGCGCCCTGTCCGTGCGCGGCCGACAGTCCTACGATGACCATGTGGACATCGACGCGTGGGTGTGGTGGCTGATCGGCGCGGTGGGACTGGGCATCCCCCTCGTCCTGACCGCGATGCCCGAGTTCGGGATGTTCGCCGTCGGAGCGGTGGCGGCGGCGGTCGTCGCGGCCCTCGGCGGTGGCATCGTCGCCCAGGTGCTGGTCTTCGTCGTGGTCTCCGTGGCGCTCATCGCCGTGGTGCGCCCGATCGCCGCCAGACACCGCGCGGGCCAGGCCCAGTACGCCACGGGCATCGACGCCCTGAAAGGCCGTCAGGCCGTCGTCCTGGAACGGGTCGACGCCGGCGGCGGGCGCATCAAGCTCGGCGGTGAGATCTGGTCCGCCCGCACCCTGGACAGCGACCAGAGTTTCGAACCCGGCCAGCAGGTCGATGTCGTGGACATCGACGGAGCGACGGCCATCGTTATGTGACCGAACCCCGCACGCGGCGGGCCACGGTCTGCCAGACTCGAAGTCGATCATGTCGATCATCATGAGAACCGCGGTCACCGGACCCCGGCTCATGGAGAGTTCGGCACGGTCATCGCGATCCGTCGGCAACCGAAGGGCACGAGACACACGATGCAACCGATCATCATCGTCCTGATCATTCTGGTGGTGCTCGTCTTCATCGCCCTGATCAAGACGATCCAGGTCATCCCGCAGGCCAGCGCGGCCATCGTGGAGCGATTCGGGCGCTACACACGCACCCTCAACGCGGGCCTGAACATCGTCGTCCCGTTCATCGACTCCATCCGCAACCGGATCGACCTCCGAGAACAGGTCGTTCCGTTCCCGCCGCAGCCGGTGATCACCCAGGACAACCTGGTCGTCAACATCGACACCGTCATCTACTACCAGGTGACCGACGCGCGTGCGGCGACCTACGAAGTCGCCAGCTACATCCAGGCGATCGAGCAGCTCACCGTCACCACCCTGCGCAACATCATCGGCGGCATGGACCTGGAGCGGACCCTCACCTCCCGCGAGGAGATCAACGCGGCTCTCCGCGGCGTCCTCGACGAGGCCACCGGCAAGTGGGGCATCCGCGTCAACCGCGTCGAGCTCAAGGCGATCGAACCGCCCACCTCCATCCAGGACTCGATGGAGAAGCAGATGCGCGCCGACCGTGACAAGCGCGCCGCGATCCTCACCGCGGAAGGCATCAGGCAGTCCCAGATCCTCACCGCCGAAGGTGAGAAGCAGTCCGCGATCCTGCGCGCCGAGGGTGAGTCGAAGGCGGCGGCGCTGCGCGCCGAAGGTGAAGCACAGGCCATCCGTACGGTCTTCGAGTCCATCCACGCCGGGGACCCGGACCAGAAGCTCCTCTCGTACCAGTACCTCCAGATGCTCCCGAAGATCGCCGAGGGCGACGCCAACAAGCTCTGGATCGTGCCCAGCGAGATCGGGGACGCCCTCAAGGGCCTCAGCGGAGCCTTCGGCAACCTCGGCGGCGGAGTACCCGGCTTCGACACCACCGCCAAGGAACGCCGCGAGGAACCCCCGCTCGACTGACCGGAATCACCCCCGGCCCCCTGTCCGGACCGGACTTCGTGCATGATCAGTGAGGCCCCTCGACCTTCATGGCGGGGAGGCATCACTGACCATCGAAGGAGATGGCCTTGTCCATCTGGGAAATACTCGCGATCTTCGCGGCCGGTGTCGGCGCGGGCACGATCAACACGATCGTCGGCTCAGGCACCCTGATCACCTTCCCCGTGCTGCTCGCCACCGGCCTGCCGCCGGTCACGGCCACCGTCTCCAACGCCCTCGGTCTGATCCCCGGCTCCATCAGCGGGGCCATCGGCTACCGCAAGGAGCTCGCGGGACAGCGCCGTCGCGTCCTCAGGCTGAGCATCGGAGCCGCGATCGGCGGCCTCACCGGGGCGACCCTCCTGCTGGCCCTGCCCTCCACGGCGTTCGAGACGATCGTGCCGGTCCTGGTGGCCCTGGCCCTCGTCCTCGTCATCCTGCAGCCCCGCATCAGCAAGGCGGTCCAGCGCCGCCGCGAGCGGAGCGGAACACCGGCCCGCCCGGACGGCGGCCCGCTCCTGTTCACGGGCCTGATGCTCGCCAGCGTGTACGGCGGCTACTTCACCGCGGCCCAGGGGATCATCTATCTCTCCCTGATGGGCATGCTGCTCGACGACACCATGCAGCGTCTCAACGCGGTCAAGAACGTCCTGGCCGCCGTCGTGAACAGCATCGCCGCACTGTTCTTCCTCTTCGTCGCCGACTTCGACTGGACGGCCGTCCTCCTGATCGCCGTCGGCTCGGCCATCGGCGGGCAGATAGGGGCCAAGGTCGGCCGCCGCCTCAGCCCCACCGTGCTGCGCGTCCTGATCGTCGCGGTCGGCACGGTCGCCATCGTCCAGCTGGTGCTCCGCTGACATACGGAAGCCCGCCTCCCCACGGAGACGGGCTTCCGGTACGGCAAGAGGCGTACGCGGCTCACGCCGCCGAGCGGTCCAGCCACTCCGGCAGCGCCGAGCGGTCGCCGGCACCCATGGCCAGCAGCATCGCGTCGGCCGGCGTCGGCACGAAGGGCTGCCGCAGCAGTGGCATGTCCGCCTGCTCCGGTGTCCGGGCCGCCTTGCGGTGGTTGTCCTCGGCGCACGAGGCCACCGTGTTCAGCCAGGTGTCCTGACCCCCCTGGGCACGCGGCACCACATGGTCGACGGTGCTGGCCCGCCGCCCGCAGTACGCGCACCGGTGCTGGTCCCGTATCAGCACACCCCTCCTGGACCAGGGGGCATGTCTTCGGAACGGCACCCGTACGTACCGGCAGAGCCTGATCACCCGGGGCACCGGAATATCCACGGCGGCACCGCGCATACGGAGGCGGGGATGCGACTGCTCGACGACGGCCTTGTCGGTCAGGACCAGTACCACCGCACGGTTGAGAGTCACCGTCGACAGCGGCTCGAAGCTCGCGTTGAGAACCAGCGTGTCACGCATTCCGCCCACCTCCCGTGTGCCGCCCGCCCCCTGGCAGGCCCGGATCAACTCTGGCTGGGCGGGCCGCGATGGACAACGCAATAAAAAATGCCCTGCCCTGGTCTCTCCAAGACCAGGGCAGGGCAAACAACGGAAGAACTCATCGCTTACGGGCCCGTGTACTCACCGATCAGCTGAGCACGGCCGAGCGTGTGGAACCGCAGATTGAATCCGGCCACCGCCGGAGAGACATCGCTGTCGATGCCGAGCTTCTCCGTGTCCACCGCGTACACGGTGAACACATAGCGGTGGTTCTCCCCGGCCGGTGGCGCGGCACCGCCGAACTCCTTCGCCCCGTAGTCATTACGGGCCTGGACGGCACCCGGCGGCAGGCCCTCGAACGACCCGCTGCCCGCCCCGGCCGGCAGTTCCGTGACGGACGCCGGGATGTCGAAGACCACCCAGTGCCAGAAACCGCTGCCCGTGGGGGCGTCCGGGTCGAAGCACGTCACGGCGAAACTCCGGGTCTCCGCCGGGAAACCCTCCCACCGCAGCCGCGGCGAGGTGTTCCCCGCCGCGAGCACCTGCGCGTCCGCCAGCACGGCTCCCGGAGCGAGGTCCTCGCTCACCACGGTGAACGGGGGGACCTCGGGATGGAAGTCGTGGGGCAGCGGCGCCCTCTTCGGGTCGGTCACGTCAGCACCTCTCCTGATCGGCAAATCTGCTGTCGGCAGGTCTCCCCGACGACCCTAGTTCGCCGGGAGGGCGCTAGAGCCAGTTGCGCTGCCCTCCGACCTGGGACAGCCACTGGTTCAGGTACGCGGCCCAGTCGGTCTGCTGGAATTCGGTCAGCGAGACCTTGAACGCCCGGTACGAGTCGCTGCCCTCACTGAAGAGCCCCGGCTTCTTGTCCATCTCCAGGATGACGTCCATCTCGCGGTCGTCGGAGACGAAGGTGAGCTCCACCTGGTTCAGGCCCCGGTACTGCTGCGGCGGGAAGAACTCGATCTCCTGGTAGAACGGCAGCCGCTGGCGCGTACCGCGGATGTGGCCACGCTCCATGTCCGCGCTGCGGAAGCCGAAGCCCAGCTGCCCGAAGGCGTCCAGGATGGCCTGCTGGGCGGGCAGCGGGTGCACATTGATCGGGTCGAGGTCACCGGAGTCCACCGCGCGGGCGATCTCCAGCTCGGTCGTCACCCCGATGTTCATGCCGTGCAGCTGCCGGCCGGCGAACATCGTGATCGGCGTCTCCCACGGAATCTCCAGGCCGAACGGCACCACATGCACGGCACCGGCCCGCACCTCGAAGGCACCGCCGAGGCTCAGCTTGGTGAACTCGATGTCCTGCTTGGTCTCCTGGTCGTTGCCCTCGACCTCGACCCGGGCCTGGAGACCGACGGAGAGCCCCTCGATCTGCTGGTCCACGGATCCGCCCTGGATCCGCACCTCGCCCTGAACGACCCCACCGGGGACGACGTTGGCCTCGGTGAGCTCGGTCTCCACCGAAGCACCACCGGCACCCATGCTCGCGAGCAGCCGCTTGAAGCCCATGTTCACTCCTTCTTGGTCCTGACCCCTACATACGCGCCACGACCGTAGTCGGTTCCCGGAACGACGATGCCAGTACCCTCGGGCGCCATGGACGAGGGCCTGGACCGTACGCCGCTGACGCGGGACTTCTCCGACCGATCCGTACTCGACGCCGCCCCCGACCTCCTGGGCCGCACGCTCGTCCGCCGCACGGCCCGCGACAGCGTGAAGCTCGGTCCGCCGGGTCACAGCTGTGTCCGCTTCACCTACGGCATGTCAAGGCAGTCAGCATGAACGTCGATCTCCTCGCCCGCCCTGCCGAAGAAGTCGCTCCCGAGCTGCTCGGGAGCGTGCTCACCCGTAAGACCCCGGAGGGCACCGTGAGCATCGCCATCACGGAGACCGAGGCGTACTCCGGCGCTGCCGACCCGGCCTCCCACGCATACCGAGGCCGGACACCCCGTAACGCGGTCATGTTCGGACCCGCGGGGCACCTGTACGTGTACCGGTCCCACGGCCTCCACTGGTGCGCCAACGTCGTCACCGGGACGGACGGCATCGCCTCGGCCGTCCTCATCCGGGCAGGCAGGGTCATCGAGGGGGAGGACCTGGCACGCGAGCGGCGAGGGGAGAGGGTCGAGAGCCCACGCCTGGCCCGAGGCCCGGGGAACCTCTGTCAGGCCCTCGGCATCACGGGAGAGCACAACGGCGCAGACCTCCTGACAGGTACCTCGGTCGTGCTGTCCGAGGGGGAGCCGGTACCCGCCGCGCTCATCCAGGTCGGTCCTCGGGTAGGTGTGAGCAAGGCCCACGACTGGCAGCACCGGTTCTGCCTCGCCGGTGATCCGACGGTTTCGGCGTACCGACTGAGCCCGAGAGCCAAGCCGCCCGCCGGATCCTGAGCCGACGCACGCCTCGCTCACGGGCCACCGGTACGTCGGGGCGGAAGCTGGGCCGGGTATCGACCGCGCGCTGAACGGCAATGACGTCGTCGCCGGCCGCCCCCCGCCGCCCAACTTGACGGCACTCCGGCGTACGCCTAATGTAGTCCGAGCCGCTTGAGACAGGCACTGCTGTCGGCACGGTCCATCGGACCGGATCGAGCACCTCGAAGCGGCCAAACCACTACCTACGAATCACCCTGACGGGTGCGAATTCGGCATGCCGTAATTCGTCCGGTCGACTCGATTATGAGTCGTCAAGGGAATCGGCTAAAGTAGTGGACACGCCGAAAGGCAAAGGCCATCCGCAGGCCGCTGGAATCGAATTCGGACCGGAAACGGAACGGAAAAGAGTCTGGTAAAGTCGGACTCGCCGGAAA